>JANMKR010000196.1:0-13031 GCA_031372145.1 Actinomycetota bacterium | reverse complement strand
TGTTCTGCGCGAGATCCGAGGCGTAGTAGAACCCGGAGGTCTGCACCAAGCCGAACGCGCCCACAAGCGCCACGGCTTTGATCAGCGTGCGCCGGTGGAGCGCGCCGACACGCGGCCAAAACGACGACTGCAGGCGGTGCTCGTCACGTGCGGCCACAAACGCGCGGGTCTCGCGCAGGTTGCGCCGTAGGTAGACGACGATGCCCAGTGGAAGCAGCGCGAACACGTAGAACACGCGCCAGCCGAGCGTGGTCAGCGGCACCAGGAGGATCAGGCCACCGACCGCGCCGAACCCCGCGCCCGAGACCACCCCCAAGACGGAGAGCCCGGCGCCGCGCCTGTGCGGACGAAACTCCTCGGCGATGACCAGGCTCGCAAGCGTGGACTCGGTCGCGAGGAACACCCGCGCCACCATCTGGAACACGACGAACACCACCAGACCCGTGGCCAGGGCCGTCATGCCGGTCGCGCACGTGAAGATCGCGAGCGAGACGAACAGCAACGTCCGTCGCCCCCACCGGTCGGCCAGTCGCAGCACGGGAATGCTCGCCAACGTCGCGAGTCGGATGATCGCCACGCCGACGCCGAACATCCCGATGCTGAGCCCCAGCCCGCGGGCGAGGACCGGCGCGCCCAGCGTCAGCAGGGCGACGTCGTACGTCTCGAAGAATCCGGTCAACGCCAGCGGCACGAGCACCCGTCGCTCATGCGCCGTGAACCGGAGCGAGGCAAACGCCGTGATGTGGTCTCTCTCTCCCGTCCGCCGAAGCGGGCAGCGTCACGAGGGAAACGGGAGCGATCCATCGCGGCACGGTGGCCTGAGCAATCAGGGTACGCCTCAGACGGTGACCGGCCAAACCGAAGCGGCTGTGCCCGGCCGATCTGCGCCGGTGTCCGGGGACATGCCAACCACTCCGAGCGCTCGGTCTTGGCAGATAGGGACCACCGGATGGCTGCTCAGCCGTGGGTCACGGCCATCAATCGCACGGCCTCGTCGGCGACGGCACGGGCGATTGCCCGCTGGCCGTCGGCGGTCGGGTGAAGACCATCCCATCTGCTGGTCAGCGTCCGGTTCGCACCTGGAACGGTGAGCAGGGGTGTGACATCGATCATCGACGCCGATGTGTGACGGCCGACTGCTGCGCAGATCGCCCCGAACAGCGGCAGCGAGAATTCGGTGTGGGGAAACTGCGAGTCGTCTCCCGAGCAGTACGACGTCACGAGGACGCGAGCGGACGGCGATTGGTCGCCAATCCACGCCAGGATTCGATCGAGTCGATGTTCGACGCCGCTCGCCGCCACGAGTATCCGCCGCCGCTGCGGTGCACAACGTTCGCGCACCGATCGCGTGAGCGCGGTCGGCAGCAGCGGTTGAACCGGACGAAGGATCGTCACCGCCGCGAGGTGGCGAAACCACAGCGGCATCAGATCGTTGGCGCCGACCGTGATGGTGACGAGGTCGACGGGGTTGTCGAACCCGGATCGCAGCAGCTCCGTCGGGGAGTCATTTCGCCACAGATGATCTGTTCGCATGCCTGAGCACGTGCGCTCCATGTCGAGCGCGACGGGCGCGCCCACGGCGTCCGAGATCATTCGCGCGGCGGTCACCGGATACGCGATGGAGGGGTCATCGAACCACCGCAGCGGGATGCCGGTCAACCGAAAGTCGCACCGATCGCGCCGCCACGGGCGCGGCCATGTCGGCAGAAAACCCCGGGCGATGGAGTCGCCGATCGCGACGTAGCGAACGTGGTCGGCGACCGGGGTTCCGACGTCGACGAGCGGATCGCCCCGTGAGGCGGGCCCCTCGTCGCTCAACAGGGTGGGGTGCTCCTCGCGCAGACCGCCGCCAGCCGTCCCTCGAGCGCCACGAGCCGCTGCGTCAGCGCGTCAGTTGTGGCGCTGCTGTCCGGCACCACAACTGCACCGCGCGTGGCGGCAAGCTGCTGCTCGAGCGATGTCACGCGATTGCGCAACGCGTCGGACTGCGCGGTCTGCACCACGGCATTGCGATCCACCGAGCCCTCGCTGGCAAGCCCGAAGGTCTCGGGCGAGGCGAGCGCGACGATCGCAAGCAGCAGCACCAAGCCGTGGAGAAAGAGGCTGATCGACACCCACGTCGGCAGATACTCGTACCAGGCCAGCGGTGGAGCGGGCGGCAGTGACCGCCCTCGACGAACGTGGACGGGACGGATTCCCGCCCGCGCGACCGCCGGCGCGTGAAGCGGCTCCGTGGAACTCGCTGCAATGCGCTGATCCTCGCTGAAGACCTCGTATTCGGACGCTTGGCTCACATCACTCCGCTCGGTCGTGACCTGCCTCATTGAAGAGGTCCCCCATCCTGTCCACTCCGAAACCCGCCCGCCACCGGCAACCGCCCTTCGTCACCCAAGGGAAGCACCATCTCCTCGACGCCGTTTGCCAGACTGATGGGGTTTGGACCGCACCGGCGTGGGTAGTTGAATCATCAGTCCGGCTGACTGTCCGTTCACCTGATGATGCGATACATCTCACTCCCCCCATCCCACACGGCCGACCGCCTGCCGACCAGACGGCTGCTCAGTCTCGCCGCACGGCTGAGTGACCGCCGCGCCAATGAATGCGGCGCGGAGATGAGCGGGACGACGCGCAGCGTCCTGACCCTGCTCGCCACCTGCTGCCCGTCGCAGCGCGAACTCGCGACGGCGCTCCGCGTGACGCCGCAGACGATGAGCGCCACCCTCGAGCGGCTCGAGCAGGCGGGGTATGTCGAGCGCTCCCGGGATCCCGACGACCGGCGGCGAACGCTCTGCTCGCTGACCGAGCGAGGACGGCTCGACCTCGTCCGGGCCGGGCACGACGAATCGCCATTGCTGCGCGACGACGGCCGTGACGACGAGCTTCGCCAGCTCCTGATCGAGCTGATCGCGTGCCATCCCGAGCGCGACGAGCTCGACGCACGAGCTGCGATCAGGAACCACGAGTGACGACGCACGAGCCGAATTCGACCGGTGGCACGGGGCCGACGCCACACAACTCGGTGGTACTCACATTGGGCGAGATCGGTCAGGCATTCCTGACGGAGGCCATGCACCTGCCTGGCGCACGGACGGCGGCGCTGGTCAGCACGAACGAGGCGACCATGAAGATCGAGATGATCGCCGCCCGCGGATTTCCCGACGCGATCGTCGCCCGAATGGAGCAGCTGCGGTTCGACGATCCGTTTCCGATCACGATGGCCGCTGCGACGAGGACGAACGTCATCCTCCCGAGCCGGGATGCAGCAGCCGCACTCGGCGCGGCGGTGCTGACGGAGTTCGAGCGTTCGCAGATCGGCAGCCTCATCGCAGTGCCGCTTCTGGACGGCCCGCCCTTGCCGGGGGCCCTGGCCGTCGGGTTTCGCGACGAGCACGCATTCGATGCCGCCACCGTTGGCCTGCTCATATCGCTGGGACGCCTGGCGGCCCAGGCCATCGCCCATGGTCGCGCCAACGAGCGGGCGCGGCGCCTCCAGGCACTCACCACCCGGCTCTCCGCGGTCACGACACCGGACGAGGTCGCCTACGTGGCCCTGGACCACCTCGCGCGATCGTTCCATGCCGCAGAGGTGATCCTCGGGGCATTCGACGACCGAGCCCAGTTCACCACCTGGGCGCAGCGTGGTCGGCGCGATCACGCACCGACGAGACTCCCCAACCTGATCGTTCCAACGCTGTTCAGCGGCTCCGGCCGCGCGGATGTGATCATGCTCGCGAATCGCCGATCGTCGACCACGTCGGCGCACCCCACCCCGGATGATCCCGCCGCCGCAGTGATCTCGCTCGGAGGACGGCGGCTCGCGGCGATCCTCCTCCCGAGTGACCGGAGGTGGGGTGATGCCGATCGGGCCGAGCTCGCGAGCATCGGTCAGATCGTGATCCAGGCGCGCGAGCGCGCCGACCAGTTCCAAGACGAGAGCGATGCCCGGGATCGTGCCGAGCGCCTGCGGGCATTCGCCGCCCAGCTCGCGGCTGCGATGACCGTCGCCGATGTCGCCGAGGCCTTCGTCGCCGAAGGGGTCCGGACGCTCCATGCCGCAACCGGAGCGCTTGCACTGACCCTGGCATCGGGGGAACTCGAGATCGCGGCCGATGTCGGTGGTCTGCTCAACGACGAGCCACCGTTCCGCGTCGCTGCCTCGGCGATCCTCGCGGATGTGCTGATGTCGGCCGAGCCCCGATTTCTCGATGACGTCAGGACCTCAGGGTGGCGATTTCCACAGGCGGCCAAGTGCCTCGCGATGCGCGGGCTCTCGGCTGCGGTGATCCTGCCGCTCGTGGTCCAAGGCGCCGCACTGGGCGTCGTGGTCTTCGCCTTCGACGGCCCACAGCGAGGTGACGCCGCGCGCCGGGGGTTCCTCGAGTTGATCGCCGGGCAGGCCGCGCAGGCACTCGAACGCGCCCGACTGCACAACACCGTGGTTGCAGAACGCGCGCTCCACGAGCAAGCACGCCGCCGCGCGGAATTTGCGGCCGAACTCCTGGCATCACTCGATGCCGCCGACGGAACCGTTCGCCGCATCGACCGGTTGCTTGACGCGCTCGTGCCCGACATCGCGGACTTCGCGTCGGTCGAGCTGCTCGACGAAGCCGGCCAGCCCGCGGTTGCGGCGGTACGCCACCGCGATCCCGCCCTTCAACCGGCGTTCGAGATGCTCCGCCGGGAGCACTCGGTCGACAAGGGAATCGCCGGGAGCATCGCGGACGTCGCCGCAACGGGACGCCCGCACCTGTTCGCGCTGACTCCCGAGTCGGCAAACGAGTATTCCCTGACTCCTCCCGCCCGCGGGCTGATCGGGCAACTGCGACCGCGATCGGTCATGACGCTCCCACTCGGTCCACCGGGCCGGCGACTCGGCGCGCTCCTGATCGGCACGTCAGACAGCAAGGTACGGGCGTTTGACGCAGACGATCTCGCGTACTTCGATGTGTTGTCGCAGCAGGTCGGCCTGAGCCTCGACAATGCCCAGCTCTCCGAACGGCATCGCCACGTGTCGCTTCGCCTGCAGCAGAGCCTGCTCGCCGACAGCATGCCGGAGCTGCCGGGGCTCGCAGTCGCCGCGTTCTACGAGCCCGCAGCGGCTGACCTGGAGGTCGGAGGCGATTGGTGCGAGGCCATCGAGCTGCCGGATGGCCGGGTGGGTTTGTTCGTCGGCGACGTGGTTGGGCGTGGCCTGAGCGCGGCGGCGGCGATGGGCCAACTTCGCGCGGCCGTCAACGCTCTGGCGTTGACGTGCGAGTCACCGGCGAGGCTCATCGATCAGCTGGCGCTCTTTGCGGAGACGATCCCTGCCGCGCACTGCGCCACCGTCGCCGCCGCGCTCTTGGATCGCCATTCGGGCGAGCTCGTCTACTCGTGCGCGGCCCACCCGCCCCCGCTGGTCATCGCCAATGACGGCGATGCGCACTTCTTGGAAGGGGGCAGATCCGTGCCGCTGGTCGTCCCCTCCCGCAGTCGGCGAACCGACGCGCACGTCACGCTGGCTCCGGGAACCCGGCTCGTGCTGTTCTCGGACGGCCTCGTCGAACGACGGGGCGAATCGATCGACGTGGGCCTGTCCCGACTCGCAGCCGCGGCGCGCGCACGCCGCGAGCTCCCCGGCCACGCGTTCGTGACCGCGCTTGTGGCCGACCTGACGGTGGATCAGCATCGGCTGGACGACATCGCGGTGTTGTGCGTCGATCTCGCGACCGACACGGCGGTGAGGTTTCTGCGCAGGTTCTCGACCTCCCCTCAGGAGCTCGCGGGCCTGCGGAGTGCGATGCGTGACTGGTTTGCGGTCAATGGCATCGCCGCCGCTGACGCGAACGACATCCTGCTTGCCGTTGGCGAGGCGGTGGCGAACGCCGTCGAGCACGCCTACGCCCCCGGCACCTCTGGCGACGTCGAAGTCGAACTCGTACGCGAGGGGGCACAAATGACGCTGCGCATTCGCGATCGGGGACTGTGGAATCTGCTGCCGGCCCCGGGAGATCGCGGACGGGGGTTGCCGCTGATGCGGGCGGTGTCGGATGTCGACGTTCGGCGCAGCCTCTCCGGCACGACCATCACCATGCGACGTGATCTGGGGCGGGTCGATTGAGCCAGGACGCAGACTTCGACGCTGGCCGATAAGATGCCGCAGGGTTCGTCAACGGTCCGCCCTGAAACCCGCGGACGTCGGTTTTGAATGTTCACGACGTCACAGGAGCGAGATGATGCTCATGGTGAATGGAAGGGCGATTTGAGTGAACCGGCCGCCGTGCGCATCGATCCAGACGTCCTCCTGCGGACATTGGACCAGCTGAACGCTCCCGATTTGGTCGACGAGGAGATCGCCGCGTCCGTCGCCCGAACGCTTGCGCGCGCGGCGGAGGTGTTCGGTGTGACGGGTGTCGGACTGATGCTGATCGACCCTGTCGACCACCAACTGAGGTACGTCGCTGCGACCGATGCACTGGCCGAGCGACTCGAGTCGGCGCAAGAGGAGGCGGGCGAGGGTCCGTGCGTCGAGGCGTTCGTGCTCAATCGCATCGTCGCGACCACCGATGTGCGAACCGACCCACGGTGGCCGACGCTGCAAGGCACCCGTCAGTTGGCCGGTGTCGCCGCCGTGCTCGGGGTGCCGACGCGGCTGCATTCCCAGGTCATCGGCTCGTTGAACGCCCATTCGACCGAGCCGCGGGTTTGGGACGACAGTGAGGTCGCAGCGATCGGGGCGTTCAACGAATTGCTCGAAACCCGCCTTGACACGGCAACCTGGGCGCGCCGCCATACCCGCGCCAGCGCGCTGGCCGATCAGCTGCAGCGGGGGCTCGATCACCGGGTGATCATCGAACGATCCGTCGGCTACATCATGGGGCGATACGGAACCAGCGCCGTCGCTGCGTTTCAGGCCCTTCGCAGGTGTGCTCGGGGACGCCGACTCAAGGTCGCTGAGGTCGCTGCGAGCCTGCTGGACGGCGTCGAATTCGACGAGATCACGCGAACGCTGCCGACGACGACGCAGGAACCGGAACGTGCGGGAGGAGATTGAACCCCACAGCCGGGGCGCAGGCGCCGGGCGACGCCTGGCCGTCGCGTTCGGCGTTCTCGTCGGCCTGCTCGCGCTGGTCCTGGGGACGGCGCTGTGGATCTCCCGCGAGATCAACGATCGATCCAAGGCGACGTTCATCGGCACCGTGATTCCCTTGAGGACCGCCATCCGCAACATGGAGGTCGCCATGCTCAACGAGGAGACGGGTGTGCGGGGTCTTCTGGCGACCGGTCAGCGATCGAGCCTCGATCCGTATCGTCTGGGACGCCGCGACGTCCGGCGCGCCCTCGGGGTGGTGCGTGACCACATCGACGATCAGCCGCAACTGCGACCGCTCGTCGACATCGAGGCCGACCAGATCAGGCAACTGGAGGCGTACTTCGAGCAGCAGATCGCAATGGCGTCCCAGGGTCCCAACGGTCTCGCTGCCGCTCGGCTGCGGGTGGATGACGGCAAAGTGGTCTTCGACCGCTTTCGCGCCACCGCATCCGCGCTGGACGTCGAGCGCGAACGATTGACGGGCCGCGCGGTTCGGGATCAGGACCGGCTGACGAACAAGCTCACGGTCATCCTGATCGCGCTGGGCGGATCAGCGGTCGCGATCGCGACCGCCTTGGCCGTGCGCCTGCCCCGCCGCATCGGCTCGCTCGTGCGCGAACTGGCGCAGGAACGTGATCGCGCGACAACGGCGCGGACCGCCGCCGAGCACCGCGACGCCAAGTCCAGGTTCCTGGCCGACCTCAGTCGCACGCTGGACGAGACGCACGGAGCCCGCGAACGCCTGCATCGGGCGATCGAGACGATCGGCGCCGCATTCGCGACCCCGGCCGCAGTCGCCGACGTCCAGGGCGACGAAATCGTCGCGTCCGGCCTGGTCGATGACGGCAGCCCGGCGGCACGTGCGGCGCTTGTGTCGGCGCTGGCATCGCGCGAGCCGAACGGCCTGGGCGCGTTGGTCCGGCGCGTCGTCGACCAGGGCCAGAGCGACCTCGCGGCAGTCGATGCCGCCGCCGAATCCGCTGACCGAGACCACGAACTGCTGGGCAAGCCTGACGAAACGAGCGCGATCGATGTCGTCGCGGTGCCGCTTCGGGCCCTCGGATCGTCCTCCGTGTTGCTCGTCGGCCCACCCGCCGCGGACGGGGCGTTCGGCAGTCTGGATCTGGCGTTCGTCGAGGACATCGCGATCCGAATCGGGTTCGCCGTGGAGAACGCGCGTCTGCTCGAGGAGCAGCGCTCCATCGCGCGAACGCTGCAAGAGGGTTTGCTCCCGACCGATCTTCCCGACATCCCGGGTATCGACGTTGCCGCGCGCTACCGGCCGGCCTCGCCGCATGCGGCCGTCGGTGGCGACTTCTACGACATCTACCCGGCAGGCGATGACTGGTGCATCGTCGTCGGCGACGTCTGCGGCAAGGGCCCGGATGCGGCGCAGCTGACGGGGCTGGCCCGGCACACATTGCGCACCGCGGCGGTGATGGATCCCACGGCGTCACCCGGACGCTTGCTCGAGATCCTCAACCGGGCGTTGCTCGATCAAAGCCCGGCAAGCGACTTCTGTACGGCGATGTGCGCGCGGCTGACGATTTCGCCGGAGCACGGACGTTCGTTGCGCGTGGCGGCGGGAGGCCACCCCCCGCCGCTGCTGCGCCGCCGCAACGGGTCGATCGTCGATCTGTCCCCACGGGGCTCGCTCATCGGGGTGTTCGCCGACGCGACGTTCGACGAGGTGACGACCGATATCGCCGACGGCGACACGGTGCTCTGCTATACCGACGGCGCGCTCGAAGCCCGCCGTGGCCAGCAGCTCTTCGGACTTGAGCGGCTGCGGGCAACGCTGGCGGGATCCGGTCACCGCGATGCCGAAACCGCCGTCAGGATCGTCGAGGACGCCAGCGTCGCGTTTGCCGATGGCCGCGAACTCCAAGACGACCTTGTCCTCGTCGCGCTGCATGCCGTCGCGACGGGCCGACCGGGACAGTAGAGTCGCTGCCGCTCGAACCGCACTCCCTTGACGATGAACGACGATTCCAACAACATGGCAGCCATTGATGTCTCCACCGGCCCGACCGGGACCACGATCAGCCTTGCCGGCGAGATCGACCTGGCCAACGTCGAGGACGTCGCGAATCGGCTCGCAACCGAGCTCCGTGCGCCCAAGGTGACGCTTGATCTGCGCGAGATCCGCTATCTCGACAGCTCTGGCATCCGGATGTTGATCGACGTGGCACAGCTCGGAGACGCTCGACGCATCGACCTCGAACTCGTCGTGGCGCCCGACAGCATGGTCGCGAAAGTGCTGGCGCTGTCACAACTCGAACGCATCTATGCCATTCGCGCGGCCGCCCCCGGCGGCGACCACTGAGTTCGAGGTTACGTCGAAGCTCGGCGAACTCCGAATCGCGCTGACGATGATGTCCCCCGAGGTTTCGACCTCCTGCCGATCGGGGACCAGTCCTCTATGGGACTGGAGATCACGCCGGGCACTGCCGACGGCGTACCGCTGTTCGTGCTCGAGGGCGAACTCGACATCTACACCGTCCCCCGTTTTCGCAAGGCGGTCGAGGACATCGTGCTCGACGCGTCCCACATCGCCCTCGACTTGAGCAACGTCGCCCTGGTGGACTCCTCGGGGCTCGGCGCGCTTCTGCGGCTGGCCCAGACGGATGGCCGGGGGCGCCCCGTGGTGTTGGTGTGCCACGGACCGTCGATCCCCAGGCTGCTCGAACTCACCAAGCTTGCCGATCGCTTCATCGTGGTCGGCAACGTCAGCGAGATCGCCACCGCGTTCGACGCGTCAGAATCCTGAGATGAGCTGATAGGGAAATGGGCCTCGTGAGCGTCGCATTTTCATACGCCGTGGACGGGCGACCACACCCGACTCCACTGACAGCAAGGAGGAGGTCTGCATGACCGGCAAGGACACCACGCGACAGCTGGAACCGCTCGACTATGCGACGACGCTCGCAAAGGTGACGGACCTCGTCGGCCGCGAGGTCCTCGTGGAGTTGCGCGTCGGTGACATCCGCGGCCCGTTTCGCCTTGCCGCCCGGGGCATCTTGGTCGGATCGCCGCCAGGCCAGCCCGAACTCACCGGACGCCGTGCGCAGGGTGACGATCTCGAGGCCTTCATGCTCGACACCGGGGGCTTCTTCGCGATCAAGGAAGACGAATTCGTCTGCGGCGAGTGGCATGCCGGCATCGACGAGGGGCAGTTCTCCGCTCAGCCACGACTCAACATCGTGTTCGACGATTCGGTGTTGCACATCGCGGTTCTGTGGCGACGCGACACCACGACTCCGACCGCCGACGCGTTGCGTCAGACCGCGAAGCGCATCATCACCAGCCACCCCGAAGATCGCCTTGACGACGAACAGGACGCGGCTCGCGCCGAAAACGAAGGGTATCCGCTCGGCGAACCAGCCCCGTCTTCGTAGACCGACGTCGCGTCAGGGGGTTGTTTCGTCCGCCTTGTTGGGCAGGAGTGAGTGCGCTTCGAGGACGGCTTGGGCGACATCGATCAGTTTGCGGTTGGCGCTGCGGGAGTGCTCGCGCAGCATCAGGAAGGCTGCCTCCTCGTCAATCGAGTGGCGCTCCATCAGGATGCCCTTCGCACGCTCGGTGAGCGCGCGGCGACCGAACGCGCCCTCCAGGTCGTGGTACTCGGCAAACCGGTGCAACACCACCTCGATCGCACCCTCGAACTGGTCGTCGCCGTTGGTGATGTAGGCGAACACGCCGCGCTTTGCCGCCTCGCGGATGAACGACGGGTCTTCGATGTCGAGCAACGCGATCACCGGGCACGTCGCCTCGCGCACGATCCTGCCGATAAGATCAAGCGCGTGCTCGGTGTCGGCGCCGACGGCGACGATCGCGACATCGAGCGGTTCCTGTTCTGTGAGCGCTGCAACGGCCGAGATGTTGGTCTCTTTCGCGATGACGGCATGCCCCAGACGGGTCACCACACGTGCGACGTGCTCAAGCTTCTGCCGACGTTCGTCGGCCAGGAGAATCCGCAGTTGTCGAGTTGGTCCCGTTTTCATGCGGAACGAAGTTTACGCTTTCCGCCGCGCGCGTGTCGGGAGCCGTTGCGTGCGCCGAGCCTCGGTGCTACCTTGCGCATGCGGCCTCAGCACCCGGCCGCACGACGCCGAAACAATCGTTCGGCGTCTCGTCAAGTCGGCTCAAACAAGCGGTCGACGACGATGTGGATCGTAGAGGTGCCGTCGTGGTCACGTTCAAGACCGCACATGCAGGCTGGTATTTCGCTGCGCCGCAATGGCGTCGCCCGTCGACGTCGCCGACGGGCGAGACGCGTCCGACATGGTGAGCTGGCGCGAGCGCGAGGCCCGCAACGAAGCGCGGTTTCGTGAGCAGAACGAATGGATCGAGACCGCGAGCGAGCGCTTCGGCGCCGATCCCATGACGGCCTACATCTGCGAATGCGGGGATGCCGACTGCACGCAGACGATCGAACTCACGAGAGCCGAGTACGAGTCGGTTCGGTCCGCATCGACGCACTTTGCGGTCGTCCTGAATCACGAGAATCCCGAGTCGGAAGAGGTCGTGAGTGAAGGTCCGCGTTTCTCCGTGATCGACAAGATCGAAGGCTGGGGTCTGCGCATCGCCCGCGACACCGACGCCCGCTCCGCCTCGAGCGGACGATCAGGCCGACCATCATGAGCTCGGAACGCGCCCCGGGCACCGTCACCGTCACGCATTGCGACAACAACGGCACGTGGCTGATCGCACTCGAAGGCGAACACGACATGGCGACGGCACCGCTCTTGGAGCAGCAAACGAGTGGCGTGTGGCCACGCTGCAACCTCGCCGTCGTCGACCTGCGCGAAGCCACCTTCATCGACTGCTCGACGATCAATTGGCTTCTGCGCACACGCGGCGCGCTCACGCGGCCCGGACAGGACATCCTGCGAATCGTTCAGGGACCCAGCGGCGGCGCCACTGCGCGCATGTTCGACCTGCTGAGCCCCCAGGACGCCTTCGCCTGCTATCCGACGCGACAGGACGCGCTGGCCCAACCATCCGCCGATCCCGAGCACGCCGCTGACGCCTCAAAACGTGCAGTGCGAGTACGTCAGACGGCGGGGTCGACGCTGTCTTGAAGTGTCTTGAGGGCTTTGGCGAGCAATCGCGAGACGTGCATCTGCGAGATGCCGACAACCTCGGCGATCTCGGACTGCGTCATCCCACCGTTGAACCGTAACGCCACGATGCGTCGCTCCCGTGCCGGCAGCTTCGAGATCCGGTTGCCGATCGACGCCCGACCCTCGGCCCACTCAAAGCCTTCCTCCTCGACGCTCACATCGATCGGATCGTCATCGTCGAGTCCGCTCGGTGGTCGCGACAGTGACAACGGTTGGTACGCGGCGCCGGCGGCAATGGCGTCAAGCACCTCGTCCTGACTCAGGCCGAGCTCGGTCGCGACCTCCTGGACGGAGGGGCTTCGACGAAGCCGAGAGGTCATGTCGTCAATCGTCCGGTTGACGGCCGAATGGACGTCCTGAAGACCACGTGGGACGTGCACCATCCAGGTCCGGTCACGGAAATGACGGCGAATCTCGCCGAGGATCGTCGGCGTCGCGAAGCTCGCAAGCGCCGTCCCGCGGTCAGGGTCGAACCGATCGATGGCCTTGATGAGTCCGATGGTGCCGACCTGGATCAGGTCATCAAGGGGCTCGCCCCTGTTCGCGTACCGACGTGCCAGCGCCTTCACCAGGGGCATGTGGTCCATGATGAGCGCATCACGGTCCGTCGAGTCGTGTCGTGGGCGAAGCGTTGACATGCGGCTCTCTGGCAATCCGATCGTGTCATCGCCGTGCTCGTCGATCGGACGGCGGAAGGACGTAGCCAACAGACTAGAGAGTGCCCGTTCACCGGGATCTCAAACGCCAGAGAACATGCATGTTTCTCGTGCCCTGTCACGGAAGTCTCTTGGCGGTTTGGCGGCTGCAAAGCTCCGCCGGATTCGATCCGCTGG
>JANMKR010000203.1:0-2306 GCA_031372145.1 Actinomycetota bacterium | reverse complement strand
AGCTCCTCGCCCGACACCGGGGGCTCGCCGACGGGCTGCAGCAACTGCAGGGGGGAGCCGTTGGAGACCACGGCGGTTCGTGCGTCCGAGAGCGTCCACGAACGTCCATCCCACGTGTCGAACGTCTGGCCGCGCCAGAAGTCGGGTGCCGAGGAGCGCACGCGCATGACCAAGGTGTTGTCGGGCCGACCACGCACGGACGTGTCCAGATGGTCGGCAAAGCCGAAGTAGCCGAACGACTTGGGCGCGGGGCCCGTGTCATCGCCGGGTCGGCCGGGGTCATCGCGTCCCAGCGACGGGTTGGACAGCCCGCCAGGTGTCGGCACTGACAACTCGTGGGGGAGCTTGGCGGTGAACGCGAGCAGGCGGCTTGACTTGGCCGCCGGTACGACCAGGAACGCCACGGCGCCGATCACGCCGACTGCGAGGAGCGTCGCGACGAGCGCCCGTACCGGCAGTGGCGACGGCTCGTGCGCGCCAGCCGAGATGTTGCGCAGCTCGGCCAGTTCGCTGCGATACGCCAGCATGAGCGCGAGCGTTCCGGCAGTGGCCCAGGCCACGGCGAACCCGGCGAACGACATGGAGAGCGACAGGGCCCCGGCGACCGAGATCAGCGCAAGGCTCGATGCGAGCGCAAACCGCAGCTCTCGCCGGGACCGCAGCGCGAACGAGCGGACGGCTTCGAGCGTGACGAGCAGTTCGGCGAGCGGTATCCGCAGCTCGCCGGGCGAGACCGGGTGGGCGTTGACGGTGACGAACCTGATGACCAGGCCGATCGTCACGAGCGTCAGCATGACCGGGACGATCGGGCTCGTGCTGTGTCGTCGCAGGTACGACGAAACCGCCCCAAGGGGGATCACGACAAGGGCAAGCGTCCACATCCATGCGCTGCCGACGCCGTTGGCGATGACGGCCGAAGCCGCGGCGACCACGGCCGCGAGCGTTGCCGTGCGCAGGGCGCGGGAATGCTCGGGTGGGCGCGTCAGGTCTCCGACGTACCGCGTCCACCCGGGCGGGGCGGACCGTGCGAGCGCGTCCGGAGCGGCGACGTCCGTGCTCATCGGTTGTACTCGGCGCCAGAGATCACTACGACCGCGACGCCTGGCTGCGTGCCGGGCGGCGGCCCGGTCGTCGCCCGTGCCAGTCTCCGTCCGCCGTCCAGGCGGCTCGTGACGACCGCGCGCCGGGGACCGCCGGCTTCGGCGGTGCTCAGGGTCACATCGATGCCCTGCTCGAGCGCATCGCACAACAGGCCCATCGCGCGTTCGGCAGCCTGCTCTGCAGCAACCGCCGGACCGCGCAGGTCAACCACGAGCTCCAGGCGCGGCCGTTCGGGCTGCTCGAATTCCTTGACCATGACCGCCCCCAGTCGGGCGGTTGCCGGCCAGTGGACGTGGCGCAGCGGATCGCCCGGGGTGTAGTCGCGTACCCCGCGTACCTGATCGCCGCCGCTCCCGGCGCTCGTCGTGGTGACCTCTCCCAGCGCGCCTCCCGGAGGCGACGGCAGGAGGCGCTCGCCGATGCGCGGCGCGATCTCGATGGCACGATCGAAGCCAACGGTCATGCGGCGACGCCACCAGACCAGCCCGAACGGTGCGGCCGAAGCCAGCTCAACCTGGACGGTGTCGACGACCCCGCGTCGATCAGGGACGACCTTGGTCGATGTCTCGGTGTCTCCGACCGCGGCAGTCGGCTGGCCGGCGAGCGAGATGGGGAGGATGCGAACGCCGAGCCCCGCGTGGATGACGCGCAAAGTCAGCCGGAACGGCTCGTCGACCCTGGCATCGTGCGGAGCGCTCGCCGCGATCCGAACGCGCGTCAAGCCGATCCGTGGCCAAACGCAGCCGACGAGCAGAACTCCGGCGAGTGCGCAGAGGATGACCAAGAGCCACCCGGCGCCGGTCGTGCGCGCGGCAAAGTACAACGCGCCGCCGATTCCTGCGATGACATATACGCCCTTGGTGGCTCCCCGGCCGGTCATCCCCGTGGTGGCGGCAGCCTCCGCAGGATCGCGTCGACCACTGCGCGGCCACGGGTCAGGTCGGGCCCGCCGCTCAGGATCAAGCGGTGCGCGAGTGCGCCCGGGGCGATGGCTTTGATGTCGTCGGGGGTGACGAAGCGCCGACCGTCGGCCACGGCATAGGCCTGCGCGGTCCGCAAGGCGCTGACGCTCGCGCGTGGGCTCGCACCCAGGGAGACCCCGTCGTGGGACCGGGTCGCGGTCACGATGTCGAGTAGATACTCGACGATGGGGGCTGCGACATGCACCTCGCGGATTGCGGCGCGTGCGCCGCGCAGGTCGTCGG
>JANMKR010000164.1:0-19699 GCA_031372145.1 Actinomycetota bacterium | reverse complement strand
GCAGCCTTCGTTCATATCGGACCATATGGGCGAAGGCGAGGACAACGCTCCAAAGGCGAAACGTCTGTCTGAACGGTATGCGCCCCTGCGGAGCTTTGCAGCCGCCAGACTGCAAAGCTATTCCTGAGACAGGCCACTAGTGGCTCAGGCGCTTGTACTTCATCCGGTGCGGCTGGGCCGCGTCTGCGCCGAGGGTGCGCTTGCGGTGTTCTTCGTACTCGGCGTAGTTGCCCTCGAACCACACGACCTCGCCCTCGCCTTCGAACGCCAGGATGTGCGTCGCAATACGATCCAGAAACCAGCGATCGTGGCTGATCACGACGGCGCAGCCTGAGAACGACTCAACGGCGTCTTCGAGCGCGCGAAGCGTGTCGACATCCAGATCGTTGGAGGGTTCGTCGAGCAGCAACAGGTTGCCGCCCTCGGCCAACATCTTGGCGAGATGGACCCGGTTGCGCTCCCCACCGGACAGATGACCGACGGGCTTCTGCTGATCGGCTCCCTTGAAGTTGAACGACGCGACGTACGCGCGCGAGTTCACCTCGATCTTGCCGCCGAGCATCATGATGTCCTTGTCGCCCGAGATCTCCTTCCAGACGTTGTTGGCCGGATCGAGCGCGTCGCGCGATTGGTCGACGTAGGCGAACTTGACCGTCTCGCCGACCTTCAGCTCGCCCCCGTCGGGTTGTTCGCCACCCGCGATCATGCGAAACAACGTCGTCTTGCCCGCGCCATTCGGCCCGATGACGCCGACAATGCCCGCCTTGGGCAGCGAGAAGGAGAGGTTGTCGATCAACACCCGGTCGCCGTAGCCCTTCGTCAGGCCCTTGGCTTCGACCACGATGTCCCCCAGGCGCGGAGCGGGCGGGATGCGGATCTCGACGGCGCCACGTTTCTCGCCGGATGACTCCTCGGCGACAAGACGTTCGTAGTTGGACAAGCGCGCCTTGCCCTTGGCTTGCCGCGCCTTCGCACCGGACCGCACCCACTCGAGCTCGCGGGCGATCGCCTTGCGCCGGGCGGAGTCCCCTTTTTCCTCCTGAGCGAGTCGGGCCTCCTTCTGCTCGAGCCAGGCGGAGTAGTTGCCCTTGTAGGGAATGCCCTTGCCGCGGTCCAGCTCGAGGATCCAGCCGGCGACGTTGTCCAGGAAGTATCGATCGTGGGTGACGGCGACGACGGTGCCCTGGTATTCGTCGAGGAAGCGCTCCAGCCACGCGACGGACTCCGCGTCGAGGTGGTTGGTCGGCTCGTCCAGGAGCAGCAGATCGGGAGCGGACAGCAGCAGGCGGCAGAGGGCGACGCGACGACGCTCGCCACCCGAGAGCGTGGTGACATCCGCGTCGGCAGGTGGGCAGCGCAGTGCATCCATCGCGATTTCAAGTTGGCCGTCGAGGTCCCAGGCGTTGGCGCGCTCGATGGCCTCCTGCACGTTGGTGAACTCGTCGAGCGTGGTGGCCATCTCGTCATCGGAGAGCGGTTCACCGAGCTTGGCGCTGAGTTCCCCGTAGGTCGTGAGCAGCGCGCGGGTGGCCGCGACACCGTCCTCGACGTTGCCCAACACGTCCTTGTCGGGATCGAGGTGGGGCTCTTGCTCCAGCAGTCCCACCGTTGCGCCGGGCGCGAGGATCGCGTCACCTGACGACGGCTGCTCGATGCCCGCCATCAGCCGCAGCACCGTGCTCTTGCCGGCGCCGTTGTAGCCGAGCACGCCGATCTTGGCGCCTGGGTAGAACGCGAGGGTCACATCCTCGAGGACTTTCTTGGCACCGGAGCCATACGACTTCGACAACCGGTGCATCGTGAAGATGTAGTGCTCGTCAGCCACGGCCGGGCATCTTGGCACAGCGCCATCGCGGCTGCCTTCGAGGATCGACGACGGGCGCGCCCGACAACGCTGTCCACCGGCGCCCCAGCACACGTGCGACACAGGCGGCGTGCCGTGCACACCTCGCCGCGACCACGCGCATCGCCCGACCCGCGGCTCGTGATCCGGAGCCGTGCCGACCGGTCATTTGGCACAAGCACCCACGGCCAATGGGGCTCTGCGGGCATTTCAGGCGTGGAGGTGAACTGGGATGCGGCCGCATACGCGGGTGATCACGGCGAGGAGCGAGGCGAATCTGTGGTCGCCGCGGGCGCGGTGGCTGATGAGCCGCTCGGGGCCGCGGCCGCGAGCCCGAGAGGTGACGTCGGACGCGGCCGTCGTCTACCCGTCGATCGCGAGTGTGGTACGGGCCGCTGCAATGCGCGCCGAAAGGGCGCCTGCGGGCGCCGCAGAAACGAGCCGACGACCAGGGCCCTGGGTTGCGGCATCTCGCACGCGTTGGCCTCGGACGAGCTCGTCGCTGACGCGCGAGATAAGGCGGTCGTACCGCGTCGACATGGCGTGGCTTGAGAAGTGCTCTTGAACCCAGCGCCGACACTCTGTGCGATCGATCTCGTCGAGCCGGCTGACCAACGGGACGAGGTCCGCAGGGTTCGATCGGACGAATCCGGTGAGGCCATCGCGAACGACCTCCGGCACTGCGCCTCGTGCGGTCGCAAGCACCGGCGTACCCGTGGCCATCGCCTCAGCCATGACGAGGCCAAAGGGTTCGTCCCACGAGATGGGGAACAGGAGCGCATCGGCGTTTGCGAGAAAGTCATACTTTTCGTGCCGATCAAGCTCGCCCATCCAGATGACGTCGTTGTCGAGCTGGGGGCGTATCTCTCGGTCGAAGTAGCTCTGTTCGGCTTCCTCACGGCATTTCGCGGCAATAAGGAGCTTGCGGCCCGTTATCCGTGCGATCGCGATCGCCTCCGAAGGGCCTTTTTCTGGGCACATACGGCCGAGAAACGCAAGGTATCCTCCGCGATCTGGGCGGAATGGAATTGCGTCGACGTCGATGCCGTTGTGGCATACGGCAACGAAAGGGACGCTTGGCGCGCTGCGCCGCTGGGCGTCACTGATGGCAACGAGGTGGACGTTTCGACTCCGGCTCGCCGCCGAGCGGTACTGGCGCGCGCACGCGCCAGTAACCGGACCGTGGACAACATGAACGACGGGCCGGCCGGCCGACGCCACACGAGCGAGGCCCTCCGGGCTTGAGTGGTCGAGCACAACGTCGAAGGTTGCAAGCTCGTCGACAATGGCGTTCAGGCGTCGCACCTCGACGCCGTTCTGGCCGATCTGGTCGGGAACCTCGGTCGGGCTTTCGCGAAAATGCACACCGGGCACGAATGATCCGGGCGGGGCAAAGAGCGTCACGTCGTGTCCGAGCCCGGTAAGACCTTCAGCCTGGAGTGCGACCACCTGCTCGACGCCCCCGTAGGCGGGCGGGGGGATGGGGATCCAGGGCGGGGCGACAATTGCGATGCGCACGCGGACTCCGGTGTCGAAAGCGTTCCCATCGCCGACCAATCAGTCAGGTGGCCGACAGGCTGTGACGAAGGAAGTACCCACATCACGCGACAGGAAACGTCTCCCGCCCAGGCTCCCGAGGTGCGGACTGCGACATGGCCTCAAAGGGCGCGACGCGCGAGATCAAACTTCTCTTGCCGAGGGACTTCACGGCAGAGAAGCTGGTCAAACGCCCACGCTCGGTCCACAGCTCGCCTGCCATCATCGAGATGCTGGTCCAGGAGCATCTGGGTTCAGACTGCCCGCGGGCGGCTCGATCCGCTGTGATCCTCCTGGTGCGGCCCACACCACCGGCGGTGTCGTGGCAGACGGCGCACATGAGGTACCGGTGGCCTTGGCGGTAGGCGACCTCGCAGGCCGATCCGCCGCAGGCCGTCGAGGCCGTCGCCGTCGCGGCTGGTGTGCTCGGAGACGACCCGTTCGATCAGCCGCCGACCGACACCCAATCGACGCGGAGAATCTCCGCGACTCGGCTCTTCGAAGCAGAGCGGGCAAGCCACACGCAGGTGTCTTCGAACGCCCCGGTGAACCGAGATCCAGCCCTGGCCCACGGCACCTGCTCCCCGCGGATCCCGCACGCCGGGCAGCAGACGCGGCGGACTTCGCAGCGCAGGATGCGCTGGGTGCGAAACACGTCGAGGTGCCGCCACGTGACGACCCGCCGGTCATAGCCCGCTGCGACCCGCTCACCGCATCCAAAGCACAGCAAATCGCGGCGACAATCGGAGTCGCGCTGTCACGCGTGGTTCGGCCTCGCGACAAGCGCGTGGCGGACCTCACCGAGGGCCGCGTGACGCGACCAGAAGTCCGGCACCTGGGGTTGTCCTCGGACCCTCCGATCGCGAGCATCACGCCATGAGGATTGGCGTGCGTGTGCCCCAGTACGGCTCGACTTGGCCCCAGGTGCGCGAGGCTGCGCTTCGCATCGAGCACCTCGGCTTCGATGGGGTCTGGGTCAACGACCATCTCCAGTCACCCGGACGGCTCAAGACCGAGCCCACGTTTGACGCGCTGACGACGCTTTCGGCGCTCGCCCCGCTGACGAGTCGCACGAGACTCGGTATCGCGGTGATGTCGGCCGGCTATCGGCCACCGGCCCTTGCCGCCAAGATGACGACCGTGCTCGATGTCATCTCGGAAGGACGCCTCGTGGTCGGTCTCGGCACCGGCTCGGACCGTGCCGAACACGCGGCCTACGACTACCCGTTCGGGACGCCCGCAGCACGCACCGCCGGGCTCACGAATGCGCTCGACGTGATGCAACAGATGCAGCAGGCCCCTGACGGACGGCGCCCGAACCAACCGCGGTCGCGGCCACCCATCTGGCTCGCGGCGCACAAACCGCGACTGCTCAAACTGGCCGGCGCGCGGGCTGACGGCGTGCTCGCGGCGTGGGTCCAGCCCCTCGAGTTCTCCCAACGGCGGGCGATCGCGGAGGAAGCGCGTCTGGCGGCCGGCCGCGACCCAATGGCGTACTGCCTCTACACCTTCGCGTTCGCGTATCCGTCGGAGCGTGAAGCCCTGGCGTGGTTGGCGGACGAAGCCACGGCCCTGGGCACGACACCATCAGTGCTGCTGCGGTGGCTTCGCACGACCGGCATGGTCGGAACCACGACCGAAGTGCGCGACCAGCTGTCCGAGTACGGGCCCGCAGGGGCCACCGACACGGTGCTTGCCATGCCCTCTCGTGTCCCACTCCAAGCGATCGACGCCCTCGCGGAGTCCGTACTGGCACCTCGGCCTTCTGCAACCGGATCCCGCGTCGCCACCAGCGAGCAGCCCACCCACAACCTCGTCGATCTGCTGATCGAGCGGCATCGGCGGGCGGGCCGGGGCGGGGATGCGGCGGTGATCGACGATACGGGTCGGTGGACGTTTGACGAGCTCGCGGCAGCGGCCGCGCGCGCGGCCGGCGCGCTTCGCGACGCCGGCGTCAAGCGCGGCGAGCGTGTTGCGGTGATCCTTCCCGACGGCCGGGCATGGTGCGCCGCCTTCCTCGGCACAGCATGGCTCGGTGCCGTCGCAGCTCCCCTGGAACCCGGTGGACGACACACGTCGGCCGCGCTGGCGGACCTCGAACCAGCCGTCGCCGTCTGCGGACCGGACGAGCCGCTCCCACCCGGGATCCGCCGGATCGATCCGCGTGATGTTGAGCACGGCACCCCACGTCCAGTGACCGC
The DNA here is from genome assembly GCA_031372145.1 of Actinomycetota bacterium. Lineage (GTDB taxonomy): Bacteria > Actinomycetota > Thermoleophilia > Miltoncostaeales > Miltoncostaeaceae > CALMEC01. The sequence continues at coordinate 14,119 of JANMKR010000164.1, read as the reverse complement.
GGTCCATCCCGAGGACCTCGCCTACATGATCTTCTCGTCCGGGTCGACCGGCACACCCAGGGGTGCGATGCACGCCCATCGCGACCTGCAGACGAGCGTTGACGGCTACGCCTCCGAGATCCTGGCGCTCGGGCCCGGCGACCTCTGCCACTCGGTGGCGCGCCTGTTCGCCTCACTCGGATTCGGCAACGGGTTCTTCCGCCCACTGGGACGCGGCGCGACGTGCGTGTTGTCCGCCGTGCGCCCGACCGTCCGCAGCGTGCGGAGCACCGTGGAGCGTCACGGCGTGACGGTCCTTTCTGGTGTGCCCACGTTCTGGGCGCAGCTCGCGACGTTCCTGCAACGCCACCCGAACCCCAGCGCCCTGGCGGGTGTTCGTCTGGCCGTCTCATCGGGAGATGCGCTGCCCGCCGCGGTGGGCCAGCGGATCCGCGAGGTCACGGGCGTGGAGCTGATCGAAGGACTCGGATGCGCAGAGTGCTCGAACATCGTGATCTCGACGCGCCCCGGCGAACCCATCCCGGGGGCGCTTGGCCGGATCGTGGCGGGGGTCGAGATCCGTCTGGCAGACGATGCCGGCCAGCCCGTCGGCGAGGGCACACCCGGGCGGTTGTGGATCAAGAGCCCGTCCAACACCATGGGCTATTGGCGCCACGCCGACGAGACACGCGCTCTGGTCTGCGGCCCGTGGATCAGGATGGGCGATGTCCTTCGTGAGGATGCCGGTGTCTATCGCCACCTCGGTCGCGTCGATGACCTGTTCAAGGTCGATGCCAAGTGGGTCAGCCCCATCGAGGTCGAAAACGCGCTGCACGAACACCCCGCGGTGGCGCAGGCCGCAGTCGTCGGACGGCCGGATGACGACGGGCTGATCCGCGTTGCGGGTTACGTCGTCCTGCACGATCCCGATTCCAATGACGCGGCCGGACTCGCCGACGAGCTTCGCCGCCACGTCGCCCATCTGCTCGCGCCCCACATGGCACCAAACACCGTCACGGTCGTCGACGAACTCCCGCGTGGAGCAACCGGAAAAGTCGACCGCAAGGCCCTTCGCGCACCCTGAATGCCGGCGGCGCGCGTCAGCGCCCGGCGCCATGGAAGAACGTGATGTCGCCACGCTCTGGCTCCTCGATCCCGACTCGCCGCTCCTCGATCCGCCGCGCCCAGGGCTCGTCCAGGATCGGCCACCGCGCCAGCACCGCCGCGTGTCGCAAGTACCAGAGCCCCTCAGGGCGGGCGGAGTTGCGGGTCTCCCAGGTCGCTGGGCCGGGTGACGAATCGCTCACTCCCGGACCTTGCCCGCGCATCGGCCACCCCGCAAGACCAATTGGCCGTCGCGTCACGGCCAATTGGCCATTTGCGCGCGTTCGGCGCGGCCGGCGCGACGGCGGCGAAACCCTCTTGTTCTGGCCGCTTGCGGCCGATAACGCAGCTGACGCCGGACCTGGCGTCCGCGTAGCCTTCCCCTCCCACCTGGAGCTCCATGGCGACGATCCTCGTCGCAGACGACGACCAGCTGTTCCGCGCCATCATCCGTGACGAACTCGAGCGGGCCGATCACACGGTCCTCGAGGCTGGTGACGGCATGGCGGCATTGGACATCGCACTGGACGAGCGGCCCGCGGCGCTGCTGCTCGACGTCATGATGCCGCTTGCGCGCGGGCTGGAGGTTGTCCGACGCGTACGCCAGCAGGATGGCTGGCACCCGGCGATCGTGATGATCAGCGCGCGCACCCGTGTGACCGATCGCCTCAACGCGCTCGAGGCCGGCGCGGACGCCTACGTCGAAAAACCCGTCGCCCCCGACGAGCTGCTCGCGACGATCAATCGACTGCTGACCGAGATCGAACCGGCCCGGTATGTCGACGTGCTCGGGCCGCTCTGGGCAACCCTCGCAATCGAGCGGCTCGCCGAGGAAGCACTCACCCGCCGCGGTACCGAACCGGCACGCGCCGCACAGGTCCAGGAGCTCTTTTGCGACCTCGTCACCGCCTGCGTCGCAGGTCTGCAGGGTGACCCTTCCACCGCCCGTCCCGCAGCGGCCGCGATGCGCCTGCTCTGGGAGGACACGATCCGCGCGCTGCTGCGCGACGGGGCCGAAACGGTTCCGGCGGTGATCGACGTGACACCACCCGACGCGCTTGCGGCCGTCCAGCGCGCGATCGGCAACGAAGCGCTCCTGCGCCACCGTTCCCAATTCGGACCGGCCGCGGTGCTGCCAGGTTTTTGGCACACGATCATGACCGACACCTTCGCACCGCACGCACCCCGCCGACCTCGCAGCGCTCCAGGGGCGCCGGGCGGCTGGACCAATCGACTGCGCGCGGTACTCGGCCCCGAGCAACAGCCTGACGCCAACGTCACCCGCTGGAGCCGGGTCCTCGGCCAGGTGCTCACGCCATCTGTGCACGAATTCTCGGGCATCCCGACGATCGACCCGCTCGGGACGGTGTGGCTCGCGGCGGCCGCTGACGCTGCACACCTGGAGCGGCTGCGATGAACGCGAGTCTGGCCGTGTACGTCGTGCTCTACGGCTTCGCGATGATACTCATCGCCTGCATCATCATGATCGTCTCCTGGAAGCTCCGTCGGCAGGTCGGCGAACGCCTCGACCGGCCGGTGCGCGCAGCGTTGGCGAAGCTGCCGTCGTCGGTCGTCTTGGACGCCGTGCCACCAGCCGCACCGCGTTCCGGTCGGCGCCGCCGGGTCGCGCGCGACATGGTGATCGAGGCCACGTTTGCGCTGGCCGGGCAGCGTCGCGACCGGGCCGTGCAGTGGCTTGAGACCAACGGGTTCGTCGTCGAGACGACGCGCATCCTGCTGCGACCGACCAACCGGTCGTGGCGGCGTGCCGAGGCCGCAGCGCTCCTGGGCCGAATGGGAAGCCGTCGAGCAGCCCAAGCGTTGGCCTACGGCCTGCGGGATGGGCGGTACCGGGTCCGTGACGCCTGCGCCACGGCCCTCGGACACGTCGCGACCGAGCACGAGGTTCCGGCGTTGGTGGAGGCAATCGAACTGCGGCGGGTTCCACGCGGAATTCTGTCCGGTGCACTCCTCCATCTGGACACTGCGGCGGACCCGGCCCTGATCGACTGCCTGCGGCATCGCGACGAAACCGTTCGCGAGCTGGTTGCGAAGGTGCTCGGGATGCGTCGCTCGACGCTGGCCGTCCCGGCGCTGATGACCACCCTCGACGACGCGAGCGCCCTCGTGCGGCGCGAAGGGCTGCTGGCGATCGCCGAAATCGCAGCCAACGCAAGCGCCCCGGTCGAGGTCGCCCCCGAGCGACTGATCCGCTTGTCCGTCGACGACGAGTCGATCGTACGTGCGGCCGCCGCCACCGGCCTGGGTCAGATCCTGGGTGACGGCGCGGCCCGCGTCCTGACGAGCATGACCCGTGATCCCGAGTACTGGGTCAGCTACCGCGCGGCCGAGTCGCTGTGTCGCCTGCCGTCCGGCGGCGTGTTCGGTTGGCGGATCTTGCGCGACCACGACGACACACCCGGCGCACGTCGCGCCAAGTCGGCCTGCCTCGAGTGGCTCGAGCGTACCGGCGGGATCGAGCGGCGCATCACCCTGGCACTCGAACGCGGTCGCCGCGACGAGCTGACGACGATCCTGCAGGTGCTGGAATCCGTCGGGTCCCGCGCCTGGGGAGAGCTGCTGACCCTCGCCGCGCCGCCGGTGGAGGCCGTGGCATGAGTTGGCTGATCATCGCCATCCTGGTGCTCGCCGGCATCGTGGCGTTCTACTTCGCGATGCTCGCCATCGCCTCACTCGCGCTGACCGCCGTGGCCGCCCGCGAGGTCTACGACCACGCCCTCAGCCGCAAAGCCGACATCGGCGAGGACATGTTCACGTTCCCGCTGACACCACCCGTGTCCGTGTTGCTGCCCGCCTACAACGAGTCCGCCGCCATCGTGGAGTCGGTCGCGTCGCTGCTTGGGCTGCGATACCCGGAGTTCGAGGTCATCGTCATCAACGACGGCTCCAAGGACGACACGCTCCAGCAGGTCGTCGAGGCCTACGGCTTGGAGCCGCTCGACCGTGACCCGCCCAACACCATCCAGACCCAAGCCATCCGCGGCATCTATCAGTCGCGCGCGTACCCCGAGCTGATCGTCATCGACAAGGAGAATGGGGGCAAGGCCGACTCGCTCAATGCCGGCATCAACGCATCGCGATACCCGCTGGTGTGCGGCATCGACGCGGACTCGATCCTGGAGCCGGACGCGCTGCTGCGCGCGATTGAGCCGTTCGTGCTTCGCCCGGACGTGGTCATCGCCACCGGCGGCATCGTCCGCATCGCCAACGGATCGACGTTTGCGCGGGGCACGCTGACGGGCGCCGGAATCCCGAGAAAGCACATCCCGGGCTTCCAGATCGTCGAGTACATGCGTGGGTTTCTGGTCGGCCGCTGCAGCTGGAGCCGCCTCAACGCCTTGTTGATCGTGTCGGGTGCGTTCGGCATCTTCCGCAAGGACATCGTCGTCGAGGTCGGCGGCTATGCGCACACCATCGGTGAGGACGCCGAGTTGGTCGTCCGCATGCAGCGCGTGATGATCGAGCAGGACCGCCCGTACCGCGTCGAATTCGTTCCCGACGCCGTGTGCTGGACTGAGGCGCCGGAGAGCCTCAGCGTGCTGCGCCGTCAGCGCACGCGCTGGCAGCGTGGCCTGTACGACACGCTCTCGCGTCACCGCACAATGCTGTTCAACCCGCGCTACGGCACGCTGGGCACGCTTGCGCTGCCGTACTTCCTGCTGTTCGAGCTGCTCGGCCCTGCGATGGAGGGGATCGCGGTCCTGCTCACGCTCGCCATGTGGGCGGGCGGGTTGCTCAACACCAGCCTCGCACCGTTCATGTTGCTGATCATGATGGGCCTCGGACTCGTCTTGTCCATCTCGTCACTGGTGCTCGAAGAGCTGGTCTTTCACCGCTACCCCAGGTGGAAGGACGTGCTGCGCATCTGCTATCTCTCGGTTGTGGAGACCCTGGGATACCGCCAGCTCAACTCATGGTGGCGCATCACGGGCCTGTGGGAGGCCATGCGCAAGAAGCAGGGCTGGGGCGCAATGACGCGCACCGGGTCCACGGCGGGCACGCGCGAGAGCTTCGGGGGCGGCCGCTACTGGTCACTCCGCGGAGAGATCGAGGAGCGCCTGGCTGCGCGGCCTGACGTGACCGAGGACGAGATCGTCGCGATGCCCGAACCCGTCGTCCTCGCACGATGAGGTCAGGCGGGGAGTCGGCGCCAGACCATTGCTAGTGTCGCCCCGGTGAAGATCGTCTCCCTCTTGCCGAGTGCGACCGAGATCGTGTGCGCACTTGGGCTTGGGAATGAACTGGTCGGTGTCACACACGAGTGCGACCACCCGGCGTTCGTGCGCGACCTGCCCAAGGTCACGACGACGTTGATCCCGCACGACGCGACCAGCGGCCAGATCGACGCGCTCGTCCGAGCGCAGTTGTCCACCGAGCAGGCGCTCTATCACCTGGACATCCCGACCCTCGAAGCCCTGCAACCCGACCTGATCGTGACCCAGGCGCTGTGTGACGTGTGCGCAGTCGCCGCAGCCGAGGTCACCGACGCCGCGTGCCGGCTTCCTGGCAACCCGCCCGTGGTCAACCTGGAGCCGATGACCCTGGACGAGGTGTTCGAGGCCGTTCTGGCCGTGGGCACGGCGGCGAATCGCGACGCGGTCGCGGCCGAGGTCGTCGCCGGGTTGCGTGCACGGGTCGACGTGGTGGCGCGGCGGACCGCGACGATCCCGCCCGACCAGCACCCACGCGTGGCGTTCCTCGAGTGGATCGATCCGCTGTTTTGCGGTGGTCATTGGAACCCTGAGTTGATCGAGCTGGCCGGTGGCATCGACGTGTTGGGTACCCGTGCGAAAGCGTCGCGGACACTCACGTGGCAACAGGTCGTCGATGCGCAGCCCGACGTCGTGTTCGTGTCCTGTTGCGGCTACACGACCGAACGGACGATGGACGACCTGCCGATCCTCGAAGCCAAGCCCGGTTGGACGGACCTGCCGGCAGTCCGCACCGGGAAGGTCTTCGTGACTGACGGCAACGCCTACTTCAGCCGACCCGGACCCCGGCTCGTCGACAGCCTCGAGATCGCCGCGCATGCGCTGCATCCAGACGTGCATCCGATTCCTGCGCACCCGGCTCGACGCGTTGCGGATCGCACTCCCACGCCGACCTGACGCCACGCCGCATGGGAGGTCGCGGCTGAACGCTCGTCAGCCTCAGACGAACGCGGGGCGACCGAGGGTGGCGCAGACCGTCGCCACGATCCCGTCGGTGTCGAGCCCGGCGAGGGTCAGCATCCGGTCTGGTGTGTCCTGCTCGATGAACCGGTCCGGCAGCGTCATCGAACGGACGCGCAGGCCGTTGCTCAGACAACCGGCCTCCGCGAGCGCGTGCAGCACGTGGCTGCCGAATCCGCCCACCGCCCCTTCTTCGACGGTGATGAGGCACTCGTGATCGGCGGCCAGGCGCATCAGCAGGTCATGGTCGAGTGGCTTGACGAACCGGGCATCGGCGACTGTCGTTGAGATCCCCTCGGCATCGAGGCGCTCGGCTGCGGCAAGACACGGACCGACGCGGGTGCCCAGTGCGAGAAGCGCCACCTGCGTTCCCTCACGCACGACCCTGCCCCGGCCGATCGCCAGGGGTGTGCCGCGTTCGGGGAGATCGCGGCCGACCCCGTTGCCGCGCGGGTAGCGCAACGCGATCGGGCCGTCGTCATAAGCCGCCGCGGTCGCGACCATGTGCATCAGCTCCAGCTCGTCCGCCGGGGCCATGATCACGAAACCCGGAAGACATGCGAGGAACGCCACGTCGAAGGCGCCCGCGTGGGTCGAGCCGTCCGCCCCGACCAACCCCGCGCGGTCGATGGCGAACCGCACCGGCAGATGCTGGACCGCGACGTCGTGGACGATCTGGTCGTAGGCACGCTGCAAGAACGTGCTGTAGATCGCGCAGAAGGGCTTCATGCCCTCGGCCGCAAGTCCGGCGGCGAAGGTCACCGCGTGTTGCTCGGCGATCCCGACGTCGAACGTGCGCTTCGGGAACTCGGTGCCGAATACGTCCAATCCGGTGCCGGCCGGCATTGCTGCTCCGACCGCGACGATCCGATCGTCCACACGGGCCTCGGCGACCAGCGCGTCGGCGAACACCCGGGTGTAGGTGGGCGCTGCGGCCGGGGACTTCTTCTGCTTGCCGGTGGCGGCATCGAAGCTGGCGACCCCGTGGTACTTGTCCGCAGAGGCCTCCGCCGGGGCGTACCCCTTGCCTTTGTGTGTCACGACGTGGAGCAAGATGGGCCCGGTCTCGGCGTCGCGGACGTTGCGAAGCACGGGGACGAGATGATCGAGATTGTGGCCGTCCACCGGGCCGACGTAGAAGAACCCGAGCTGCTCGAAGAGCGTCCCGCCGCCGAGGATTCCGCGTGTGAACGCCTCGGCCCGCTGTGCGGTGTCATAGACGAGCTTGGGGAACCGACGGGCGAGCTGCTTGCCCGCCTCACGGATGTTGCGGTAGGTGCCACCCGAGACGAGCCGCGCCAGGTGCGCCGACATCGCCCCGACTGAGGGCGCGATGGACATGTCGTTGTCGTTGAGGATGACCACGAGCCGCTCGTCGCGCGCACCGGCGTTGTTCATCGCCTCGTACGCCATGCCCGCCGACATCGCGCCGTCACCGATCACGCAGACCACGTTGTTGGCGGCGCCGCTCAGGTCACGTGCGACGGCCATGCCCAACCCAGCCGAGATCGAGGTCGACGAGTGCCCGGCACCGAACGCGTCGTACTCGCTCTCGGAGCGCTTGGTGAACCCTGAGAGCCCGCCGCCCTGCCGCAGGGTCTTCATGCGGTCACGACGCCCGGTCAGGATCTTGTGCGGGTACGCCTGGTGCCCGACGTCCCAGATGAGCCGATCGTTCGGCGTGTCAAAGACGTAGTGCAACGCGAGGGTCAACTCGACGACCCCGAGCCCGGCACCCAGATGCCCACCCGTCACCGAAACCGCGTCGACCATCTCCGCGCGAAGCTCGTCAGCCAGCTGGCGCAATGATTGCTGCGGAAGGCGCCGGAGGTCACGCGGCGCCTGAATCGTGTCGAGCAATGGGGTCGGCGGAGGCACGACAAGGAGTCTAGTGCCCTGTCGCGGAAGTTCTTTGATGGTTTGGCGAGTGAAAAGCCCGCCGGATCGGGATATTGGACTCGGGGAGTCCGATATCCCTCCGCCGGGGATCGGTGGTCACACCGGTCCACCTGTCGAGGACGCAGCCTGTGGCCATATCGTTGGATATGGGTGCAGGCGAGGACAAAGCCCCCGGGGCGGGGGCTCCTACTCCCAGCGAATCGAATCCGGCGGAGCTTTGCAGCCGCCAAACCGCAAAGAGACTTCCGTGACAGGGCACTCGGCGTCATGCGAACGCCGAGGGCGTGAGACCGTTTTTCAAAAGGCAGCGGCGATCTTCGCGGAGCCACTCCCGACCTGATGCCATTTCGGACCGCATCGGTTCAACGAGGCCCTTGAGCGTCCCGGTTTCGCAGGGTCGGAGCACCGAAGCGCGCCCCGACCCTTGGCCACGCATGACTGGTCAGTCGATCATCCGGTAGGCGGGGAGTGTGAGGAAATCGACGAGCTTGTCGGCGGTCGAGATCTCGTCGAACAGCCGCGCCGCCTCTTCGTAGCGACCGGCGTCGTAGCCGGATCCGAGCTCGTCCTTGATGGCGACCATCTCCTCACCCAGGAACTGGCGGAACATCGGGACGTCGATCTTGCGACCGTCGTCCAGCACGCCCTTCTCGTTGTGGATCCACTGCCACAGTTGCGAACGGCTGATCTCGGCGGTCGCCGCATCCTCCATCAGGTTGCGGATCGGCACACAGCCGACACCTGCGAGCCACGCGCCCAGGTACTGGACACCCACGTTGATGTTGGTGCGCACGCCGGTCTCGGTGATCGGACCCTCGGGACCGAAGTCCAGCAGGTCCTCCGCAGTGATCGTGACGTCCGCGAGCTTCTTGTCGATCTGGTTGGCCTGCGGCATCACCGCGTCGAACGCCTCGAGTGCGATCGCCACCAGGCCGGGGTGCGCGACCCATGTCCCGTCGTGGCCGTTGTTCGCCTCACGGATCTTGTCCTGACGGACCTTCTCGATCGCGGCGTCGTTGGCCTCGGGGTCGTTCTTGATCGGGATCTGCGCCGCCATGCCGCCCATCGCGTGGGCCTCGCGACGGTGACAGGTCTTGATGCAGAGGAGGCTGTACGAGTTCATGAAGTGCGTGGCCATCGTGACCAGCGCCCGGTCGGCCAGCACGAAGTCGGGACGGCTGCGGAACTTCTTGATGCAGCTGAAGATGTAGTCCCAGCGACCGCAGTTGAGGCCCGACGAGTGGTCGCGCAGCTCGTACAGGATCTCGTCCATCTCGAACGACGCCAGGATCGTCTCGATCAGCACCGTCGCCTTGATCGTCCCCTGCGGGATGCCCAGGTGGTCCTGCGTCATCACGAAGATGTCGTTCCACAGGCGCGCTTCGAGGTGACTCTCCAGCTTGGGCAGGTAGAAGTACGGTCCGCTGCCCGCCGCGATCTTGGCCTTGGCGCTGTGGAACATGTAGAGCGCGAAGTCGAACACGCCGCCGCTGACCGGCTGGCCGTCAACCGTGAAATGCTTCTCCATCAAGTGCCAGCCACGCGGACGGACGAGCAACGTCGCCGTCTCCTCCTTGAGCGCGTACTTCTTGCCGTCCGGGTTCTCGAACGAGATTGTCCGCAGGACCGCGTCGCGCAGGTTGACCTGGCCCATGATGACGTTGGCCCACGTCGGCGTGTTGGAGTCCTCGAAGTCCGCCATGAAGGCCTTGGCCCCGGAGTTCAAGGCGTTGATGATCATCTTGCGATCAACCGGGCCGGTGATTTCGGTGCGCCGGTCCTGCATGTCCGCCGGCACCGGCGCGACGGTCCAGTCGCCCGCGCGGATGTCCGCGGTCTCGGGCAGGAAGTCCGGACGCTCACCTGCGTCGAGCCGGGCTTGGCGCTCCTCGCGGGCGTCCAGCAGCTCGACGCGCCGGGCGTCGAACGCACGGTGCAGCTTCGCCACGAGCTCCATCGCCTCCGGTACGAGGATCTCGGCCATGCCGGGGACCTCGGGGCCGCGGATCTCGACGCCCGCGGGTGGGGTGATGTTGCTCGCCATCGTGCTCCTTCCAGTGGGTCAGAAACGAAACGGGCCCCGCAGGGTGACTGCAGCGGCCCGAAAACCGAACGCCCGGACAGACCGGGCGGTCAAGATTAGTCGATCACCACTCCAGTCGGGGCCCCTCGTCTGCGACCAGGGACAACCGGACCCGGGTGGGCGCCGTGACGACCCTCCCGCCAGAGTGTGCTCGACGCGCGACGTTCGGTGTGTAACGCTCCGCAAGGCGGACGAACAGAACCAACCGAACAACACGAGGGGTGGCGATGAGCGACGACCGGGGCACGTCCGCGGCGCGCGACGGGGTCAGGGAGGACTGGCAACACATCTGCGGTCGCGACGAGATCGCGCAGGACGTCGAGGCAGCATGGGTGTTGTGAACCTGCAGTGGCATCGCATCGATCCGGGTCCTCTGGAGGTCGATGGCGTCACGACCGTCGTCGCCGCGGGCCGTGCGTTGTGCGTGACACGCACCGCCGAGGGGTACGGCGTGCTCGACAACCGCTGCCCCCATCAAGGCGGCCCTTTGGGCGATGGCCACATCGAGAATGGCTTCGTCATCTGCCCCTGGCACGGGTATGAGTACCACCCGTGTTCGGGCTCGCCGCCACCGGGGTTCGCGGATGCGGCAACCGCGTACCCGGTCGAGGCACGCGACGACGGCGTGTACGTCGAGCTGCCGGTCGTCGAGCAGCGGGTCTCGCTGATGGACCAGGTGGTCGAGACGCTCTGCGACTGGGGGCTCGACACGGTGTTCGGCATGGTCGGCCACTCCAACCTGGGGCTCGCCGACGCGCTCCGTCGCGCCGAGGAGGCCGGACGCCTGCGCTATGTCGGCATCCGCCACGAGGGCGCGGCCGCGTTTGCGGCCAGCGCCTACGCCAAGCTGACCGGCCGGCCGGCGGCGTGTTTCTCGATCGCCGGACCGGGCGCCACGAACCTGCTCACCGGATTGTGGGACGCCAAGGTCGATCGCGCACCGATCCTGGCCCTGACCGGGCAGGTGCAAACCCAGGTCCTTGGGCCGGGCGCGTTCCAGGAGGTCCCGCTGGCGGAGGCGTTCGCCGCCGTCGCAGAGTGGAGCCAAACCGTCCTGACCGCCGCAAACGCCACCGAACTCGCGGCCCTCGCGATGAAACACGCGATCGTGCAACGTGACGTCGCTCACCTGATCTTCCCCGACGAGGCGCAGGAATTGGCCGGCCGCGACGACCCGGCGGCGCGCCCGATGGCCGGACGGATCTCGACGACCACGATCGCGCCTCCCCAGACGGAGCTCAACGAGGCAATCGCCCTGCTCACGTCGGCGCAGCGCCCGGTGATCATCGTGGGCGCCGGCGCACGACCGTTCCGCGACGCGGCACTCGCATTTGCCGAACACATCGATGCGCCGATCATCACGACGTTCAAGGCGAAGGGACTGGTGCCGGACGACCACCCGCTGGCATGCGGTGTGCTTGGCCGGTCGGGCACACCGATCGGATCGGCCACGATGGCCAAGGCGGACTGCCTCCTGGTGCTGGGCGCCTCGTTTTCGAATCACACGGGCATCGCGACGTGGGTTCCCACGATCCAGGTCGACCTGGATCGCATGGCACTCGGCAAGTTCCACCCGGTGCAGGTGCCGCTCTGGGGCGACATCGGTCGCACGCTCGGCCTGCTGGCGGAGGCCGTGCCACCCGTGTCGCGACCCCACGTGCGCCAGACGGTGGCGGGACGGTGGGATCGATGGCGTGGGGAGAAACGGCGCCGGGCCACCCTGCTGGACGGCGCCGGACGATTGCATCCGGCCGCCGTGTTCGGCGCGCTCGGACGGGTCGTGCCGGACGACGCCGTGATCGCCGTCGACGTCGGCAACAACACATACGCATTCGGCCACTACTTCGAATGCCGAACCGGCCAGGACGTGTTGATGTCGGGGTACCTGGGGTCGATTGGATTCGGCTTTCCGGCGGCGATGGGTGCCTGGGCCGCGGTGCGCGGCGCACGCAAGGTGGTGGCAGTCGCGGGCGACGGCGGGTTCGGCCAGTACCTGACTGAGTTCACGACTGCCGTCAAGCATCGAATGGACATCACGCTGGTGCTGCTCAACAACGGCGAGCTCGGCAAGATCAGCCGGGAGCAGGTCTCCGCACTCCGACCCATCTGGCAGACCGGCCTGGTCAACCCCGACTTCGCCGCCTACGCCGAAAGCTGCGGCGGCGTCGGGTTGCGCGTGACGACGCAGGCGGAGTTGGCTCCGGCGTTCGCGGCGGCGATGGCCGTCACGGGGCGACCGGCTCTGGTCGAGGTGCATTCGTCCGCACAGGCCGTCTGACCCCCAACCAGTGGTTCGACAGGTCTATCCTGTTGACATGTCTGAGCCTTCCGAGACACGGGGACCGCTGACCCGACTGCTGACGCGGTTGGCCATGGACGCCGATGGAAACCTCCGCGGAATGCGCCTCCTGGCCATCGCATTCGTCGGCGGCCTCGTGGTGGCGCTCGGCACGACGATTGCGATCGTGGTGGCGGATGCCGGCAACCCGGCGACGCTGACCATCTGGGTCGTCGTGGCGTTCCTCGGCGTCAAGTTGCCTTTACTCGGTCTGTTGTGGTGGATCCTCGGGCGTCATCAACGCGACGACGAACCCACCGACGACGAACTCCGCCTGATGCTCGTTCGATTGGAATCCGGCACCACCGCCGCGTTGCGCACGCCCGACGCGCACGACCGCCTCGAGATCCTGCGCGACGAAGCGTGGTTCGTGTCCGATCACGCCTCCGGCGAGCTGAAGCCACAGGCCGTTGAGCTGGCGCTCAGACTCGACGAGTTGGCCCATGCCGCGGCGCCCGCCCACGGCGCTCCCTAGCTGCGGGGGAGTTCGTCGTCGAGCAGCCCGACTTTGAGCGCATGTTGAACCAGCTCGGCGCGTGACGCCAGACCGAGTTTCGTCAGCAGATGCGCGCGGTGGCCCTCGACGGTCCGGATGCTGACCACGAGTTCCCGGGCGATCTCGTGGTTGGTGTGCCCCAGCGCCAGCAGGCGAAGGACGTCCCGCTCGCGGGCCGAGAGCGCACCGGCGCGTGCGCCGTCATGTCTGTCCGTGGCAAGCGAGGCGCCCACCTCGGGTGTCAGGTACTGCTCACCGGCGGCGACGAGGCGAAGGGCACGGACGAACTCGTCCTCGTCGACCGTCGGCAGCACGACACCGGCGACGCCCCGCTCGAAGGCCCGGCGCATCGACGACGGGTCGGTCGTGGCAGACACCATCAACACCGCTGCCGTCGGCCACCGCTCGCGAACCGCGCGGACGGCGAGCAACCCGCTGCCCACACCGAGGATGACGACATCAGGCGGGGCGTCGTCCGGCGTGGGACCGACCATCGCGGTCACCGACGCGGCTTCATCGAGGAGAACGAGCCCCTGCGCGCGACCGAGCGCTTCCCGCATACCGCTCCGCACGAGCGGCTGTGCATCGACGATCACTACACGCACACCGTCAGCCACTGACGCCTCACTTGGATCCGTACAACGCTCCACGTCTGTTCGCCGCCAGGGAAACTAATACATCCGGAGCCCTAGCCGACGTCGGCGAGCGATGCAATACTTTGGACGGCGTGTCCCGGAGTCGCCCCGGGCCGGGCCTGACACATTCGGGTGGAAGGTGTCATGCCGCGAGTCCCCTGACCGGGGTCCTGGTCCCACCCACCGGGGCCCCGGGCCTCACGCCGGAAGGCGCGATGCCATCGCGACCCACAGCCGGCAGGTCAGCCAAGCCCCTCGGCGTCGTCCATCGCAACGTTGGCGAGGCGATCGGCCTCCGCGTTGCCCGCGCGACGAACGTGCTCATAGGTGACCGAGTCGAACCCGCGGGCCAGGCCCCGAGCTTCGAGTTGGAGCGATTTCAATCCCTCCGCG
>JANMKR010000137.1:0-44382 GCA_031372145.1 Actinomycetota bacterium | reverse complement strand
GGGGCTACTGGCTGGTCGCGCCTTCCGACGCACTCGGCGTGGTGGTGGCGGGAGCGGGGGTCGTCCCGGCGGCGGCGCGAGCGTTCTCTTCGGCCTCGCGCGCGGCGCTTTCGCCGGCCTCGTGGGCAGGGTCCTCGTTGGATCCGAAGTGACCACCGTCGAAACGGCCTGCTGCCTCGTCGGCCTCGCGTGCCGCACTCTCGCCCGCCTCGTGGGCCGGGTCTTCGTTGGATTGGAACGTGCCGCCGTTCGCACCGGAAACCGCCGGCGCCGTCTGCGTCGACGCTGCCGGGGTTGACGTCGTGCCCGACCCGGCGTTGGTCGCGGCGCTCGAGATGCCGTAGCCGCCGGCGGCCAGGCCGAGTGCGAGCGCCGTAACCCCGACAATCCTGGGGACTGCTCGATTGGGTGAATCGCCGTTCATCGTGGGAGACCTTCCTGTTGGGAGCCTGGGGCCCGTGTGGGGACAGGTCTCAGTACGACAGGCTTGCCTGGGACTGTCCTGTGCAACACGTAGGAAGTCGATGTGCGTCGCTCCCGGAAAGCGGCTCGATTCGTTCGGTGACAGGCATTCAGGCGCCGTTCAGGGGGTATCTCGCAGAATCGCCCCATGAGACGAAACGCCCGCTCCTGGCTCGCCTTCGGCCCGATCGTCGTTCTCGCGGTGATCGCCGGCGGGTGTGGCAACGCCACGAAGCCGCCTGCGAGCACAGGGTTGGCCCCGACGGCGGCGACAGCTGCGCCGCCGCCGGCAACGACGACCACAGCCGGGCAGGGATCCGCTGCGCTGACGGCCGAGGCCAGCCAAGCCGCCGCGGGCGACATCCCCGACAACCAGGTGTTCCTGACGTTGCGCAACAACGCCGAGCGCTACTCGATCAGGTACCCGGAGGGATGGGCGCAGCGCGGCACCGGCGCGAAGGTGACGTTTCAGGACAAGAACAACCTGGTCCGCGTCGAGACCTTGCCCGGCGCACGGCCTGCGCAGACCGGCGTGACGGCCGACCTCAACACGCTGCGCCGGCGATCGCCGTCGCTTTCGTTCAGCCCGCCCGTGGTGACCACGATCCACGGCCGGCAGATCATCAAGGTCACCTACTCCACCAAGAGCGCGCCGAACCCCGTGACCGACAAGCGCGTCACGCTCGTCGTCGACCGCTACTACGTTCCTGGCCCCGCCAAGTACGCGATCATCGATCTCGGCACTCCTCAGGGGGTCGACAACATCGATGCGTACAAGTTGATGATCGAGAGCTTCCGGTGGATGTGACGAGCCTCTACCGCGAGCCGGACGCACCCACGGCGCAGCAGCGCTGGCCCGCACTCGAATGTGTCGACGTCTTCAAGCTGTACCGGTCGGGGCCGGTCGAGACCGTCGCGTTGCGTGGCCTGGACCTGCGCATCGAGCCCGGTGAGTTCGTCGCGGTGCTGGGGCGGTCGGGCTCCGGCAAGAGTACGTTCCTTCAGCTGGCCGCCGGGTTGGATGATGCATCGGCCGGCGAGGTCCGGGCGTTCGGCCGGTCGCTCGGCCGACTCGACGAACGCGAGCTCGCCACCCACCGGGCCAAGACGATCGCGCTCGTCTTGCAGAGCGCGAATCTCTGGAACGACCTGACGGCGCACGAGAACGTGGTCTGCTCGCTGCGGCTGGCAGGCGTGCCTGATGCCCGGAGACAGGCTGCCGACACCCTCGCCGCGTTCGGGCTGGATCGCCGGGGACATCACCGTCCGTCCGACCTGTCCGGAGGCGAGCAGCAGCGCGTCGCCATCGCCGCAGCCGCGGCACGAAGCGCTCCGCTCGTGTTGGCGGACGAGCCGACCGGAGAGCTCGATGCCGAGAACGAGCGGGTCGTCCTCGACGCGCTTGCGCGGCTGCGCGACATAAACGGCGCGACGGTCGTCGTGGTCACACACTCCCGCCGGGTCGCTGAGGCGGCCGACCGGGTGATCTCGTTCTGCGACGGCCGGGTGGCGGCCTGATGGACGACGCCCTCCTCGTGTTCGTCACCAATACCTGGCACAGCTTGGTGGGCGTGTCGCTCGGGGCGCTCACGGTCGCGCTGGTGCTCCACCTCGTGAAGATGGCGGCCGAAGCGCGAAGCTGGCACGAGATCGTCAGTCACGCATATCGGGCCGCCCGAGTCCCGTTCCGAACGACCTTCGGTGCCTTCGTCGGGTCGATCGGCGCGAACGCGGTCCTGCCCGCCCGAGTGGGAGAGGCACTGCGCGTGGGGATCGTCCGTCACGGTGTGGCGGACTCCAGCGTGGTGACGATCGCGGCGACCATTGCCCTGGAGACCACCCTTGAGATCCTGTTCGGTGTCGGGGTCGTCGTGACCTGGCTTGCCGGCGGGGGCTCGATCGGCGGAGGCGCGTCGCTGCTGCATCGGATGTCGGCGCTGGCTGCGCACCCGCTGGCTTGGGTTGTCACGGCGCTCGTCGTGCTGACGGCTGTGACGGTCGCGGTTCGATGCAGGAAGCCGATGCGACGACTCGCGACCAGCTTTGCGGAAGGGTTCTCGATCCTGCGCTCACCGGGAACGTTTGCGAGACGGGTCGTCTCGTGGAAGGTGGTGGCGTGGCTCCTGCGATTCGCGACCGTCGTTGCCTTCCTCGTGGCGTTTCACATCCCGGCGGCGTTGTGGACTGCCCTCGTCGTCGTCGCGGCGCAGACCGTCGCCGGTGCGCTGCCACTGTTGCCGGGCAACGTCGGGACCCAGCAGGCCGCGATCGCAGTCGCCCTGGCCGGCACCGCCGGCACCGCGACGCTGCTTGGCTTCGGCGTCGGCATGCAGGCGACGACAACGGTCGTCGACCTCCTCGCCGGCGTTGCCGCACTCGCCGTGGTGCCGCGCAACGCCCAGGGTCGCCGCCACATGCTGTGGCACGTACGCCGTCTGCCCGGCGAACCCGACCGCGTTCCCGCCTGATGCGCAACGCCAAGCTGCCGGTGCCCGAGACCGCGGACGTCCCGACGTCAACGCCGGCAAACGCTCCTGCGGTGCTCGCGTCGTGTCGAGACCTGACCGTGGTCTTCGGGTCCGGCGAGGCGCGGGTGGTCGCGCTCGACGCCGTCGACCTGGACGTGGCCGCGGGTGAGACTGTGGCCCTGTGGGGTCCGTCGGGATCGGGCAAGACCACGGTCTTGCACGCCCTCGGAGGGCTGGTCGAGCCGACGCGGGGAACCGTCATGTGGGACGGCACACCGCTCGCGTCGCTGGATGTGGCTGCGCGCACGCGGGCACGAGCCGGCGGGATTGCCTATGTCTTCCAGGGCTCGAACCTGCTGCCATCGTTCACCGCATACGAGAACGTCGCTCTCGCAGCGTATGCATCGGGTGAGCGGGAACGGATCGCGCATCTGGCGCTCGAGCTGTTGACGCTGGTCGGACTCGACGGCAAGGCCGACAGCCTGCCGTCGGAACTGTCCGGAGGCGAAGCCCAGCGCGTCGCCATCGCCCGCGCACTCGCCCAACGACCGCGGCTTCTGCTGTGCGACGAGCCGACGGGCCAGCTCGACACCGACACCACCGCCCGCGTGCTGGAGCTGGTGGATGTGCTGCAGGTCCGCGCGGGCTTTGCGCTCGTCATCGCAACGCACGACCCGGACGTCGCCGCCGGTCTCGACCGCCTGGTCGAGCTGCGCGACGGACGAATCGTGAACGAACGATGAGCGGCTCCGTACGCCTGGCAACGGCAGGCCTGACGCGCGCGCCCGCCCGAACGATGCTTCGTCTGATGGTGCTCGCGGTTGCGACCGCCTTGATCGGCGCGATGCTGCTGTTTGTCGGAAGCTCCCTCCGGACGATGACCGGCAGCGCGGTGCGCAGTGTCCCGCTCGACTGGCAGGGCCCAGTCGCATCGCAGGCGCAGGCACGTCGGATCGCGCTGCAGGTCGCGGCGCAGCGAGGCGTGCTGCAAGCCTCCCCGGTCGCGACGGCGCCGTTCGCCGCAGCCGGTCACACCACGGCCACCGGTGCGATCCGGACGGGCGTCGGCTCGGTCCTGGCCGTCCCCGACGACTACCTGAACCATCTCGCGACGTTCCGTCTGCTCCACGGCCGGTTGCGTCCCGGACAGGTCGTGCTGGACCAGCAGCTCGCGGCGACACTTCAGGCGCAGATCGGCGAGACCGTGATGCTCACGCCACGCGCAGGAGCGATTCCAATCGCGTTCCGGGTCAGCGGCGTGGCGCTGGTGACGGCAGCTGACACGCTGTTCCAGCCGCTCAACCCGCAACTTGGCCCGGCGCCGGCCCAGCCTCCCGCGCAGATCGCGATCATGCCGTTCGACACGTTCGGCGCGAGCTACGCCCCGAGCCTGCGGACGCTGACGCCGGCGTCGATCGGGACCTCGGCGGTGCCGGGCGCCCAAGACGGTGTGCAGTGGCAGGTTCAGGCGCAGGTCGACCCGGGTGGTCTCGGCGCCTCCCCGGCTCAGGCCCGCACCCGGGCGGGGCAGGTGCGCAATCGGGTTGAGCGGGCGCTGACCGGTCAGGTGCAGTTCGTCGACAACCTGTCGGAGGCGCTTGCCACCGCGACCGGCGACGCCCTCTACGCGCAGACGCTCTACATCATGCTCGCCGTCCCCGGCGGACTCATCGCCCTGGGACTCGCCTATCTGGCAGCCCTCGGGACCGCGGATCGGGACCGGCGTGACCTGCTGCTTCTGCGCGCGCGAGGGGCGTCGCGCCGTGACGTGGTGCGCTTGGCGCTATTGGAGAGCGGGATGCTCGGCCTGCTCGCCGGACTCGTCGGCGCGGGACTCGCCGTCGTCGCCACATGGCTCTTGATCCCCGACGGGGTGGGCCTGACCCCTACGCGGACGGCGGTTGTGATCGGGGTGTGCGTCGCGCTGGCCTGGGTCGGTGCATTCGCAGCCCGTGTCGGAGCGGGCGCGCGTGCCTTTGCCGGCGCGGTCGGCGATGCGCGTCACGGCGAGGCCCGGATGCGGACCCCGCTCTGGCAGCGCCTGTATCTGGACCTCATTGCGCTTGCGGTCAGCAGCCTCATTTATTGGCTGACGGCCCGGACCGGGTTCTCCGCCGTGGTCAACCCGGACTCCAACCCGACGCTCTCCCTGTCGATCTACATGTTCTTCGCCCCGGCCCTGTTGTGGCTCGGCGCTACCTTGCTTCTCGTCCGGTTGCGCGGTCGAGCGGTCGCCTGGCTCGCCGGGCGCGGCGCGGGCAACCGACCGACGACCCCTTGGGGCTTTCTGCTGGCGAGCGCCAGCCGGCGTGGGGCGGCGATCAACCGAGGCCTTGTGCTGGTCGGCTTGCTCTTGGCGTTCGGAGTCAACCTGGGTGTCTTCACGGCCACCTACAACCAGCAGGCCGTGGTTGACGCCGAGCTGACGCTTGGCGCCGATGTCGTCGCCACCGCGCCACCCGGCGTCGTCGCGAGCAAGGCGCTCGGACGCACGATCGCCTCAATCGACGGAGTGCGCGCGACGAGCCCGGTCGACCACTCCTACGCATACGTCGGGCCGGATCTGCAGGACACCTACGGCATCGACGCGGCGAGCATCAGGCAGGCGACGAAGCTGCGTGACTCGTACTTCATCGGTGGCACCGCAGCCCAGATGCTCGCCCGCCTGCAGCAGCGTCCCGACGGCATCCTCGTGTCGAAGGAGACGATCACCGACTACTCGCTCGCCCCCGGTGATCTCCTGAAGCTCAGGGTGCTCGACCGCGCAACCGGCAGGTTCCGCGTGACGCCGTTCCACGTGGTTGGCACCGTCCAAGAGTTCCCGTCTGCGCCCAAGGACTCGTTCATGGTTGCGAACCTCGCCTACCTGCAGGCGGCGGCCAGAGACGGCGGCGCCAACGTCGTACTCGCCTCGACGTCAAAGGACCCCACCACAGTGGCGGCGCGGGTGGCCGCCGCCACGAGGGGCAATGGCGTCTCGGTCCGAAACATCCGTGAGCAGACCCAGCAGACCGTCAGCTCCATCACGACCGTCGACCTGACGGGCATCGCCAGGATCGAGAGCGTCTTTGCGGTTCTGCTGGCAGCAGGCGCGATGGGCCTGTTCGTCGGACTCGGGCTGGCGGAGCGACGACGCGAGTTCGCCACGATGACCGCGCTCGGCGTCTCGCTGCGACAGGCCTCCGCCTTCCTCTGGTCCGAAGCGGCCATCGTCCTTGCCGCCGGTCTCGCCCTGGCAGCCGGCCTCGGCTGGCTGCTCTCGAAGCTGCTGGTCGCCATGCTCCAGCACGTCTTCGATCCACCACCGGACGCACTGGCGATCCCGTGGGGCTTCCTGGGCGCCCTCTCAGGGGCGGCGGTGGTGGCCGGGGTCGTGGCGATCGCGCTCGCGGTACGCGGCATACGCCGGCTCCCACTTGGGGCAATACTTCGGGAGCGATGATCGATCCTCACATCTTCCTCCTCGAAGACGACACCGAACTCGCCTCGATCGTCAGTCGCGGGCTGAAGGAAGAGGGCTTCCGCGTGACCGCCACGGCAACCGCGGAGGAGTTGCTGCGACGAATCGAGGGTACCGATCCCGACGCACTGGTCGTGGACATCGGCCTTCCTGACGCCGACGGACGCGATGTCGTACAGGCCCTTCGCGCACGCGGTGTGGGAGCGCCCGTGATCTTCCTCACCGCGCGCGACGCCCTGCCCGACCGCCTCTCCGGCTTCGCCGCCGGAGGAGACGACTACATGACCAAGCCGTTTGCACTCGCCGAGCTCATCGCACGGCTGCGTGCCCTGATCAAGCGCAGCGGCAACGATCCCGGCCTCGAAGTCGGCGGACTGCGCCTGGACCCGAGCGCCCATGCCGCCACCTGCAACGGAGCCACCGTCAATCTGACCCCGACGGAGTTCCGCCTCATCGCCACGCTCTGCGGATCTCCCGGCGCGGCGGTGCGGCGCCGCCAACTCGTCCAGGCGGGCTGGCCACACGGAGCGATCGTCCACGACAACACCCTCGACGTGTACGTCGCCCGACTGCGACGAAAGCTCGCTGTGCTGCCTGACGCGCCTGAGATCGCCACCGTCCACGGCGTCGGCTACTCCCTCCGATGAACCGGCCACGCCTCGGAGTGCGCTCGCGCCTGCTCGCGACGATCGTTGGCGTCGTCGCCCTCGCGCTGGCGGTGGCGGTGACGGCATTCAGCGTGCTGCTCGCACGCCAACTCTCGGCGAACGCGACGTCGCGCGCCAAGGCGCAGGCCGAGGCCGAGCTCTCCGCGATCGATATCCAAGGCGGAACGATCGTCACCCGCGAGACCCTCGACGAGGGCACGCTCGACAGCGAGGTCTGGGTGTTCGCCGGGACACACACCCTCGAAGCACCGAGCACCCGCCGCGTGGCTCAGGAAGTGCACGACCTCGCCCGTTCCCTGGCGGACGGCCCCGAACGCTCCCGGGACCTGCTGGGGACGAGGCGGCTCTATGCGCTTCCGGTGGTGGAGAACGGCACCCGCTACGGAACCGTCGTCGCCGCGGTCTCGCTCGAACCGTATGACCAGACGCGCGACACGGCCCTGACGGGATCGCTCATCCTGGCGGGCCTGCTGCTTGTGGCCATCGCCCTGCTGTCGCACTGGATGCTCGGCCGTGCCCTGCGGCCGGTTTCGCGGATGACCGCCGACGCCGCCGCATGGAGCGAACACGACATCGATCGCCGGTTCGACCTGGGCGAGCCCTATGACGAGATCACCCGCCTGGCCACCACGCTCGACGGCCTGCTGACCCGCATCGCCGCGAGCCTGCGCCACGAGCAGCGATTCACCGCCGAGCTCTCCCATGAGCTGCGCACGCCCCTCGCCCGAATCGCTGGAGAGGCCGACCTGATGCTTCGGCGCGACCGGTCACCGGACCAGTACCGATCGGCGCTCGCCGCCATCAGCCGCAACGCCGACGAGATGACCCGCACCGTCGATGCCCTCGTCGCCGCGGCGCGGCAGGAGGCAGGCCTCAGCAACGTCACCTGCGACGCACGGGGTGCAGTCCAGCAGGCCGTCGACAACGCCCGCCCCCACGCCGGCAGCGTCGACCTTTGCGTGACGCTCCCGCCCGAGCCCACCCGAATCGCGGCGGATCAGGATCTCATCGAGCGGATGATCCAGCCGCTCATCGACAACGCGGTGCGCTACGGACGATCGGTCGTCGACGTATCGCTCGTGCGCGATATCTCGACCGCGACGATCCATGTGGTCGACGACGGTCCAGGCGTCCCGACCGAGGAGGCCTCCGACATCTTCGAGCCGGGCGCCAGGGGTGAGGCCGCAGCGGGCAGAGCCGACGGAGCGGGGCTCGGGCTCAGCCTCGCCCGACGGCTCGCGCGAAGCGCCGGCGGCGGCGAGATCACGGTGCGACCCGCCACGACGGGCGGCGACTTCACACTGACCCTGCCGCTTGCCCGGTAGCGGCACGTCCACATCGCCGACGCCACGGGTCACTCCACCTCGATACCCGGCTCGAAGGGACGCGACCCGTGCGGGTGGTGATGGGGGGCGGCCTCCGGCGGGCCACCCGTCGACGCGTCCAGTTGAACCTCAGCCTGATCGACCTTGGTCCTGGTCAGGGAGATGACCGCACCCGAGATGGCAAGCAGGAAGATGACGCTGGTTCCCACCGTTCCGAGCGCGAGGCCGCCGTCATCGCGTGACTGCGACAGGTAGTCACCCAAAGACGCCCCCTGGCGGCCGGCTACGCCTTCTTGGCGTAGGTCTCCATGCCGGTGAAGTCGACCTGAACGCAGGCCTCGTCCCCCACGACCCAGGCGTCGTGGCCCGGCGGGATGACGATCACATCGCCCGGACCGATCTCCTTCTCGGTCCCGTCGTCCATCCGTACCACCATCCGCCCCGAGATGCAGTAGCCCATGTGCGGCGCCTGGCAGCTCTCGGTCCCGGCGATCGGCTTGACGTGCTCCGACCAACGCCAGCCCGGCTCGAACGTCCCCCGTCCGACTGTTCCTCCGGCCAGCTTCACGATCTCAACCCGGCCCTTGTCCACGAAGAGGCGGGTCTCATCCGCCTGGTCGTGGTTGCGTACCTCCAACTCGGCCATGAATACCTCCCCTGATGTTGTTTGCCGCAATAACGACCCTACCCCCACGAGCCATCGCGTGGCGCGCGGATTCGTCGAGACCATCGGTTGTCACGCCCCGGGGGCGTACGACGCGCTCGGGTCGCTGCCACGCGGATCGTGTTCGGCCAGCTCCCGGAACTCGTCCGACACGACTCCCCGCTCCGAGAGCGCGACAGCCGCGTAGCCCACCGCCTGCCGGCCGAACCGCGTGCGCACGACGTCCATGGAGCGATCCACCGCCAAACGGGCGACCCCGGATGGTGAGCCGAGACGGTGCGGATCGTCGTCTGCGACGGGGAGCTCCAGTTGTACGGCCGGCTCGTCCACCAGGTTCGCGATCGAGATCGCGAGCAGGGTCACGACACGCTCGGACGGGTGGTCCGCGAGGGCCTGTGCAACCAGCGACTCGGCGAACTCCCTGAGCGTGAGCGTCGATGCCACGGGGTCTTGCACCGTCAGCGACCGGGTGACGCTGCGCATTCCGGCGAACCGGACCCGCACCGTCACGGTCCTGCCGGCCAGCCGACCCGACCGCAGACGACCGGCCACGCGGTCGGCCAGATGGCCCAGCACCTCGGCGACCAGGTCGCAGGTCGGGGCCGAACGCGTGAACGCCGACTGCGCGCCCACCGACCGGGCCCGGCCCGACGGCCGCACCTGGCGACGGTCCTCGTTGTTGGCAAGCGCCCGCAGCTTCGCCCCCTGCCCGCCACCCAACAGGCGCGCCAGCACATCCGGCGACGAGCTCGCCATCTGACCGATGGTGGTGATACCCCGGCGGGGCGAGGCGAAGCTCGGTCGCCGGCCCAACACCCCACACCAGCCGAACCGGCAGCGGATCGAGGAACTCCCGCTCACGATCGGGATCGACCACAACCAGCCCGTCCGGCTTGGCCACCTGCGACGCGATCTTGGCCAGGTGTTTGGTGCGGGCGGCACCCACCGAGATCGCAAGGCCCACCTCGTCGCGCACCCGGGCCCGAATCGTCGCCGCGATCTGAGCGGGTGGTCCGAACAACCGCCGCGAGCCACGGACGTCCAGGAACGCCTCGTCGATCGAGATCCGCTGCACCACGGGCGTGTACTCACCGAGGATCGCCATGACCCGATCGCCCAGTCGCTGGTACTCCTTGAAGTGTCCCGTGACGAACACCAGGTCGGGGCAGGCCTCGCGGGCCCGCCACCCGGCCATCCCACCCGACACGCCGAAGCGCTTCGCCTCGTACGATGCGGCCAGCACCACCCCGCCGCCCACCGCCACCGGCCGGCCACGCAGCCCCGGGTCAAGCAGTTGCTCGACCGATGCGTAGAACGCGTCGAGGTCGGCATGCAGGATCGACGCGCCTTCAACTGCCATCGCGTCATCGTAGCGAACATGTGTTCGCTCGACACGTACGTTGCCGGCTGTGCGCCGTGGACCTCGATCAGATTTCGATGCAGGAAGCGACACGAAATGGCACGCTCTGCATCGGGCGGCGAGAAAGGATGCGACAGACATGAATGACGCGGACGGACGGCAGCCGCATGCCCCTTCGGGTCGGCCACCGAACGGTGGGATGTTGCGAACGCACGACCTCATGGTCGACACCCCGAGCCCCATGACGGCCACGCTCGGGGGCTACCCGTGGCTGCCGCGGATGACCGACAAGGCGCGCGCCGCTCGCGCCGGCACGCTCGGCGACTACCTCTCCCCGTGCCCGGTCGACCGTCGCCTGCTCGGTCTTCTGGGACTCGGGGCAGACCGGTTCGCAGACATAGCCGTTGCTGCCCTCACCGCGCAGGACCTTCTGACCGGGCTGATCGATGCCGGCGCCGGCCCCAGCGGCCGCCGCGCAGTTCGACCCGGTCGCCTTCGAAGACGAACTCCAATCCTGAACACGACCGACAGGAGGTCCCGATGGCGAAGCTCAAGTTCAACATGACGATGTCGCTCGACGGATACGTGGCCGGGCCTCGACAGAGCCTCGAGAATCCACTTGGCGAAGGTGGCATGGCCTTGCACGACTGGGCGTTCGCGACGCGCAGCTTCCGCACGAGGTTCGGAATGGAAGGAGGCGAGACCGGGATCGACGACGACATCGTCGCCTCGTGGAACGAGAACGTCGGGGCCACCATCATGGGCCGCAACATGTTTGGGCCGGTCCGCACCGATTGGGGCGACGATCCGTGGACGGGATGGTGGGGAGACGACCCGCCGTTTCACACTCCGGTGTTCGTCCTGACGCACCACCCTCGCGAGTCGGTCCAGATGCAGGGTGGTACGACGTTCCACTTCGTGACGGATGGCATCGAAACCGCCCTCGAACGCGCGATGCAGGCGGCGGACGGCAAGGACGTCACGCTCGGCGGCGGCGCCGAGACCGCGCAGGAGTGTCTGCGCAAGCGCCTGATCGACCAGATGGAGATCCACGTGGTTCCGATATTCCTGGGCGCCGGCTCCCGCTTGTTCGACAACCTCGATGGCGCCCCCGACGGGTACGACTGCGTCGAACTGGTCAGCTCACCGGCCGTGGCGCACTACAGATACGTCCGAAACGACTGAGACTCCGAGCACTCCGACACATTTGACGCAGTCGGCTCGCTCACCACGCGTCTCGGGTCAAGCGACGCTGCGCCCGCCGCGCATCGCACGCGCGCGCTACCCTCGGCTGATGAACGCCACCTCCTCCGGTTCGGCCACGATGCCGCCGCCCGATGGTCCGCCGCGGCGACAGGCGTTGCGAGCGACTGCGACGAAGCTGGTGCTGTGTCCGCGCCACCTGGCCGTGCTGCTGTCGATCGCCGGACTCGCACTCGTTCCCTGGACGATTTATCTGGGAGGCACGCTTCCGGGCCGCCAGACAGCAGAACATTGGGACATCGCCTGGATCGGCCTGGACGTGTTCATGATCATCGCCATCGCAATGAGCGCTTGGGCAGCGTGGAAGCAGCGCCAGATCCTCATCCCGGCGAGCCTCGCCGCCGCGGTACTCCTGGTCGTCGATGCGTGGTTCGACACCATGACCGCCTCGGCCGGCCGTGACACGGCCGTCGCACTCCTGATGGCCGTGTTGATCGAGCTGCCCGTCGCGGCTTTCTTCGCCTATGTGGCACGACGTGCGTTCCTGATGAGCGTCGCCCGGGTCCTTGACGTGCCGGTCGAAACCATCCGTGTGCTCAACGTGCCGCTGGCGCTCGGGCCTGATCCCGACGCCGCTCCACCGTCAGCGGGCACACCGGCACCTCCCATCGGGCGTTAGGCGCCGCGCTCGGTCGGGCGTACCTCAGGGGCGGGTGTTGCCGCGTCCGTATCCCCAACCACGCGTGGGCGCGTCAGAAGGATCGCGCACGGAGAGTGGTGCGAGAGGTACCCGGCGAAGCTGCCGAGCAGGACGCGATCAAACAACCCGCGGCTGGACGACGCGACGAGCAGATCGGCTTGCGACTCGAGTGCCCACTTGCACACCGCCGCAGCGGGGTAGCCATGGAGCACGACCTGCTCCGCCCCCGCATGAGCTGCGACAACCCCGTCGAGCCAGGCCTTCGCGCCGGACCCGGTCTCGACCGGATCCGGAACCCACACCCCGCCGTGGCCGGCGACCACCATCGGGGAGGAGACGACGTGAACCAGGCTGAAACGCGCCGAACCCAGCGACTCATGCAGCCGCCACGCCTCCTCCAACGCCACGGACGACGCCTCGGAGTTGTCGATGCAGACCGCGATGTGGTTGAAGGACGTGCTCATGCCGATCCCAACACAATGCGGCAACCGTCGGAAGCGGCGTGGGTGGACCACGTCGCTCCGGGATCCGCTCCGATGACGGGCATCTGGAACCATGTGTTCATGGATGATGCTTGCCCTGAGGCACCGCACGCGAAACCTGAGCTTGGCGAACCCGGCCGGCCAGGGGGCTCACCTCGGGCGCTTGGTCCCACCCCGACAGGAGGATGCGATGGACACCGGCTGCACCCACACAGACGCGATCACCACGACGTCGGCCACGACCGACGGTTGCGAGGAGTGCCTGAAAATCGGTGATCAATGGCTTCACCTGCGTCGTTGCGTCAGCTGCGGCAGCGTCGGCTGTTGCGACAGCTCACCGAACCGCCACGCGACTGCCCACTTCCATGCCTCCGAGCACCCGCTGATCCAATCCTACGAGCCGGGCGAGGACTGGTTGTGGTGCTACGTCGACGAAGTGGCGTTCGAGGTCTCGTCCGCCACGCCAAGTCCGTCGCATTCATGAGTTTCGGGAGTGAGCGCCACGACTGGGCCGACGATGACGACGGCCGGGTTGCCGATCGTTTCACGGCGGCAGGCTTCGGCAAGAGTTGCGAGCGTCGCGACGACTGAGCGTTCGGCGTCCGTTTGGCCCTGATGGACCGCTGCTGCGGGCTCGTCGGCGGAACGGCCGGCGGCGATGAGGGCCTGGGTGATGCCGTCCAGGTTGCCCATCGCCATCAACAGGACCAGGGTGCCGGGCACCGCTGCGAGCGCACGCCAGCGTTCTGCCGCCGCGGGCGACGCCGGATCGTCGTGACCGCTTGCGACGGTGACCGTGCGCGCCAGGCCGCGATGTGTCACCGGGATGCCGATTGCCGCCGGCACCGCGAACGCGCTGCTGACGCCCGGCACCACCTCGCACCGAACGCCCGCCTGGGCCAGGGCGATTGCCTCCTCACCGCCGCGACCGAACACGAACGGATCGCCACCCTTGAGTCGCACGACATCGCTTCCCGAGTGCGCAAGCGCGACAAGCGCATCGCAGATCTCGTGTTGGGTCATGCAGTGCGCGCCCGGCGCTTTGCCCGCATCGACCAAGACGCAGTCATGTGGCGCCAAGTCGAGCAGACCGTCCGTGCCCAGGCGGTCGTGGACGATGACCGTAGCGGTCTCGATCAGCCGCAGGCCCCGCACGGTGATGAGTTCAGGGTCCCCGGGGCCGGCTCCCACCAAGTAGACGACACCCGGGGTCATGCGCCGACCTCGAGGTACAGCCAACCGTCTCGCTCCACCACGGGGTAGACGGGGACCGAACCTTCGCCGCCTGCGACAACTTCGCCACACGAAAGGTCAATGCGCCAGCCGTGCAAGGGGCAGATGACCACGCCGCCTCCGACGAGCCCGTCCGCCAGCGGGCCGCCGCGGTGTGGACACGCGGCCGCAATCGCACGAAAACCGGTTTCGGTGTGAAACAACGCGATGGCGCGCCCTCCGACGCTCACGGTCTTGCCCTCGTTGATCGGGACGTCCTCGACGCGGCCCACCGCGACCAGGCGTGTGATGTCGGCACTCATCTGTCTCTCCCCACCATCAGCCCGTCTGCCGGCGGGCCGACGAGGGCCGGCTCGGGATCGTCACCCAGATCGCTGAACGCGCCGTCGGGTGCGGCCACCGCGTCCTTCCATGGATCGCCGACCGCGGCTTTGGCCAGGGCAAACCGCTCACGCAACGCGGCGGGCTCGCCGGACTGCTCGTCCAGAACCGCCCGGCGGATCTCGTCGATGCCGATCCGCTCGACGAACGCGTACGTGCGCTCCAGGTAGTCGGCGTTCTCGCGGTAGTACTGCAGGAATGTGGACGTGACGCTCAACACCGCCTCGCCGTTGGCGACCGTTGCCAGCAGGTCGCCGCGGCGCACGTTCGCCCCCGCCGCCCCGCCGATCAGGATCTCCCAACCGCCCTCGACTGCGACGATGCCGATGTCCTTGACCAACGATTCTGCGCAGTTGCGAGGGCATCCCGAGACGGCCGACTTGACCTTGTGCGGCGTGTGGATGCCTTCCCAGGCCTTCTCGATCTCGATGCCCAACCCAATGGCATCGCCGATGCCGAAGCGACAGAAGTCGGTCCCGACACATGTCTTGACCGTGCGGACCGCCTTGGCGTATGCGTGCCCCGACGGCATGCCCAGGTCACGCCAGATGTCGGGAAGCTGATCCTTGCGGACGCCGAGCAGATCGATGCGCTGCCCACCCGTGATCTTGACCATGGCCACGTCGTAGCGCTCGGCGACGTCGGCGATGCGTCGAAGTTCGTCGGGGCTCGTGACACCGCCGTAGATGCGTGGCACCACCGAGAACGTCCCGTCGCGCTGGATGTTGGCGTGCACACGGTCGTTGATGAATCGCGCCTGACGCTCCTCGTCATGCCGGTTGGCGTTGATGAGCGACACCAGGTACGAGACCGCCGGTTTGCAGGCCGCGCAGTCGCGCCCGGCCCCGCAGGCCTCGCCCACATCGCTGGCAGCGCGCAACCCGCCCGAACGGATCGTGTCGGCGACCTCTTCGCGCGTGAGCATGCGACACGGGCACAGGTAGGCCGGCTCTGACGAGGACTCGCCGGTCTCGGTCTCGACGAGCTTGGCCACGAGCGGTTTGCAGCTGCCGCAACCGGTGCCGGCGCGCGTGACGGCCTGTACCTCGCTCGGCGCCTTGAGGCCCCGTTCGCGGATGGCACACGTGATCTCACCTTTGGACACACCGTTGCACGAACAGATCTGCGTGTCGTCGGACAACGCCGCGACATCCGATCTGGCCGCCTCGGCCAGGGCTTCGAGCGGATCGGCGACCTCGGCCGACCTGGCCACCAGGCTCAGCAGGGCCTCGGCCCCGGTGGTGTCGCCCATCAAGATCGCACCCGTCGCCCGACCGTTGGTCACGACAAGGCGGCGGTACACACCCCGTTCGGGATCAACCAGCGCCACCCCGCCGTCGGCGAGCGGATCGCCCGCGGCGACGAGGTCGATGCCCATCACCTTGAGGGCTGCCGAGGGCACCGAGCCCATGTAAGGGCCAACCGCCGTCCCCACGATGGTGGCGGCCGCCACCTTGGCCTGGTCGAAGATCGGGGCGACCAATCCGTAGACCACACCGCGGTGCTCCGCGCATTCCCCGACCGCCAACACCGCGGGGTCACTCGTCGTCAAGGTGTCGTCGACGAGGACGGCCCGGTTGCAGTCGAGACCGGCGACGCGCGCAAGCTCGGCGTTGGGACGGATACCGGCCGAGATGACCAACACATCGCACTCGAGCGTCTCGCCGTCGGCGAACCGCAGTCCCTGGACCACGCCGTTGCCGAGTACCTCCTGCGTGGATCGGTCAAGCAGCACCTCGACGTCCAGACCGGCCATCCGGTCAGTCAGCATCCGCGCCGATGGCGCATCCAGCTGCCGCTCCATCAGGCGATCCGTCAGATGCACCACGGTCGTCGGAATGCCGTGGGCGACGATGCCGCGGGCGGCCTCCAATCCCAGCAGCCCGCCGCCCAGAACGCACACCCGCCGCGCTCCGCGGGCCGCCGCGAGGATGCCCTCACAATCCTCCGGGGTGCGAAAGACGAAGACGTTGCCCTTGTCGGAACCTGCGATCGGCGGAACCATCGCCTCGGAGCCGATCGCCAGCACCAACCGCCCATATGGGATCCGCTCGCCTCCAGGCGTCACGACTGCGTGGCCCGCCCGGTCGATGGCGTCCACCGTGACGCCCAAGCGCAGGGCCACCTCGTGATCGTCATACCAGGATCCGGGCCGCAGACGCAGATCGTCGGCATCGACGCCCTCCAGCAACGCCGACAGCCGGACCCGGTCGTACGGCGCCCGGTGTTCGCGCGCCAGGATCGTGATGCTGCCGGTGTGACCGTACTCGCGCAGGCGCTCGGCAACCGCCTGTCCGGCGATGCCTCCGCCGACGATGACGACATCGTTCTCCGCCGCATCCCGTGGGGCGGTCCCTGTCGTCACTCGGCGGCTCCCAGCTTCACAACAGCAAGGCTAGGTATGGCTTCGTCGTCGACGTATGGATCATTCGTCCGGGATTCGCCGGGGGCAACCTCGGATGCTTCGTCCAACATCCCGTGAGCCCGCAGGGCGAGGGCCAGGGACAAGCGGTCGTCACCGTCGTCGAGGCTCCGCTCGGTCAGCTCCTCGATCTTGCGGATTCGATACAGCAACGTGTTGATGTGAACGGTCAAGCGCCGCGCAGCCGCCCGGAGGTTCCATCCCTCACGAACGAGCGCATCCAGGGTCTCCGTGAGCGGCGCCGCACCAGGCCCGCGGCGGCCGTGGCGCAGCAGCGGGCCGATGAACTCGTCGACGTACGCAGCGAGCCGCTCCACGTCGGTCACCTCGAACAGCAGGCGCTCGACGCCGAGCCGCCGATACGTCGCGATGGCGTCACGTCGATCCGCTCGCCGAGACACCCGGACCGCGTGCCGCGCCTCGCCCGCCAGCCGGTGAAGCTCATCGAGATCACCGCACCGCGAAGCGATTCCGATGCTCTGAGAGACACCCCCGGCACGGCTCGTCGCGCCATCCAGCGCAGCTCGCGCAATCCGTTCGATGCTGTCGCTGGACACGTCGCCGGGGACGAGCAGGACGAAACCGCCTGACCGGTCGACCACCAAGCCACTGTGCTCGGCGACCAGGTCGGTCAGTGAACGCACCACGCGCCGCCGGATCGAGGCATCGTCGAGGCGCTCCTGCGCCGGGGCGTCGTCCGGCTCGATGACGAGCGCCCACACCTGCCCGCGCAGGCGAACACCGAGTCGGTTGGCACGACGCGCAAGACGGGAGGCGTCGGCCGGGGTGAGCTTTCCGGAGAGCAGCTCTTCGAGCAGGTCACCGCGAAACCGCTCCTCGGTCTCGATGGACGAACGCTGACGAACCAATTCGAGCGCGAGCACCGTGACGCCGTGCTCGATCGCGAGCCGGCGCGTCGATTGTTCGTGCGCATCGGCCGGGGCCACCGCCAGCCAGCCGAGCAGGTCGCGGCCTGCGCGGACCGGCACGACCGTCAGATCGTCCTCGCGACGCGCGGGATCGACGTACCCCTCAAGCCGCGCGGGCATGGCCGCGTCGCTGCTGCCGCCGAGCCGCTCGCCTTCGTCGTCGTAGACCGCCACGGGCGCGCCGGCATGACGCTCGATCCCGGCGCAGATCGCCTGGAGCCCCGCTCCAGACAGCGTCAAGTCGCTGAAGCGACGGTTAATCTCCTCGGAACGTCGCAGCTCTCCGAGACGGCTCTGCAGACGGCTTTGGAGTTCGCTTCGTTCGAGGGCACCCGCGACGTGCGCCGCGATCGCCGACAGCAGACTCACGTCGGCATCACCGAACTCCCGCAGGTCGTCCGTCTGGACGTTGAGGACCCCGACCAGGCGATCACCGGAGATGATCGGCACCGAGCACATCGACACGAACCGCGCCTGATCGACGCCGTGGAGCCAGCGGAACCGTGGTTCGGTCCGCACATCCGCGACTACGACGGGCCGGCGCTCGGCAGCCGCCCAGCCGGTGATGCCCTCACCGAGATGGATCCGCACCCGACCGACACCGGCCTGCGACAAACCGTTCGTGGCGGTCAGAAGCAGTGACTCCGCATCCGCCTCGAGCAGGTAGATGCTGCAGACGTCCGTGCTGGCCGCCTCGGTCGTCTCAGAGATGACCAGCCGCACGAGCTCGCCCGTGTCCAGCGTGGATGCGGCCGCCAACGCCAAGCGTTGCAAAAACCGGAGTTCGCGGGATGCATCCATCCCAGGAGCGTAGGCGGCGGACCGCCGCGGATCTTTGTCCACCGGTACAACTCCGGGGCCCGGATTCCCTCCGTCGAACGGGTCGTCCGCCCCCGCAACGGCGCCGGGAGCGGACGAGCTGTTGACGTCCGAAGGGAGAGGTCAGACGCCCTCGAGCCGGCCTGGGGCCGACCGCACGTA
This sequence comes from Actinomycetota bacterium, assembly GCA_031372145.1. Lineage (GTDB taxonomy): Bacteria > Actinomycetota > Thermoleophilia > Miltoncostaeales > Miltoncostaeaceae > CALMEC01. Next base: position 25,644 of record JANMKR010000137.1, on the reverse strand, counting down.
CGCGAGCCACGTCAGCGCGAAACACGCCGCGTAGAAGGCGATGAAACCGACGTAGGCCGCGTTCGCCTCACCGGTCGACAGGAACGACTGCCGGAACGCCAGGTTGACCAGCACACCTCCGAACGCACCCACGGCCCCGGCCAGGCCGATGAGTCCGGCGGAGAGTCGCCGGCTGTCGTGCTCGGCATCTGCCTCGTCCCGTCCTGCTGCGACCGCAAGGTGCGCTTTGGCCTTGAAGATGCTCGGGATCATCTTGTAGGTCGAGCCGTTGCCGAGCCCGCTGAAGAAGAACAGGCTGATGAAACCGACGAGAAACAGCGGTAGCGACCGCTGGAGGGACGCGACCAACACCGTCGATGCGCACGCGGCCATCGCGACGAAGTTGAACAGCGTCACCCGCGCGCCGCCGAAACGGTCGGCGAGTTTGCCGCCCACCGGGCGGATCAAGGAACCGATGAGCGGACCGATGAACGTCAGGTATGCCGCCTTGATCGGTGTGTCGAAGGTGTCTTTGAACTGCACCAGCAGCACCTGCCCGAACGCGAAGCTGAAGCCGATGAACGATCCGAAGGTGCCGATGTAGAGCACCGACATGATCCAGGCGTGACGGTCGCGGGCGACGTCCCGCATGGATCGCTTCTCGTTGCGAGCCTGGGTCAGGTTGTTCATGAAGAGCGACGCACACAGCGCAGCGATGGCGATGAGCGGGATGTAGACGGCCAGGATCAAGCGCGGGTGTTCCTTGCCGGCGATCGCCAGCACGGCGAGGCCGACCAGCTGCGCCGCCGGCACGCCGATGTTTCCGCCTCCGGCGTTGAGGCCGAGCGCCCACCCCTTCAACCGCTGCGGGAAGTAGGCGTTGATGTTGGCCATCGACGAGGCGAAGTTGCCGCCGCCGACGCCGGCCAGAAGCGCGGCGATCAGTGCCGTTGAGAACGACACGCCCGGCTTCATGACCACACCGGCAAACACGCACGGCACGAGCAGCAGCAGAACACTGAAGATCGTCCAGTTGCGGCCGCCGAACCGCGCCACGGCGAACGTGTACGGCAGACGCAGGACAGACCCCGCCGCCGCCGGGAGCGCGGTCAGCAGGAACTTCTGCGACGGATCGAAACCGTACGACTTGCCCATGAACAGGACGAAGACGGCCCACAGGGTCCAGACCGAGAAGCCGATGTGCTCGGCGAAGATCGAAAACGCGAGGTTGCGTTTGGCGACCCGCTCGCCACGCTCGTCCCAGAACGTCGCGTCTTCGGGTCGCCAGTCATCGATCCAATACTTGGTGCGCGCGCCCGCGCGACCGACGGGTACTTCGTGGGTAATCGTGTTTGAGCTCATCGGTCTCCTTCGCCACAGAACGGACGATCGGGAGCGTAGGTCGACCGAGGTGCGAATCGGTACGGCGCATTGGCATGAGATCAGCACACGATCCGTTGGAGACAACGTCCAATCCGGCGACGGCGACATCGCTCCGTCGACCCTCTCCTACCAGACGGAAAGCACCGCCAAGCCGGCAACGCATGCGCCGACGAGCGCGATGCACAACGTCGCCAGGACGCTCGTTGTGCGTCCGATGACGAGGGTGCCCATGAGCGTGCGATCACGTGCCACGCCCAGGATCATCACCATCAGCGGAAGCAGCAGGATCGCGTTCAGCACCTGGGTCAGATAGAGGATCGGGATGAGCGCGGCCCCCGGCGCAAGGACGATGGCGACGGCGATGATCGTGACGACTGCAAACGTCCCGTAGAAGACCGGCGCCTCGCGGACGGGATCGTCGAGCGTCGCTTCGACCCCGACCGCCTCACACACGGAGTAGGCGGTGGTGAGTGGCAGGATCGACGCTGCCATCAGGGCCGCGCCGACCAGGCCGACGGCAAAGAGGGTGGCCGCCAGGCTGCCGGCCAGCGGTTCGAGGGCGACGGCCGCATCCTTGGCGTCGTGGATGCTTCGACCGCTCTGGTGCAATGTCGCGGCACACGCGACGACCACCATCGCGCCGATGACACCGGTCAGGACCGCGCCGACGACCACGTCGATGCGTTCGTACGCCATGTCTTTGGGCGAGAGTCGCTTGTCGGCCACGTACGACTGGATGAACGCAAGACCCCATGGAGCCAGCGTGGTGCCCACGGTCGCGGTTGCGACGAGTAGTGCATCGCGTGTGAACGGCAGGTTGGGCACGACCAGGCCCCGGCCGGCGTCGCTCCACGACGGATGCGCGAGCACACCTGCCACGACGTATGCCGCGAACACCCCGGCGAGTGCCAGCAGGATGTGTTCGATGCGCCGAAAGCTGCCCTTCAACACAAACATCGAAACCACGAGCGCCGCGATCGGCACGCTCACGTATCGCGACACGCCGGCCAGCTCGAACGCGGCGGCCACACCCGCGAATTCCGCACAGGTCGTTCCCAGGTTGGCCGCGACGAGCGCAACGAGCCCGACGGCGCCAACCCGTACGCCGTAGCGCTCGCGCACGAGTCCGATCAGCCCTTGCCCGGTCGCGACGCCCAGACGTGCACCCAGCCCATGAAAGACGATCAACGCCAGGGTCGACACCAGCAGCACCCACAACAAACGGTAGCCGTAGTCCGTTCCCAAGATCGAGTATGTGGTGATCCCCGCAGGGTCGTCATCGGAGAGTCCCGCGAGCAGACCCGGACCAAGGACCGCAATCAGGGCAAGCCAGCGGACCTTCACGGGCGCGGCCGCCGAATCGCGTGGTATCGATGGCGCCCGGGAAACCATTTCGAAAAGCGCCGCGCGCGCCTGAGCGCCTCGGCGGCGATGGGCGGCGGAAGCCCTTCGAGCAGATCAGCGCCACGGTTGGCAGGAAGGTGACCAAGGAGCTCGGCCAGGTCGGTCGGGGTCAGGCGATGCACGCGCTTCGCGTTGAGCGTCAGCGCGTGCCCGCGAGCCGATGCCAAGTGCACATCAGTCCAGTCGATGGGGTCCTCGTGCAGGCGCCGCGCAAGACGCGCAAGCCCCAGACGGCGCATCACGACCCCGGCGCCGACTTCGACCCCCACGACGCGCACGGTGCCCCCGTCGTCCTGCAGGCGAACGTCGCCCACCCGCGCCAGGCGCTTTCCGGCGGCGTCGTACACCTGGCAATCGAGGACGTCGCGACCCAGGAGCAACAGGTCGTCGGGAATCGTCGCGTCTCCGTCCGGCTCCGGGTCACGAAGCTCGAGCCGGCTGTCGTCGATCCCCCCGACGCGCGACCACGGAATGACCATCGTCGACCTGGGTGACGTACGCACGAGGATGTGCGTGAGCGCGGGGTGCCCCAGGGACATCTGGATCGCAAGATCGGCGACCTTCCCGATGCGTCGTCCGTCACGGTTGACGACCTCGCGCCCCTGGAGGTGAGTGAGTTCCACGGCTGTAGCTTCACACGTCACACGTCAGACGACCGCGCGGACATGCGCCGCAGAGCGGTGGCGTATTGTCCGTCGGGTGACCGAGCGGTCTGACACCGCGCAGGGACCGCCGGGGGACTTCATGTCGTGCTCGGAGCTGGTCGAGCTTGTCACCGACTACTTCGAGGGCGTGCTGCCGACGCCCGAGTTGGTGCGCTTCGAGGAGCACCTCGCCGCGTGTCCGCCCTGCCGCACCTACCTCGTCCAGATGCGCCAGACCGTGGCGGCGATGGGCCACCTGACCGAGGACCGTGTCCAACCCGACGCACGCGAGGCCCTGCTCGACGCGTTTCGAAACTGGAACGCCCACACCGCCAACGAGTGATCGTGGGATACCTGTTCCTCGGGCACGGCGCGGTCGGCCTGTTCGACCGCAGGCACTGGCCCACCCCCAACGGGGGGGCCGGCAGGTCTCCTTGCAATCCTCGCCGCCGGGAACCTGGGGTACGTGCTCGCCCACGTCCTCACGCTCGCGGCGTTCGTGCTGCTTCGTCGCGATCAACCGGACTGGCACGACCGGTGCGCGTCCACGGCGCCTTCGTGCCGATCGCCCTGAGCCTGGCCGTCCTGCTCAGCGTCATTCTCGTCGTCGGGGCGGGCGGGTTCGACATCACCGGCCATGTCGGCACCCGTGAGATCGCCATTGCATGTGCCATCCTCGCGATCTCGGTCGTTTTACATCGTGCGCCACGTCGTCCAAGACCACGAGCCGCTCCGGTGCGCGAGCTGGCGGTCGATCCTCCACAGGAATAGGTGCCCGTGAGCGTCGACGTCGTGACCGACATCCTCATCGACCGGCCGCCGGCCGATGTCAGTGCATTCGCCGCCGATCCGACGAATGCGCCACAATGGTACGTCAACATCACAGCGGTCGAATGGACGACCCCGCCGCCGGTCATGATCGGCTCACGGATCGCATTCGTCGCACGGTTCCTGGGCAAGCGTCTTGACTACATCTACGAGGTGGTCGACCTCGTACCGGGCGAATGCCTCGTGATGCGCACATCCGAGGGGCCGTTTCCGATGGAGACGACCTACACATGGAGGCTCAGCGTTGATGGCGGAACACACATGACCCTGCGCAACCGTGGCGCGCCGTCGGGGTTCTCCAAGCTGGTCGCGCCGTTCATCGCCCGCGCCATGCGCCGGGCCAACACCAAAGACCTGGCGTTGCTCAAGCGCGTGTTGGAACCGTCGACAACACCCCTCGTGTAGGAGCGCCGAATCCGAAAGTTGACCGGTGGGATGACGGATCCCGGTCGCCCGCGGTATTCGAGATGACATCATCGATTGGCGATTCGCCCACCCGCCCGATGCCACCGGAGTTGATCGAGATCCCGACGCGTGACCAACACGAACCGCCCCTGGCGATCCGCCTTCGGGGCATTCAGAAACACTTCGGCCCGATCCACGCCGTCGACGGACTCGACCTGGACGTGGCCGAAGGGACGTGCGTCGGACTGCTCGGACCGAACGGCGCGGGCAAGAGCACGACCATGAAGCTCCTGACCGCGCAGGCGATCCCCGATGCGGGCGACATCGAGGTGCTGGGCTACACGCTTCCGGCGCAGTCCAAGTCGGCCCGCGCCGAGATGGGCGTCGTGCCGCAGCTCGACAACCTGGACACGACGCTGACGGTCCGGCAGAACCTGGTCGTGTTCTCCTACCTCTACCGCGTGGCCCGTGCGAAACGGCGAGACGCGGTGGAGCGGGCGTTGGAGATCGCCAGGCTCGGCGACCGGGCGGACGCGTTGGTCAAAGACCTGTCTGGCGGGATGCGACGGCGCCTGCTCATCGCCCGAGCGCTCGTGCACCAGCCGCGGCTCTTGTTGATGGACGAGCCGACCGTGGGCCTGGACCCGCAGGTGCGCCAGGAGATCTGGGCGCTGATCGACAATCTGCGCTCCCAGGGCGTGTCAATCCTGATGTCGACCCACTACATCGAGGAGGCGGAACGACTCGCGGACACGGTGACCATCATGGCGAACGGACGGGCGGTCGCGGTTGGACCGCCGGCCGAACTGGTGGCCACGCACGCCGGGAGCGAAGCGGTCGAGATCTACGGCCCGCCTGCGCGCCTGTCGCAGGCCGAGCATGACGCGGTCGGCGCAGGTTTCCGCACCCGGCGGACCGGGACGTCGGTGACGGTGCTGGGGCTCGATGTGACCAACGGCGCCGCGCCCGAGGGCGAGCGACGCCCCGCCAACCTCGAAGACGTGTTCGTGCTGCTGACCGGCGAGGAGATCGCATGACCACGGCACCCGGATCACTCCGCTCCTCCGGCCGGGTGGGCCTCGGCCGACTCGAACGACCTGCCCTGGCCGGCGTGCTGGTACGCGAGATCATCAACTTCTCGTCGTACTGGCGCTCGACCACGTTCTCGGCAACCGTCGAGCCGACCATCTATCTCGTCGCGTTCGGCTTCGGGTTCGGCTCGCTGGTCGCGAAGGTCCAGGGCCTCGACTACGTGGAGTACGTCGGAACGGGAACGGTCGCCACGGCGATCATGTTCGCGTCGGTGTTCGCGACCATGTTCGGAACGTTCGTCAAGCGGGAGTTCCAGCGCACCTACGACGCGATCCTGGCGGCGCCCGTCGACTGCGAGGAGCTCGTCACCGCCGAAGTGTTGTGGGTGTCCGCGCGCGCCGGCGTCTACGGCTCGGTGCCGCTGGTCGTCGCGATGATCTTCGGCCTCGACCCGAGGTGGTGGATGCTCACGGTCCCGTTGATCGGGTTCGTCACGGGCTTCGGATGGGCCGCGTTCGGCGTGTTGGTGTCGGCGGTGCTCAAGTCCATCGACCACTTCTCGTATGTCACAAGCACGGTGGAGACGCCGGTCGTGCTCGTGGCCGGCACGTACTTCCCGCTCGACGGTCTGCCCCGGTGGGCGCAGATCGCCGGTCAGTTCAACCCACTCCACCACTGCGTCGAACTCGTTCGCCACGCGTCGTTCGGCTGGCAGGGGTGGGTCGACCTGGGCCACCTCGGCGCGATCGTGGGCTTCGGCCTCCTGATGTGGCGCCTCGCAATCTGGCGCACCACGCTCCGGCTGATCGCTTAGTTGAGCCCCCGGTCGAGATAGGCGCGCCAGCCGCCCAACGTCGTGATCTCCTGCGCCCCGCTCAACGCGCGTGGCTCGCACACGAATCCCTTGACCTGCTCGCCGTCGCTCAGTTGCACCGTCCCGATCGCGAGCGGGGGCGCCACCTGCGCGACGAAGCTGCCGAACGCGGCCGCGTCGAGCTCCCACACCTCCACCTCGATCGCGCCGACGCCCGAAGCCCCCGGAGCGTGCACGAGCCCTGGCCTGGGGATGCCGCCACCGGGCATCCGGAACAACCGGTACTCACGGGCAGTACGGGTCAACGCGACCGGGCGGGCACCGCGACCGGTGAGCTCGTGGTTGAGCGGCTGACCGGACAGGTGCGCGCCGACGACCGCGAGCTTGACCCGCCAGTCATCCTGGGCCGACAGCTCGAATCGCTCGGCCAGGTCGCACAGAAACGCGTCGTCCATCGCCGGAGCGACCATCTGCAGGCCGAACGGCACGCCACCGGACCAGACGCCCGCCGGAACCGAGATCGCGCACAGATCCATCAGGTTGGCGAACCGGGTGTAGAGGCCCAGCTTGGCGTTGATCCCATGGGGATCGTCCGCGACCTCGTCGTGGGTCGGCGCGAACACGACGGTCGGCAGTGCCAGGACATCGATCCGCGACCAGGTGGGCCGTGCCTGCTCGACGAGGTCTGCCAGCTCGTAGATGCCGCGGAAGGCATCGACCGCCGACAGATCCGATGCGGCGAGAATGACCTCGCGCACGATCGGATCCAGGGTCGCGTCCCTGTGCGATCGCAAGAACTGACCGACCGCTGCATACCGCTCCGCGACCCAGGGGCCGCCGTACAACAACCCACCGGCGGCGGCGAACGGTGCGAAGTCGATCTCGACGATCGCGGCACCGAGACGGCGAAGACGCTCGATCGCCGTGCGAAACAGCTCGGGCGCCTCAGCGTCGCCGTAGAACTCCAGCTGATCCGCCATCGGCACGCCGATCCGAGGGGCGGCCAGTCGCGCCAACGCCCCGTCGGTCGCCGATCGCCCGTCAGCGGGATCCAGCATCGCCGCGAGCGCCAACCGGGCGCCCCGGACCGTTCGCGCGAACACGGAGACGGTGTCGAGCGTGCGGCAGGCGGGAACCACGCCGGTGTTGGAGACACGGCCTCGTGTCGGTTTGAGGCCGACGATGCCGTTCATGGCCGCGGGCACGCGTCCCGACCCGGCGGTATCGGTCCCCAGGGCGATGTCGCACTCGCCGCGCGCAACGGCGACCGCCGAACCCGAGGATGACCCTCCGGACACGACGTTCGGGTCGGCGACGCTCGACAGCGCACCGTACGGCGAGCGGATGCCGACCAGGCCGGTCGCGAACTGATCCATGTTGGTCTTGCCGACGACCACCGCCCCGGCGGCCTCGAGACGGCGCACGCACGGCGCCGCAGCAGTCGGAGCGAAAGCGAACTCCGGGCACCCGGCCGTGGTCGGAAGGCCCGCGACATCAATGTTGTCCTTGACCCCGACCGTGACACCGGCGAGTGGACCGGCGGCCGAGTTGCGAGCGGCGATGATCTCGGTCTGCGACCTGCGCGAGATCCACACACGCGGCTCGCCATCCATGGCAACCGCGGTCACAGGGCTCCGCTTACCGCATCGACATCGCTACGCGGCAAGCAAGCGCTCCGTCATCTCCTCGAGTGGCTCAGGACGGCCACTGACGTTCCAGATGACCTCGCACAGCGTCTCGTAGCGCAGACGGTCGGCCTCGCGTTGGGCCTTGGTCTTCTTCTTGGGCCGGCCGCCATCGGCGATCGTCGTCTCGGTCAGAACGGCGCCGCGGACACCGTCAAGCATCCAGTGCACCGTGTCAATCGGGTCATATATCGAACTCACGCCAACTCCCTTTGGATCTGGTTGTGCCGGATACCACGACGGTAGCCCCACCGGAGGTCAGTCGGTTCGGCCCGATGGCGGATTTCCCCATCGCGTCGTTCGTGCGGACGTCCATCCGGTACGCGACGACCGAGATGGTCGAACCAGGCGCCACCGCGGCGCTGATGCACCTGCAAGGATCGTGACATGCGGATGTACGGGGAGTTCGCCGATTGGTTTCACCTGCTGACCGCGCCGTCCGAATACGCCGACGAGGCAGCGGACTACGAGCGCTTCGTCACGGACGCCTGCCCGCTCGCGCAGACGTTGCTCGAGCTGGGAAGCGGCGGTGGCAACACGGCGTCACATCTCAAAGCGCGGTTCACATGCACCTTGACCGACCTCTCGCCCCAGATGCTCACGGTCAGCGCAGGCATCAACCCGGAATGCGAGCACATCGTCGGCGACATGCGCACGATGCGGCTGGAACGGCAGTTCGATGTGGTCTTCGTCCACGACGCGATCGCCTACATGGTGACCGAGGCGGATCTGCAGGCGGCAATCGCGACCGCGCACGTGCACACCCGACCGGGTGGCGTGGCGCTGTTCACGCCTGATTTCACCCACGAGACGTTCGTCGCCGGGACCGAGCATGGCGGGTCTGACGGCGCGGACGGGCGCCGGGCGCGGTACCTGGCGTGGAACCACGAGCCCGCACCCGGCGCGACGACGTACGTGGTGGACTACGCGCTGCTGTTCCGCGGACCGACCGGGGACATTCAGGTTGCGCACGAACGGCACGTCGAAGGGCTGTTCCCACGGGCGCGCTGGCGGACGATGCTCATCGAAGCAGGCTTCGAGGTCTCGGAACCCGAGCTGAACCCGCTGGTACACGAGCAACAGGTCGCGTTCGTGTGCCGGCGCGCGGGATAGCCCGGCCAGCGGAAACCACCAGACTGCCTCGTCGCGGTCGACGTTGTCGGAGGAACATCCGCCTCGGGGGCTGTGTCCTCGCTGCATCCATATCGAACAGCTATGGGTCCAGACTGCGTCCTTGTCAGGTGGACCGGTGTGACCACCGGTCCCGGGCGGAGGGACATCGGACTCCCCGAGTCCAATATCCCGCTCCAGCCGGCCTTCGCTCGCCGGATATCCACGAGACTTCTGAAACGGTGCACTCGCCGCCCATCGTCGAGACGGCCCAGGCACCGGGCTGACAACGCCCCGGATCGGGGATAACGTCTGCTGCGACAACCGACCGGACCTCCGAAGGGAGCCGCAATGTGCCGCAACATCCGCACCCTCCACAACTTCGAGCCCCCGGCCACCGAGGACGAGGTTCACGCCGCAGCGCTCCAGTACGTCCGCAAGATCAGCGGTTTCACCAAGCCGTCGCAGGCCAATGCACGCACGTTCGAGCGCGCCGTCGCGGAGATCGCGCACATCTCGATGCACCTGCTCGCCGATCTGTCGACCACCGCGCCCGCCAAGAACCGTGACGTTGAGGCGGCGAAGGCGCGCGCCCGGGTGGCCAAACGCTTCGCCGCCTGAATGATCAGGACTTGCGGCGAGATCCGTGACGCGAGGCGCCGGCCTGATCCTCGCGAACGGCGGGACAGGTGACACCCGTCCTTTGGTGACACTCCCCGGCGGGAAGTCCGATGGGCTGCCCTACACTGATTCGTGTCGACCAAACCAGTCGGCCCGCATCGACCCGCGCCCGATGCAGCACGATGGTGAGCGGCGCAATCCAGGACCGCCCGAGGCACGCTGCTTTGAGTTCAGAGGTACCCGCCAACACGCTGCGTGAACGCGTGGTCCGGATCGAGCGACATGTCCTCGGTCCGCGTCTTGTCATCCTCGATCGGCGCATTCACGAATGGCATCTCGGCCTCGCCGTGCTGCTCGCGGCACTGGTCGCAGCGGTGATGGACGTGCCGTTTCCCGGCCACACCCGCGCCGGGGCAATCGCGATCGGGGTCTGGCTCGTCGCAAAGGACTGGCGCGACATGACGCCGGGCGGCCGTGACACCGCCGCCTGGAGCATGTGGCTTCATCCGCGCCCCTGCCCGCTTCGCGCACGCCGACGTGCTGCGTGGGTCGCACCGGTGCTGGGCGGTCTGGTCGCGGTGACCGCGTCGATCAACCTGGCGAGCGCGTTGACGCCGAGCCTGGCGGACCGGCTCCACAGCCTTCACGCCATCGTGCCGAGCGGCCTCGTCGCCGACGCCCACGCGCTGTCGGTACCGATCTCAGTCCTGCTCCTGGCCGTCAGCATCCAGGTGATGCGACGGCGACGCCACGCCTGGACGGTCGCCGTCTCGCTGCTGATCGGCGCTGGGATCCTGAACCTGGTCAAGGGCCTCGACATCGAGGAGGCATTGCTGAGCTGGAGTCTCGCCGCCTGTTTATGGGCTGCGCGGCCCGCGTTTTTCGTCGAGACGCCACCCAACGCGGTTCGTACGACGCTCGCGCGGAGCGTCCCGACGGCCGGGCTCGCGGCGGCTGTCGCGGTCACGGCCGTGTGGTTCGCACGTGGTTCTGCCCACCCCAGGCTCGGGATCGGTGGCATCCTCGATGAGGCGGGCACGCTGCTCGTGGGCGGCACCGGCCAGGCCCATTTCACCGAGCACTACACATGGCTTCCGGCGGCGCTCGCGGCGCTGGGTCTGCTGACCCTCATCACGATCCTTCGCCCACTGTTCCAGCGGCTCTGCACACCAATCGGGGTGCCGGCCGCAGGGGCCCTCGGCCGCGCGCATGCGGTGCTGCGCGCGCACGGGTCGGGCACACTCGGGTTCTTCAGCCTCCGTGCCGACCATCAGTACCTGTTCAGCCCCGACCGCCGCGCCTACCTCGCGTTCCAGGTCGAGGGCGGCGTGGTCACGGTTGCCGGCGATCCGGTGGGGGACGTCACCTCAACGCCCGAGCTGCTGCGCTCGCTGGCGGAGCTGGCAGAGCGGCGTGGCCTTCGCATCGCGGTGCTCGGCGCGGGAGCCGGCACACTCGACCTGTGGCGAGGACTGGGACTGCGTGCGGTCTACCTGGGGGACGAGGCGATTGTGGACACAGCACGCTTCAGCCTGGAGGGCCGGCCGATCCGCAAGGTGCGCCAGTCGGTGACCCGGTTGACGCGGGAGGGCTACGTCGCCGACATCCACCGCGTCGGCGATCTGACACCTGACGAGATTCACGCCCTCGATGCGATCTCGACACGATGGCGCGGAGGCCGACCCGAGCGCGGGTTCTCGATGGCACTCGACCGGGTCAGTGGTCCCGAGCAAGCCGACTGCGTCGTCATCGCTGCGCGCGACGCGGGCGGCACGGTGCGCGGCTTCCTGCATTTTGCCCCGGTCTACGGACAGTCGGCGATGTCGCTGGCGTTCATGCGTCGCGACCCCGACACACCCAACGGCCTGACCGAGTTTCTGGTCTGCGCCGCGATCCAACGACTTCGCGACCGCGGCGTCGAGCGGGTCTCACTCAACTTCGCGGCGTTCGGACGGCTCTTGCGCGCCCCGCGTAACCGGCGTGAGCGCCTGACCGGCCGCATCATCCGCCTGGGCGATCGCTGGTTTCAGATCTCCAGCCTGCTGCGGTTCAACGAGAAGTTCTTCCCGGAATGGGAGCCGCGCTACCTGATGTGCGAAGGCGCGTCGGGGGCACCCCGGGCCGGGCTCGCCGCCGCATGGCTGGAGGGTCACCTATGGCGACCCCGCCTGCGGGGATCGCGCACCAGGACCCAGACGCTGCCAAGCCGACCGACCCCAGCACCGACGCCCTCGATTTCGTAAGCCCCCGATACACCGGAGGACCGCCATGGATCCCACGACGCAAGCCGTTGAACGGACGGGCCGGCGGCGGCGATGGCGCCGGTGGCTCAAGTGGGGCGGTCTGAGCCTCGTGGGGCTCCTACTCGTCAGCCAAGCCGTGCCGTACGGACGTGGCCACTCGAACCCGCCCGTCACCGCGGAGCCGGCGTGGGACAGCCCGACCACCCGAGCAATGGTGCAGACGTCCTGCGGTGACTGCCATTCGAACACGACGAAGTGGCTCTGGTACTCCAACATCGCACCGGTGTCGTGGCTCGTTCAGAACGATGTCGATGGTGGGCGCCGTACCCTGAATTTCTCGGAATGGAACACGCCACAGGCCGATGCGAACGACATCATCGAACAGATCCGAAACGGCAGCATGCCACCGTTCACGTACACCGTGATCCACCGAGGGGCCGCGTTGTCCACGAGCAAGCGTGATCAGCTGATCCGTGGACTCGAGGCGACCTTCCGCGCGTCCCCGCCGATACCCGGCAGGCGCGGACAGCGCTGACGAAACGTGGGAGGGGTCGACGTGCACCCCTCCCACTGAACGCCATTACGCCCGCGCGGATGGCGTCCGCCGGCGTAACAGACCAATGGCCAAAGCCCCGAGTCCCGCCGCCAAGCCCGCGATGCCGAATCCAAGGGCGGCGTTGGTCTTGCCCGAGCCCCCGGTGGACGAAGTCGGTTCGGCGGTCGTGTCGGCGCCGTGACCGCCCGCCGCAGCCGCGACCGTCACGTGCGGTGCCGGCTCGTCGGCGCCGGCGTCGCCGATCCAACGTGTCACCGTGCCGTCGCCATACGTTTGCACGGTCGGGAACGCGAGCTCGGTCCCGTCCGCGTCAGGCACGGCGACGCTCATTTCGAAGGTGCCGAACTCGCCGGGTGCGATGGGGCCTCCGGTCCACGTCACGGTCGCAATACGCTCACTGACCGAGTCATCTCCAACCGTCGACGGCTGCGTGAGCTTTTCTGTGGTGACCGTGCGCTTCCATCCGACCTTGGGCGCAAAGCGCACCAGGAGCACCTCGTTGGGGATCTGTACCGAGACGGTGGTCGTGGAAGCGGTGTCACGCTCGTTGGGCACCTCAAGTGTCAGGTGCGCGAGATCACCACCTGGTGCGGTTGGCGGTGTGATCTCCGCGTGCGCGAGGACCGCCGCCGGTGCCGCGAGCGCCACGAGCGTCACAGCCGCGACAATCGCTTTCGTCTTCATGGATCGTTCCTTTGATTGAACGTGATTGGGTGCCGCCACGCGAACAGGCAAGCGCCAGCGGACTCAAGATCTGAGTCGCCGCGCAAACGCGGTCGCGTCCGTATCGCCGGGTCAGTGCGCGGAGACGCGCGGCGGCGCACGACCGGCACCCCGCCGGGCCAGTGGTGCCACACGCAGCCGCGGAACGTCGTGTGACACCCGACCTGGCGCGGGACGGGTCCGCCCGATCCGGCAGGTGCGGCGTACCGCCGCCACAACCCGATCGGCGAACGACAAGAGCATCCGGGCCAACACGAGCGCCGCGCAGGCGAACGGGATCTGCAGCAGCAACCCGACGACGAACACGGGTTGCAACAGCAGGTCTGTCGGCACGACGCCATCGTGAACGACGCGCTCCACATGTTCCTGGAGGGCAAACGCCAGTGGCGGGGCGAGCGCGACCCACGACGCGGCGCGTGACGCCACGCGACCGGTCCGCAGGCGTGCGGCGAGGCCCGCGAGCATGAGGGCAACGCCCACGGCAAGGCCCACCGTCTGGGTCATGTGCAGGTAGGCGTGGCCGGTGGCCTCCAGCAGTGCGTGCTCGTCGTGCGGGGATGTCGTCGTCAGCCGGTACGAGAGCGCATGCGCCGCGAGCAGACCGGCAACCGTGATCGGAGCGCACACACACGCCGTCGAAACGCGCGTCAACCTCACCGCGCTTGGCAACGGCTCAGTGGCCTGACAGCGCCACGCATCACTGAGAAGCGACGCTTTGCTGCGTCAGTCCGAACGGACTGCCTTCCGAGTCGCGACACACCGCCCACCGCTCACCTGGATGGATCACCTGCCCACCGAACTCCACCACACGCGCGAGCGACTCGGGCAGGTCGGCGACGGCGAAGTACGGCAGCGAGAAACGATCGCCCGGACCTGTACCGCGTTCGTGCAGTCCGAGCGTCACCTGACCGAGCTGCCCCTGCCAGCCGTGCCCGTCGTCGGGCGTGCGGTCCTCGACCTGCACGGTCAGCACATTCGACCAGAAACGCCGCGCCCGATCGGGGTCGTCGGCGGGGAACTCGATCAGCTTCAGCATCGCTCCACAGTACGGACCATCACGGGCGCCTACCAGGCCGAGGGTTTGTAGTCCTTCAGGAAGCAGTCGTAGAGATCCTCGCCGGCTTCGCCGCGCACGATCGGGTCGTACACACGGGCGGCGCCGTCGACAAGGTCAAGCGGCGCGTGAAAGCCCTCCTCCGCCAGGCGCATCTTGGTCGGGTGCGGACGCTCATCGGTGATCCACCCGGTATCGACGCTGGTCATCAGGATTCCGTCGCTCAGGAGCTCGGTGGCACTGGTGCGGGTCAGCATGTTGAGCCCGGCCTTCGCCATGTTGGTATGCGGATGTCCCGGCCCCTTGTAGCCCCGGCCGAACTGGCCTTCCATCGCCGAGACGTTGACGATGTATTTACGCCGGGCCGTCGAGGCGGCCAGTGCCGCGCGCAGGCGGCTGACCAGGATGAACGGCGCGGTCATGTTGCACAGCTGGACCTCGAGCAACTCCATCGCGTCCACCTCGTTGACGCGCTGAACCCAGCTGTTGACCGGTTCCAAATCCGGCAGCAGGCCACCCGCGTCGATCGCACGCATCGCGGCGATCCGCTCCGGCGATGCCGACCCTGCGGTCAGCGCCAGCGCGGTCACCGCATGCGGCGTCGGCGTCCAGTGCTGCGACGCAGCATCGCTGGTACCCCCCTCCAGCTGTTCGACGCCCGTCGGGCCGAAGGTGACGATCGGGGCCAGCGCTCCGGCGGGTAGCGCCGCAGCCTCGGCATCCATCAGCGCCGCGTAGGCCTCGGCGGACCGACGCACCGTCTGCGCCGCGTTGTTGATCAGGATGTCGAGGGGCCCATCAGCGCTGACCGAGTCGGCTAGGCGCACCACCTGCGCCGGGTTGCGAAGATCGATGCCGACAATCTGCAGGCGGTGCATCCAATCGGCGCTGTCCGACATCGCAGCGAAACGTCTGGCCGCGTCCCGCGGAAACCGCGTCGTGATCGTCGTGTGCGCGCCGTCGCGCAACAAGCGCAACGCGATGTACATGCCGATCTTTGCGCGACCGCCGGTCAGCAGGGCCCGGCGCCCGACCAGATCCGTACGCGCCGCACGCCGCTGGTGGTTGAGCGCAGCGCACGCCGGGCAGAGCTGGTGATAGAACGCATCGACCTGCAGGTATCGCTGCTTGCAGATGTAGCAGGCGCGGGGACGAAGCAGCGTCCCCGCCATGGCGCCGTTCGCGCTCGACACAAGTGGCAGGCCACGCGTCTCGTCGTCGATGCGACCCGGCGCGCCCGTCGCGGTCGCCGAGGTCACTGCGTCGTCGTTGGCGATGACGACCTGTCGCCGTTCGGAGCGTCGCCGCTTCTTGACCGTCTTGTAGAGCCCCGCCGTCGCATGCCGAACCGCGACCGCGTCGGGGTGGTCGATCGGCAACGTATCGAGGTCGGTCAGCACCCGAAGGAAATGTGCGAGGTCGGCCGGGTCGATTCGGGTCAGCGCAGGGCTGCTCGCACCGTTGCCGTGGCCGTTGCCGTTGCCATCGCCGTTGCCGTTGCCGGTCGCATCGTGTTGTTGCGCTTCCATGCCGCGCGAGACTCTACGCGGACGGCCCGCATCGGGCGCCCTCACGGACCGACACGTCCGATCGATCGGGTCGCCCGCCGACGACGATTGCCACTCAGCCGCTCCGTCGAACCTGTCACAAACCGTCACGTCACCGTGTCGCGTCACGACACCATTGGCCGCAGCGGTGTGCGCCAAATGGCATTTGCCGTCGTGACGTCGCGCTGCGCGCTACCCTCGTGGGATGTCCGCAGCGGCCGATACACAGTCCATGGGATGGATCGCGTGAAACGCCGACCGGAACGGATCGAGGTCGTCTGCCACACCTGCGGTGTCATGGCCGAGCTGTTTCGCCCAACACGCACGGCACCCATCCCGCGGCTGTGCAACTGCCCCCGACCCCATTCAGTCACGAAAGCCACTCGCCCCAGATTGTGCATTCACTGCGCCACCCGGCTCAACCGGTACAACCAGGGTTCCGCCTGCGGACCATGCACTCACGCGCGGGCCAAGGGGCAACCGCTGGTGTGACGTGTGGGGCCGTCGCGTATCGCCGAGGCGCGGGCGAAGGACTACCCTTGGCCGATGCCCATCGACAGAACCGACCTGGTCGCTGCGCCCAAGGTGCTGCTGCACGACCACCTCGATGGCGGCCTTCGACCCGGCACCATCATCGACCTGGCCGGCGACAACGACTACAAATGCCTTCCGACCAACGACCCTGAGACGCTGCGCGACGTGATCTCACGCGGAGCAAACCGCAACGATCTGGTCCTCTACCTCGAGACCTTCGCTCATACCGTCGCCGTCATGCAGACGCGGGAGAGCATCGCGCGCGTCGCAGCGGAGTGCGCGGAGGACTTGGCGGCAGACGGGGTCGTCTATGCCGAAATCCGTTTCGCACCCGAACTCCACAGGGAGGGCGACCTGGAGTTGGACGAGGTCGTGACGGCGGCGCTCGAGGGCTTCGCACGGGGAAGCGCAGGTCGCGGACTCACGGTTCGCGTCATCTGCTCGGCCATGCGCCAGGCGGCCCTGAGCCGTGAGATCGCCGAGCTTGCGATCAGGTTTCGCGACCAGGGCGTCTGCGGCTTCGACATTGCAGGGCCCGAGGCCGGCTACCCGCCCTCACGCCATCTGGATGCCTTCTCGACCGTACACCGCGCGAACTTCCACTCGACGATTCACGCCGGTGAGGCCTTTGGCCTGCCGTCGATCGCGGAGGCCCTCCACGTCTGCGGCGCAGAGCGACTCGGCCATGGCGTGCGGATCATCGACGACATCACGATGGGACCGGATGGCAAACCCAAACTCGGGCAGTTGGCCGCCTTCGTACGCGACACCCGTGTGCCGCTCGAGCTCTGCCCGACGTCCAATGTGCACGTCGGTGCGGTGCCGTCGGTGGCCGATCATCCGATCGGGTTGCTTGCGAAGCTCCGCTTTCGCGTCACGGTCAACACGGACAACCGGCTGATGAGCCAGACCTGTCTGACCGACGAGTTCATGCGTCTCAACGAGGCCTTCGGCTGGTCGTTGGAGGACGTGCGCTGGGCGACGATCAACGCCATGAAGAGCGCGTTCCTGCCCTTCGAGGAGCGCCTGGCATTGATCGACGACGTGATCAAACCAGGCTACGCCGCGCTCGGCGCCGTGGGGCACCGCGGCTAGTGCCCTGCGTCGGAAGTTCCTTTGCAATCTGGCGGCTGCAAATTCCCACTGGATTTTGAGCGTGACACTAGGACGATCAGCCTCCGGGGCTGCGTCCTCACCTTCGCCCATATGGTCCGATATGAACGAAGGCTGCGTCCTCGCCCTGCGGGCTTTTCACTCGCCAGACTGTCAACGCATTCCTGAGACAGACCACTAGTTGTAGTGCGCGGGGCAGGCATTACACCGATGCCCAGCCTGCCCGTGCCACCACCGCCTGCGCGACCGAGGTGGCGTTCATCTCGTCGGTCGCAACCGTGATCCCGCCGATCCCGGGAGCGTCGCGCGCTCCTGCGAAGTCATCCACCTGACGCAGGTGCTCGAGCAAACGCTCGCCGCTGTCGCGGCCGCGCAGCCGATCGGCGACCACATCGCGTCGAGCCGTCAGGCAGACGACGGTCAGCGCAACCGGCGTTGCGAGCGCCGCGTGGATCGCGTCGACGTCCTCGGATGTCTCGACCGCCCGAGCCATCACCAGCCGCCGAACACCCGCCGCGCGGAACGTCCGGCACGCGTGCGCCAGGTTGTCGACCAAGATCTGCTGCACCGAGACGTGAGTGTTTGCGGACGGGCGGACCCAGGCCAGCCAGTCCAGGTCCAGCAGCGCGTACGCCTCCTCGCCGGCCTCGAGCATGTCGCCGATCTCCAGGAGCACCGTGGTCTTGCCGACGCCGACGGTGCCACTCAACAGGATGACGTGTAGGACCGACATCCCCCCAAGCTAGTGCACCGTCAACCTTTTGTCTGTCATCCTGCGCGCCGCAGACACCGAGCCCGGAGCGCAGATGAGCGAGACCACCGAACGTGACGCCAGCACCGGCGTCGCCGACAACTTCACGAACACGGCCAAGGACTACGACGCCGTCGTGCGCCACAACATTCAGGGCGCCCGCCGCCTTGTCATGTCGCTTCCCTACGGGGACTACCGACGTGTCCTCGATGTCGGTTGCGGCACCGGTTGGTCGGCGCTCGCGCTGCTGGAACGGTTTCCCGCTGTGACCCACCTGACCGGTGTCGATCCCGCTCAGGGCATGCTGGACGTGTTCGGCGAGAAGATCGGGACGCTGGACGGCGTGCAGGTCGACCTTCGGGCCGAGGATGTCATGGCCATGAGCATCGAGCCCGGCAGCTTCGACGCCGTCATCTCCTCGATGGCGATGCACTGGTTTCCGAACAAGGCCGGTGCCGCCGTTGCCATGGCACGGGCCCTCGCACCGGGCGGTGTGCTTGGCATTCTGTGCTCCGGATCCGGCGGCGAAAACGAGTTCCGGCAAGTGCTGCGCGACCTCGACCCATCGGGACCGCCCGAGTGGGACGCCGCGTTCGACTTCGTGCAGCGCGACGTGTCGGACATGGAGACGTACCTGCTCGACGCGGGGCTCGAGCCCATCGACATCTGGATGGAGCGGCGCCAGCAGCAGACCTCCCCAGAGGCCTACCTCGAGCGCATGCGCGTCGTCGCCAGCCACATCACCTCCGGCAACATGACCGAGGACGAGTTGGCCGAGCTGATGGAGCGCGTCGCAGCCGGCATTCATGCGGTGTCGGGTGCGCGGGGCTTCGAGTACACCTTCACCAAACTCTTCGCCGTCGCACGCAAGCCGGGGTGACAGTCTGGACACCGGCGTCGTAACGGATTCGTAAGCCGGGCGACGTACTGTGCGAGCGACGCACCGTCGACGACCCACGGAGTCCGACCACATGTTGCACCGCCTGCTTGCCACCCGCCCGGCGTCGCTGCCGCTGATCCTCCGCGTGGCCGCCGGGCTGGTGTTCTTCCTCTTCTCCTTCGGCAAGTTCGTCCGTCGCGACGCCGAGGTGCGGGCATTCGATCGGTACGGCCTGCCGTGGCCCGAGGTCACGGTGACGCTGGTGGGCGTGCTAGAGCTGGTCGGCGGGCTGCTGCTGATCGCGGGCGTGTTGACCCGCCCGGTGGCCTTGGCCCTGGCAGGCAACATGATCGGCGCGATCAGCACTGGCGGACGCGTCGACGGCGGCATCATTCACCTCGGCCTCGCCCCGGCGCTGCTCATCGTCATGTTGATCCTGTTGCGCACCGGGGCCGGCGCCCGCTCGGTGGACGCGCGCCTGTCGGCCTCACCGGCCGTATCGAGGCCGCGATAGGTCTGGCACCGCGGGCTCACCGCGAGCCGCCGCCCGGCGAACTCGCTATGGCACCGTCGGTCGAGCCGCACTCTGACGGACGCAGATCGCCGCCAACGCGAGGAAACCCGGAACGACGAGGAACGCCGTGTGCGTGCCGAACGCATCGGCGAGCGCCCCCAGGAGGAAAGGACCCACGCCGACTGCGAAACCCACGCCGAGCGACGCACGGGCAGCCGCCAGATCCGTCCGACCGGACGCGGTGTTGATGGCACGCATCAGACCGACCGGAAAGTGCAATGAGATGCCGAGGCCGCATACGGCCAGACCCACCAATGCCGGGACCGGGGCGGTGCTGAGCCAGAACACCCCGAATCCGATGGCCGTGACGAGCAGCGCACGGTAGAAGAGCCAGTCGAGTTCGTGTCGCAGGGACAACGTGCCGCCCGCCGCCCGCCCGACGGCCATTCCCGCGACAACCGCGGTCACCCCCGCGGCAGCAGCTCCCTCCGAGAGCCCGACCCGATCACGCAGGACGTCGGAGGTCCAGATGGTCATCGAGAACTCCACCGCCACGCAGAACGCGAGGGCCGCCCACGCCCACCAGTAGCGGGCGGGCAGTGATCCCGACGGCGCCGGGTCGTGCCCCTCGACCAATCGGTGGTCGGGGATCACGACACGGCCAAGGGTGATTGCCAGGATCGCCGCCAAGATCAGCGCCACCAGCAAACCGGCGCGCCATCCCACGCCGATGGCGACGGCGCCCCCGATGATCAACGGCGCAGACAATCCGACCACCGCGGCGCCGGCGTGGCCCTCGCTGACGGCCGCCGATCCCGTGGCGCCGTGGTGATCGGCCAACACCGTGGAGCTCACGCTGACGACAAACGAGCCCCCGAACGTCGCAACGAACGCGCCGAACAGCGTCACCGGGAGCGCGGTGAAGGCACAGAACAGCGTGACGCCCGCACAGGCGGTCGTGAGGCCTCCCCACAGCGCCCGGCTGCGCCCGATCCGTTGCACGACGCGTGGCCCGATCACACCGACGGTGATCGCGCCGACCGCCAGGGCCGTACCGTGAAGCCCCGAGAGGGTCTTGCTGATGTGCTGGTCCTCCCGCAGCAGCCGGATGGACGGACCGATGCCGTACAGGATGTACCCGTAGACCCCCAACTGCAGGTAGACGAGCCACGTCATGCGGTCGCGGACGAAGCTCGGCATCGGACGGAGCGTAGTGGTTCACATACCGACCAGCCGGCCGGCCCGCCCCGGCGCCGTGTCCACCCGACCATCACACGTGATCGGGCTCTAGACCCAGCTGATCGTGAATTGGTACGTGCTCGGCGCCCAGAGCGTGGTCTTGACGGTCTGATACCGGACACGACACGTTGTGGTGGTGCCCTTGGCACCTCGGATCACCGTGAACGCGAAGCGCCCACGGGGATCGGTCCTCTGGGTGCCAAGCGCCGTCCAACGGGCGCCTTTCCTGCAGAGCAGCACCACGCTCCCCAGCTTGCGTGGCGTGGGAATCTTGACGACACCGGTCACGGGAAACCGCGGCGCGGTCGAGAGCTTCGGCGAGGTCAACACGATCCGTGGGGCAATCGTGGCGACGATCATGTTGCTTGCCGCGGGCGACATGACCCGCCCATCCATGGTCGTGGTGGGTGTCAGGAGCTGTGCGGTCAGGGTCGTCGGCGCCTTGACGCGGTTCGTTGTCAACACGAACTGCCACTTGCCTTCGGTGTTCGTGCAGGTTGCTCCATCACGAATCGTCAGGGCGGCGTCCAGAATCTCGATGCGGGCGCCATCGGCAAGACAGGTGCTTTCGACCGGCGATCCGTCATCGGCGACGACCTTGGCCTCGTACACCTGCACCGGCACGTCGGCGTACCAGCCATAGGCGAGCGTTCCGTCGGGAATGCTGAGCGGCTTGACGCTGGGATCCACCTTCGTCGACATGCTCAACTGAATCTGCGCTGCCGAGGCCGAGCCGACCATGATGAGGGCCAGGCAACCGACAACCGACGCCATGATGCGGCGCATGCACAACCTCCCGTGCGCCGGCACGTTCTCTGGGACAGCAGTCGGCCCCGGCGACACCGGCCTGCACCACGTGCATCGACACGGAGGGCCTCGACCTTGAGGGTCCCGACCGTGTCCTTGCCGATCCGAGACCACGAGATCGCGCGTTCGGCAGGCTCCGCTACGGTAGGTCGAATGACCGGCTGCCAGTTGCCCGTGGCGGTCTCAGCACGGCGAACTGGTCGGTCACCTCGAGCCCGCTCGTGCGAAAGCGAAACACCGAGGCCGGCCGTCCGCCGACGGCCCCGGGCGCCCGCCGCTCGCCGGTCGACACCAGCTCACCCCGTCGCACGAGCACACGCTGCAGGTTGGTCGCCGACACCGGGTGGCCGAGCGCGGCGACGTAGATGTCCCGCAATTCCGACATCGTGAACGTCGGCGGGGCGAGCGCGAAACCCAGGTTGGTGTACGAGAGCTTGGCCCGCAACCTGTCCCGCGCCGTCAGCACGATGGGCTCATGGTCGAAGGCCAGCGCCGGGAGCGCGTCGACCGGATGCCATGAGGTATCGCCGGGCAGCGCCGGATCCAGACCGGTCGCGACGAGTCCGAGGTAGGCCGTCACGACCTGCCACTCCGCCGGGTGGCGACCGGGATCGCTCCACGTTCCGAGCTGCTCGATGTGGGCGACCTCACGGACATCCACCTTGGCCGCCAGGTGGCGGGTGATCGACACCTCCAGGCTCTCGTGCTCAGACAAGTACCCGCCGGGCAGCGCGTAGGCCCCGCGGAACGGGTCGCGTTCACGCTGCCACGCGAGGACTTGAAGACGGCCGTCACGGACCTGGAACACCACCGCCAGGCTCACATGTGTGGCCGCCGGAAAGGCGGTGTCTGCTACACTTCCCATGATGTTTTCGCCTCGTAGTCGCAAACTAGCGGGACGCAAGCACCGGCACAAGGCCGACGTGCCGATCGTCGTCGTCGGGTCGGGGATTGCGGGGCTGCAGGCCGCCATCGTCGCGGCCGCCGACACCGACGTGCACCTGATCACCGCGGGCCCGGTCGAGCACACCAACAGCTCCCGCGCACAGGGTGGGATCGCCGCGGCGATCGGCGACGACGACGACCCGTCCCTGCACGAGCAGGACACCCTCGCGGCCGGACGTGGCATCTGCCGACCGAGCGCCGTTCGCATGCTCGTCAACGAGGCCGCCGCCCGCATCCGTGACCTCGTCGACCTGGGCGTTGCGTTCGAGGACGACCTGGGTCTGGAAGGCGGCCACTCCCGCAACCGCATCGTCCATGCGGGCGGCGCGGCCACCGGCAGCCATGTCTCGCTCGCCCTGGCCGCGCGCGTCATCGCCGATCCACGCATCACGATCACCCAGGGCAGGCGCGTCCGTGGCCTGTGGGTCCACGGCGGTGAGTGCTTCGGGGTGCTCACCGACCAGGGCCCTGTGGCCGGACGCGCGACGATCCTGGCGACCGGCGGCGCAGCCGGGCTGTGGGTGCGTACCACCAACACGCCGAGCGCGGTCGGCGAGGGCATTGCGACGGCACACCGCGCGGGAGCCGCGATCGCCGACATCGAGTTCACGCAGTTTCACCCGACGGCGTTGGCCGGCACGTCGCTGCTGTTGACCGAGGCGCTTCGTGGCGCCGGAGCGCTCCTGGTGGACGAACGCGGTGAGCGGTTCATCGACGAGCTTGCGCCGCGCGATGTCGTGGCGCGAGCGATCAACGACCACGGCTCTGCCCTCCTCGACCTGCGCGCGATCGATCGCAATCGCTTCGCCGGGCTGATGCACTCCATCGAGCAACAGGGCTACGACCCCGCAACGCAGCCCATCCCCGTGGCGCCCGCGGCGCATTACTTCATCGGGGGCATCGTCACGGACCTGGACGCGCGCACGGACATCGAGCGCCTCTACGCCGCCGGTGAGTGCGCCTGCACCGGTGTCCACGGCGCCAACCGCCTGGCCTCGAACTCGTTGCTCGAGTGCATCGTCTTCGGGCGCCGGGCCGCCATCGCGGCGACCGGCGAGACCGTCCCGTCACCGCCACGGCGCGCACCGAAACCGGCGCCGTCGCAGCCGCCACCATCCGTCGAGCTTCGTGAGGCCCTCTGGCAGGACGCGGGCCTGGTTCGCGACGCGGCGGGATTGGAGCGACTTTGCGAGGCACCCCATGCCCTGGTGCGCCTGATCGCACAGTCCGCGCTGATGCGCGAGGAGAGCCGGGGCGTGCATTTCCGGGCCGACCACCCAATCGACGACGAACGCTTCGTCGGACACATCGTGCACCGCCCGGATGTCGAACCGAGGCTCGAAACATGGAGCTGACGACCACCGGACTGGACGCGATCATCGCGCTGGCCCTTGCAGAGGACGTGGGGACCGGCGACATCACCAGCGAGGCCACCATCCCGGCCGGCCGGCGTTGCACCGCAGTCATCGTCGCCAAGGCACCGGGGATCGTCGCCGGGGGCGATGTCGTGCGTTCGGTGTTCCGCGCTGTGGATCCTGACGTCCACGTCGAGATCCTCGTCGCGGACGGGACGCCCATCAGCCCACCCGTCGATCTGATCACGATCGAAGGACGGGCGCGTTCGGTCCTGGCCGGCGAACGGACCGCGCTCAACCTGCTCGGGCGCATGTGCGGAGTGGCAACCGCCACGCGCGCCTACGTGGATGCGATCGCCGGCACCGCCGCCCGCATCCTCGACACGCGCAAGACGATGCCGGGCATGCGCACCCTGGACAAATACGCGGTCGCGTGCGGCGGCGGTGTCAACCACCGCATGGGCCTCTCCGACGCCTTCCTCATCAAGGACAACCACCTGCAGGTGGCCGGCGGCGTGACACAGGCGGTCGCCTTGGCGCGCGCCGCCAACCCGGACCTTCCGATCACCGTCGAGGTCGAAACCCTCGATCAGCTCCGAGCGGCCGTGAGCTGCGCCACAGCCCGGATCATGCTCGACAACATGCCGCTCGATGTCATGCGCGAGGCCGTCGCAATCGTCGGCGGCCGTGCCGTGGTCGAGGCCTCGGGCGGCATCACGCTCGCAACCATTCGCGACGTCGCACTCACCGGCGTGGACGTCATCTCTGTCGGCGCGATCACCCACTCAGCCAAATGGCTCGACGTTTCCATGGAGGTCTAGACCACTCATGACCACGCAGCTCTTCTCGACGATGCAGGACGAGGTCCGCGACCTCGCCCGCGAGCGGGGAGCCGTCATATTGGCCCACAACTACCAAGTACCCGAGGTACAGGACGTCGCCGACTATGTGGGTGACTCACTCGGCCTGTCGCGTCAGGCAGCCGAGACCGACGCCGAGACAATCGTGTTCTGCGGCGTGCACTTCATGGCCGAGACCGCGGTCATCCTGTCGCCCGACAAGACGGTGCTGATCCCGGACCTGGACGCCGGTTGCTCGCTGGCCGCGTCGATCGACGCCGACCAACTGCGCGCATGGAAGGCCGAGCATCCCGGAGCCGTCGTCGTCAGCTACGTCAACACGACGGCCGAGGTCAAGGCCGAGAGCGACTACTGCTGCACCAGCGGCAACGCCAAGGCCATCATCGACGCGATTCCTGCGGACAGGCAGATCCTGTTCCTGCCCGTCCAGTGCCTCGGCATCTGGTTGGAGCGGGTCACGGGCCGGCGCTTGACCAAGTGGCTCGGCGAGTGCCACGTCCACGCCGACATCCACCCCGAGGACATCGCCGCCGCGCGTGCCGCCAAGCCCCGACGCCGAGCTGCTGGTCCACCCCGAGTGCGGCTGCGCCAGCAAGTGCATGGCGTTCGGTGACAACA
>JANMKR010000088.1:0-2935 GCA_031372145.1 Actinomycetota bacterium | reverse complement strand
GGCGGCGGTTGCGCTCGGCTTCCTCGATTTCGGCCGCGCGAACGCGAGCCTCGATGACATCGAGGATGTCGACGCCGAGTTCGTCGAGGTGTTGGTACAGCTCCGCCTGCGCCGCGGCGTCGAGGTTGAGGGTGTCGAATGCCTCGCCGACCTCATCGACGCTCAGAAACCCGAGCTCCTGGCCGCGGGCGATGAGGGCTCGAAGCTCCCCTTCGTAGATCAGCTCTTGAAGTCCCGTTGCGTCCGTCCTTTTCTCGATGTTGCCATGCCGCACCAGGCTGCCGCGGTGGCCCGCGCCATCTGGCCCGTACCGCACCTCACCCAGGTTTCGACGCTCACGGCACCCCGGTCGTGGACGACACCGCCGGGTCCTACGCCGAACAACGTCAACGAATTGGAGGAGTGTAGACCTCTTCGCGTCGTTCGTACAGAGGAAAATGCGAGAACAGTGCGAGCTGGGGATGCGCGCAAAAGCCACTGATCCCGAGTCCGATGAGCCGGACCGGTGGAGGACGATCGCGCAGGGCTCGGTCGAGCAGGCTGCCGCCGCTTGCCGCGATGGCGTCCGCGTCGGCCGTCGGGGCGGGCAGGGTATGCGCCCGGGTGATCGTCTGAAAGTCGCTGTAGCGGAGTTTGATGCTCACGGTTCGGGCTGCGTGCCCATCGCGCACGAGCTGGGCGGCGAGCCCGCCTGACCAGTCTGCAATCGCGCCGCGCAGGATCAGAGGATCGCTCACGTCGTCATCAAACGTCTGTTCCATCGAAACGGACACCCGTTCGGCCGGCTCGGCAGCCACGGGACGCGGATCGATTCCGCGGGCCCGGTCACGAAGTTCGGTGCCGACGTGCCCAGGCATCAGCGCAGCCAGTGCGGCGTCGTCGAGTGCTGCGAGGTCGCCCACGGTCACAAGGCCCGCAGCAGCCAATCGTTCGCCTGTCCGTGGACCGATGCCGGGGACGACGCGAAGCGGCAGTGGCGCAAGAAATGCCGCCTCGCCGCCGCGTGCGACCACGGTGATGCCGCCCGGCTTGTCGCGATCAGACGCGATCTTGGCCACCACCTTGCAGGTGGCCACCCCCAACGACGCTGACAGCCTGATCTCGTCGCGAATCGCCTGGCGGATCCGGTGCGCTTGTGCCACACCGGTGTCGTCGAGGACGAGGTAGCCCTCATCGATGCCGATCTGCTCGACGCAGGGGGAGTGTTCCGCCACCAACGCCCACACGCGCCGCGACCACTCGCGATACCACGCGATGTCAGGACGTACGAACACGACCTGCGGGCAGCGTCGCCGGGCCTCCGCACAGCTCATGGCACTCCTGATGCCGAACGAACGGGCGCCGTAGCTCGCGGTCGCGACGACACCCCGCCGGTCCGGGTCACCGCCCACGACGATCGGCAGACCGCGGAGCTCGGGGTGCCGGTGCAGTTCGACCGCGGCGAAGAATGCGTCCAGATCGAGGTGGGCGATCACCCTGTGATTGTGCTCCTCGGCGCGGGCGCACGACGACGGATGCGTCCCGCGGGACCGCTCGTCCGCCTGGTCGACCGAGGCGAAATGTAAGCTTCGTCCTGTCCACATGGTGTTCGGGGGCACGCGGATGGCACAGGCACGACGAGAGCGCTCACCTGCTTCGGGTCCGGCCGGCTGGATGGTGCTGCTCGGACTGATGGTGCTGGCGCTCATCATCGCCGCCGCGACCCACGACGGCGGCAGCGATGTGACATCCCCGGCCGCGGAATCGCCTGCCACGACGCCGACGACCGCCGCGACTCCCGGCGCATCCGGACAGGGTGTGATCGACCAGATCAACGACACGCTCAAGTCTGGGACCGGACTGCAGTTCGTGGTCGGGAAGGCCGAGCTGGTGGCGGCCAGCGCCGCAACGCTTGACCAGGTCGCTGCGATCCTCAAGACCAACGCCACGCTCAAGGCCGAGGTCCGCGGGTTCACGGACGATCAAGGAGATGCGAACAAGAACCAGGTGCTCAGTCAGACGCGGGCACAGGCGGTCGTCGACTACCTCGTCCAAAAGGGCGGGATCACGGCCGGACGGCTGACGGCAAATGGGCTGGGCGAGACGAACTTCATCGGCGACAACACGACCGAAGCCGGTCGCGCGAAGAACCGCAGGGTGGAGTTCGCTCTGGCGTAGTCGTCGGCGGTCAAGTCGGTAAGGCATCGGTTAAGGTCGCGGCGCATCGGCGAATACGGGTTCGTTCTCCGGGACAATGGCCGGATGAGTCGGATCGAACAACGCGTTTCGACGACGCTGCGTCGGCGGGCCGTGGCGTTCGTCGTCGGGATGGTGCTCGCGGACTCGGCGGTGGTGATTCTGGCGCTGCCCGCCATCTATCGGCAGTTCCAGGTAACGGTGGCCCAGGTTGCGTGGGTCGTGACGGCGTTCAACCTGGCGCTCGCGTTGACCGCGATCCCGGCGGCCACACTCGTGCGTCGTGTGGGTGCTGCTCGGCTGTGTTCCATCGGTCTGTTGGTGTTCGCGGCGGCGTCGCTCATCTGCGCGACCGCACCCTCGCTGAGGGTCCTGATCGGCGCACGCGCGATGCAAGGGTTCGCCGGCGCGGCCGCCATCTGCGCGGCGTTGGAACTGCTGCCCAAGCTGGCCGCAGGCGACCGTGGCGCGGCGCGCTCGTGGGCCGCAGCGGGCATCGTCGGGGCGGCGCTCGGCCCGGCCATTGGCGGGTTGCTGACGCAGGTGTTCTCATGGCAGGCGATCTTCGTGGTGCAGGTCCCGCTGGCCCTGGCGCCGATCGTTGCGATCGGATTTGCAGGCGAACGCACAGTGCAGGTGCCGGCAGGTCGACCGCACCTCGCAGCCAACGCCGCGCTCGCCCTGCTGTCGGCCGGGTTGACGGCCGCACTCTTTCTCATCGTGTTGCTGCTGATCGAGGGCTGGCGACTCTCACCGCTGG
>JANMKR010000054.1:0-8345 GCA_031372145.1 Actinomycetota bacterium | reverse complement strand
TGGACGGCGGTCTGGCGACCACCGTCCCGGGAATGACCATCGATCGCCAATGCGGTGGGGGACTGGACGCGATCGTGCTGGCCTGCAGGTTGATCGAGGCGGGCGCCGGTGACCTCTACATCGCGGGAGGCGTCGAGAGTGCGTCCACCTCGCCATTGCGTGGCGAGGCAGCCCAGGACGAGGGTCGCGGAGGGCGGCGGTTCTTTCCGCGCCGGATGTTCGCCGGGGGCGGCCACGACGATCCCGGAATGGCCGAATCGGCGGAGACCATTGCGGCCGAGTGGGGGATTCCCCGAACCTGTCAAGACGCCTACGCGGCGCGAAGCCACCAACGGGCGATTGCGGCTCAGGCGGCGGGGAGGTTCGATCGCGAGATCGTGCCGTGTGTCATCCCGACCTCCGACGGTGGCCACGTGGTCAGCCATGACTCGTGCCCGCGTGCGACGCTGACGTCGGAGCGCCTGGCGCGGTTCCCGGCGATCCTGACCGCCGAAGGCACGGTCACCGCCGGCAACGCGAGCCAGATCGCCGACGGCGCCGCGGCGGTCGTGGTGGCGTCACGACGCATGGCACAGCGGCTGGGCCGGTCGGGTCTTCGGCACGTCGAGAGCTGCACGACTGGCGTCGACCCGCGCCTGTGTGGCATCGGAGGAGTCGCGGCCGTGCGGTTGCTCACCCAACGCAACCCGCAGTTTCACGTGGGCGCGCTCACGCAGGTGGCGTTCACGGAGGCGTTCGCAAGTCAGACCCTCGCCACGATCGACGATTTGGGCGTCGACGAGCGCGTCGTCAACCCGAATGGCGGGGCCATCGCGCTGGGGCATCCATGGGGTGCTTCGGGGGCGATTCAGGTGGTACGGCTTCTTACCGACCTGGGTGGCGTCGGCGGCACCTCGGGCCTGGCGCTCGCTGCGATCGCCGGTGGAATGGGGACCGCCGCGTGGTTTGCCGCGGACGTCGGTGCCGGATGATCACGTTCGCCGGTGTCGATGTCGTCGCAACCGAAGGCACCGTCCTGCTGCACGACATCGCGCTGTCGGTCGGCGAGCGGCGCGTCGGCATCATCGGTGCGAACGGCTCCGGTAAGACCACGCTGGCACGGCTGATCAACGGGCTCACGCTCCCCACGCGCGGAACCGTCGTGGTCGATGGCATCGATACCGCACAGGATCGTCGCGGTGTGCAGCGCCGGGTCGGGTTCGTGTTCCAGGACGCAGACCACCAGCTCGTGTACCCGACGCCGGTCGAGGACATCGCGCTGGGCCTACGCGCGCATGGGCTCGGCAAGCGGGCGGCGCACGAGTCGGCCATGGCCACGCTGAGGAGGGTGTCGCTGGAGCACAAGGCCGATCAGGCGATCCACACGCTGAGCGGCGGTGAGAAACACCTGGTCGCACTGTGCGGCGTGCTGGCCCTGGAGCCGACCTGGATCGTGTTCGACGAGCCCACGACGACGCTCGATCTGGTCAACCGTCGCCGCGTCATCGACGTATTGCTCGGTCTGCCGCAGCACCTCGTCATCGTGTCGCACGACTTGGACCTGGTCGGGCAGCTGGACCGCGTGCTGTTGATCGACCGGGGCACCGTCGTCGCCGACGGCTCGGCGGACCCGACGATCGGTGCGTACACCGACCTGATCGGCGTGGCGTGATGCGCGCTCGCAGGCGGCGCACCGCGGCGCCGACGGTCGGTGACCCGACGCTGTCCCTCTACTGGCCCGGCGGCTCGTGGCTGCACAGGGCGCCTGCGGGGGCAAAGCTGCTGGCGTTGCTCGTCGGCGCCGCCGCGGTGGTCGCGGTCAACCACCCCGCCGTCTCAGGAACGCTGCTGCTCGCGGTCGTCGTCGCGATCCTCGGTTCTGGCATTCCGCTGCGGATACTTGTTCGCCAAGCGAAGCCCCTCGTCATCGTCATCAGCGTGTTGACGGCGTTTCAGGCCCTGATCGGCCGGCCGGTCGAGGGACTTGTCGCTGCGGCGCGCTTGCTGGCCGTGGCGGCGCTGGCACTGGCGGTCACGCTGACCACGCGTCCCACTGCGATGGTGGACTGGCTCGAGCGGACGCTCCGGCGCCTTCACGTCCGCCCGGCGCGGGTCGCTCGGATCGGGCTGATGGTGGGGCTGGCGTTGCGGAGCCTGGATCACCTCGGTGTCGTCGCCCATCGTGTCCTGGATGCTCGGCGTGCTCGTGGTCTGGGTCGCAATCTGCGGGCATTCGCCGTGCCGACGGTCGTCGCCGCTGCGCGGTTCGCGCACGGGGTGGGCGAGGCGCTCGAGGCGCGCGGGATCGCCGATCCGCAGGTGGTGCCAAGCGGCAATGGTGAGGACTGATGGCCGGCCCGTTTCGCATGGTCACGAAGCTGAGCGGCTATGACGCCGACGGTGCCGGGGCGGTCTGGTACCCGAACGGAGGTGAGCTCGGGCCCCTGGGTGAGATCGGGCGACCGTCGGAGGTGCCGAGCACCCTCGTGCTCGAAGCGATGACCCAGTGCGCAGGTCTGTTCCTGCAACGGACCCATGACGCGCCAGGCACGTATTGGGTGCTGACCGGCGTCGACAATGCCGACGTCGATCGCATCGGCTGGGATATCGAGGTCACCCTGGACTGCACTGTGCACAAGCGCTCCACCCGGGCTGCGGTGCTCCTTGTTTCGGCCGCCATCGACGAGGGCGAGGTGGGCCACGCCACGATCCTGATGCACCGTGTCGCGCCTTGAGTCGAGACGACCGACACCGATCGCGTACCCGATGGTGGAAGCTCAGACGAGTTGCGCCGAAAACTTCTCAGTGTCGACCATGACCCGCAACCCGGTTGATGGGCTCGTCGCCTCCAACGTCCGAGCACGCTCGTCCAAGCCGAGTTCCCAGTCGGTCACGTTTGCGGCCTTCTCGGGCAGGTCGATGCACACGGCGAACTTGTTGGCGGTGTTGAGGGCGTGGACGAAGGCGTGCTCGCCTCGGTAGGCGGTGTACACCCACTCGCCGTTGGTCGTCGCCACACGGGAGACCGGCCGGCCGGCCATCGGGCCTTCGGCGATCGCAGACTTGTCGGCGATGACTCCGTCATCGAGCTTGCCTGCTTTGACGTCGTATGCGCGAACCGCGTACTGGTCGGGGCGCTCCACGCTGAAGTGGCTCACCAGGTACAGGATGTCCGCCGCGGGCGAGACGGCGTCGTAGTCGTAGTCGCCCGGCAGGTCGACCATCTGGGGTGGTTTCGTCAGCGACGTCTCGACGATCGCGAAGCGGCTGACCAGGTCGGTCGTCTGGTTTGCGGTGTCCTGCAGGACGATCCGCGAACCACTGACCGACCGTCCGTCGTCAGGGAACCCCGGTCCAACGCGCGCGTGCTCGTACCGGCCGGAGAGGACCTGCGAGCGCTCGCCGGCGCTCACCATGGTCGTGCCGTCCGTGCGGATGCTCAGCACGACCTCGCCGGGGTCAGGCGTCGGTGAGCCTGGGACGTCTGACGACGACCGGCTTCCGCCGCATCCGACGAGCGCCAGCGCGACGAGCGCGGTCGACAGCACGTGCTTGCGAGCCATGGGACACCCCCGGAGTCGGTGACGCGTCTACCCCCTCTACGTCTGAGACGCCGATTGCGTTCCCGGCATGACGTGCGGCGGATCCGGCTCACCGGAGCGGTGCGCGCAATACGTGGACCTTCGCGCGTTACTGTGCGGTTCATGACGGTTCCCGCGGTGCTGCAGGTCAGGGCGTTCCGGAGGTTCTGGTTGGCGAGCCTCGCGTCGAACGCCGGGTCGTGGTTGCAGGTCGTCGGTGCCGGATGGCTCATCTACGATCTGACCCACAGTCCCGCGGCCGTGGGAGCGCTTGCGCTCGTCGCACGCGGACCGGCGTTCTTGCTGTCCGGGTACGCGGGGCAGTTGGCCGACCGGTTCGACCGGCGGGTGGTGGGTATCGTGACGTTCTCGCTGCAGGCCGTCGGCGCGGGGGGCCTGGCAGTGCTCGCCGCGCTCGATGCCGCCACCCCGGCGGTGATCTACATCGCGACGTTCGTGGTGGGTGTGGGGTTTGCGTCAGGCCTTCCCGCAATGCTGGCCCTGGTCGGCGTCCTCGCCGGGCGCGACAGGTTGCCGGAGGCGATCGCGCTGAACGCCGCAGGCATCAACGTCGCGCGGCTTGCGGGACCGACGCTCGGCGGCGTCATGCTGGCCGTCGGAGGGCCGGCGGCGTGTTTCGCCGTCAACACGGCGTCGTTCGGTGTGCTGATCCTCGTGTTGCTGCGAATGGAGGCGTTCCCGCCTGCCTCCCCGGGATCCCGCGCACGGATGTCGGAGGCGCTGCGCTACGCGATGGGCGACCCCGCATCGCGGCGCCTTTTGGTCGGCATGGCGATCTTCGCGGCGCTGGCAGCGCCTGCACAAGAACTCGCGCCGGTCGTCGCCGCACATCTCGGTGTCCGAGAGGTGGGTCTCGGTCTGCTGCTCGGATTCATGGGCGGCGGCGCGCTGATCGGGGCGTGGCTCTTGGCGCGTGTCGGTCGCGCCGGCTATCCCCGACATCACGCGCTCCCCACGGCCACGGTAGCCTTCGCTGCGGCGATGGCCGTGCTGGCGACGACACGCTGGTTCTGGCTCGCGCTGGTCGCGATGCTGTTCGGAGGCGTGTTTTGGATCTGGATGTTCATCGCGACGAACGCCGCCATTCAGCTGGGATCGCCGCCGCAGCTGCTCGGCCGGATGCTGGGCCTCTACCAGCTCGCCGTGCTCGCGCCCATCGCCGTCGGCGCACAGGCAGCGGGTCTTCTTGCGGAGGGTGTCGGCATACGCTGGAGTCTGGGCACCTGCGCCGCGCTGCTCGGTGCGTGGGGATTCTGGAGCCTGACCCACCAGGTGCCGGCGATCGACGGCATCACGCACGCGCCCGGCGGAGGCATCCGGGAAGGCTTCCTTGCCCGCCGCCATCGGCCCCTTCCCGAAAACCGCGGTTCGCCCGGTCCGTAGGTCCGCTCAGCTAAGATCGCCCGGTTGGACGAAGTTCAGCTCACGGAGCGCCTGATCGCGTTCGACACTGCGACCCCTGCAGGCCTGGGCCCCGCACTCGATTTTGTCGAGGGATGGCTCGAGGGCTGTGGCGCATGCGTGGAGCGGCGCAACTTCGGCGATCGTGACTGCATCGTCGCCCGCGTCGGATCGGGTTCGCAGCGCGTGATCTTCCACGGGCACCTGGACGTCGTGCCGGGTCGACCCGACCAGTACCGCGCACGGCACGAGGACGGTCGGGTCTACGGACGTGGTGCCTACGACATGAAGGGTGCGCTGGCCGCGATGATGCTGGCGACCGCCGACCTGGCCAAAGGGCTCGAGGGCGCGGTGATCGAGCTCGTCGTCGTCCCCGACGAGGAGCGCTCGGAGCCGGGAGCCAACTGCACGGAGATGCTCGTCGCTGACGGGCTGCGCGCAGACTTCGTCATCTGCGGCGAGCCGACCGACATGCAGGTGGGCGTGCAGGCCAAGGGCGTGTTGATGCTTCGCGCCGAGATCGAGGGCATCGCGGCCCACGGCTCGACGCCGTGGCTTGGGCAGTCGGCGATCCTTGCCGGGGTGGATCGCTACCGCCAGATCGAGGCGCTGCCGTTTGCATCGGCCTCCACGGAGCTGTTTGCCCGCCCGTCGATCAACCTGGGCCGCATCCAGGGCGGGGATGCCATCAACAAGGTCCCCGACCACTGCCGGCTCGACATCGACGTGCGCTACCTGCCCGGGCAGAACCCGGACGATGTGCTCGCGCAGATCCGGGGGCTTGGTGACTGGACCGTCGATGTGCTCGTCGAGCGTCCTCCGGCGTACGTCGATCCGACCGATCCGTTCGTGCAGCTGTTGCTGCAGGCCGTCGGATCGTATGAGCCCACGGCGGCCTCGGTCGGCCGGGACGGGGCGTCGGACGCGGTCGGATTCCTGGCGGCAGGCGTCCCCGCAGTCGAGTTCGGCCCGCGTGGGGCCGGCCACCACGGGCCCGCCGAGTACGTCGAGGCGGCGTGCCTGTCCTCCTACCGGTGTGCGCTCGTGGACTTCGCCGGCCTCGTCGCACGCCGAATTGTCGATCGCCCAGCGGAGGTGTCGGCAGCGTGAGCACCGTCGATCCGCCTCGCGGTCCGCTGGACCATCGCGACGCGACCTACTACCAAAAGCCGCGTCGTCGCCGACCCGTGCTCGGGGTGTTCGCGTGGTCGGTCGCCGCGCTCCTGAGTCTCGGCGGATCCGGGCTCCTGTTTGCGCAGCAATATGCCAACCGGGCGCTGTCGAACGACCTCAACAACGCTCCTGAGGTCGTCGAGGCCACGAAGGTGTTGACGGAAGAGCCCAAGAACCTGGGGGATCGGCCGTGGAACATCCTGGTGATCGGATCTGACCGGCGGGCCGGCAAGGGTGGGCGCGGCGACGGCGGGCGTGGTGACACGCTGATCCTCGTCCGGCTCGACATCAAGCGGAACTTCGTGTCGATGCTGTCGTTCCCGCGCGACTTGTTCGTCAACATCCCGGGATACGGTCAGAACAAGATCAACGCCGCCTACGCATTTGGCAGCAACAGGCTGGCCATCGAGACCATCAGGCAGCTGACGGGCGAGAAGATCGACCATTTCTTCAACGTCGATTTCGAGGCCTTCCGGCGCTTGGTCAACGACGCCAAGGGCGTGTATCTCGACGTTGACCGCTGGTACTTCAACAACAACGCCGGGCTCGGCTCGAGTTCGTCGTTCGAGCAACTCGACATCAAACCCGGGTACCAGAAGCTCAACGGCTTCGACGCCCTGGACTACGTGCGCTACCGCCACGGCGACAACGACTTCGGTCGCATCGCGCGCCAGCAGGCGTTCCTGGCGGAGCTCAAGCGGCAGAGTCGGGGTGCCCGTGGCCTCGACAACATCATCGACGCCGTCCACGACGAGGTCACGACGAGCCTCAAATCCACGTCACGACTCAAGGACTTCCTGCTGTTCGGGTTGCGGACCGAAAAAGACCACATCGCCCGGACGACGATCCCGACCAGCGGCGCCCAGGGGACGACGTGCTGCGGATCCGTGGTGCTCACCACCCCGACGTTTATCAGCGAGGCGGTTGATCGTTGGAAGAACCCGGTATTCCAGAGCGACGCGGTGGTCAAGGCGACCGATCCGTCCAAGGTCGTCGTGTGGGTCTACAACGGCAGCAAGAAGATCTTGGTCGGCACCAAGGCGGCCAAGGCGCTCGAGGGGCGCGGCTACAAGGTGTTCTTCGCCGGGAATGCGCCGGACGGGTTCTATTCGACGACGTCGGTGTTCTACGCCGAGAACAAACGCAGCGAGGCAAAGGCCATCCAAGGGCTCTTCGGCCAGAACGCGAGCATCGGACAGCGCCGGGCGGGCCAGCCGACGGACGCGGACGTGTTGGTGGTGATCGGCGGGGACTACGACGGTCTCGCCAGACCCAAACCGGCTGCGCCGGCCGTCAAGCAGAAGCCGGGCACCGTCCTGACGACGAGCTTGCGGCAGTCGGTACAGAACGCGCGGGCGTTCACCGGCATGGACCTGCTCGTACCGACGCACATTCCGCCCGGCTCCGCCGTCAAATACGTGCGGCTGTACAACGTCGACCGCGGCGATCGGGGTAAGCCCAACGCCCTCACGTTCGTGGTGCAGCTGCCAGGCAACTCCTTGTTGGGCGGCAACAGGTACATGACGATCACGCAGACCAGCATGTCGAAGCCCCCGATCGTCGCCACCGGCACCGGCCGCGACAAGCAGGGAAATATCACATTCTATGACGGCAAGAACATGCAGCGTTTGCTGTGGCAGCGCGGGGCGATGACGTACTGGATCTCGAACGCGCTCGATGAATCGTTGACGGTTGCAACAATCCGTGACATGAAGGCGTTCATGGTGCGACCGGGCAAGGTCAAGGTCGCGAAGGGGCAGCGGGACACCGCCATTCCCATCACAAAAGCAGGTCGGACGCTATAGCCCGCGTGGGGGTCATCGGGGCGGGCTATGTCGGCCTGGTCACAGGGGTCTGCCTGGCGTCGCTCGGGCATGAGGTCACGATGCGCGACATCGATGCGCGCAAGGTCGCGGCGCTCCACGACGGCAAGATCCCGATCTACGAGCCGGGCCTTGCGGATCTGATCACGGCCAACCGCACGCGCTTGGACTTCACGCTCGACCTGCCACGGCTCCTCGAACGGTCGGATCTGATCTTCATCGCCGTCGACACCCCGCCGACCTATTCCGGCGATGCCGATCTGTCGCGCGTCATGGGTTTTGTCCAAGAGCTCGCCACGGTCGGGGCCGACCCGCGTCACTTGTTGATCATGAAGAGCACGGTGCCGGTCGGCACAGGTGAGCGCGT
>JANMKR010000047.1:0-8077 GCA_031372145.1 Actinomycetota bacterium | reverse complement strand
ATCCGACACGCTCGCCCAGGCGATGCACTGACCCGTTGAGACCACCTTGGATATGGGTGCAGGCGAGGACACAGCTCCCGGGGCGATTGCTCCTGCTCCCAGCGGATCGAATCCGGCGGAGCTTTGCAGCCGCCAAACCGCAAAGAGACTTCCGTGACAGGGCACTACTAGATGCCGCTACCGCCGTTCAGGCCAAGGATGCCGGCGATCTCCTGCTGGGCGGTCGGCAGACAGTCGCCGTCCTCGCGGGTGCGCCGTTGCGGTTCGCGCCCCTCGCGCAGATCGGTGATGTCCTGCTCCAGCTCGGTGACCCGCCGCACCAGACATGCCATGGCCTCGGCCACCGGGTCGGGCAGGCGCGTGTGTTCCAACGTCGGGTGATGCAGTGTCTCCTGGTCGACGCGCTGACCATCCACCACGACTGCGCGGCCCGGGTTGCCGACCACGGTTGAGTTCGGCGGGACGTCCTTGATGACGATCGACCCCGCGCCGATCTTGACACCCTCGCCGACCGTGACCGACCCCAGCACGCTCGCGCCCGTGCCGATGATCACGCAGTCGCCGATCGTCGGGTGGCGTTTGCCGGTCTCCTTGCCGGTGCCACCCAATGTGACGCCCTGGTAGATCGTGACGTCCTCACCGATCTCGGCGGTCTCGCCGATGACGACACCCATACCGTGGTCGATGAACAACCCCGGCCCGATCGTCGCGCCCGGGTGGATCTCGATCCCGGTGAGCTGCCGTGACAGCTGGCTGACCCATCGCGCCGGGAGCCGAATGCCCCGTCCGTACAGTCGGTGTGCCACGCGGTGCATCCACAACGCATGGAGCCCCGGATACGACGTCACGACCTCGAGGGTGGAGCGCGCCGCCGGGTCGCGTTCACGGGCCACCGCGATATCGCGTTGGAACGTCGCGGCGGCGGATTTCAGGATGTTCGCAAGTGGAAGGGCCATCGTCGTTGGTTAGTATTGCACCAGCATGATCCACGACGCCGACCGGACAGACATTGAGTAGCGACGGGGCCGTCCGGGTCGACGGCGCCGCCTGCCGTCCCGGACCGTCGCCGAGCGCAAAGGCCACCCGTCTTGACGGTCTGCGCGCCGAAGGCCCCGGTGCGCTCGAGGCGCTCCTCGCGGCAGTCGGCGCCCCCCCGTACGACCTGGCGGTCCCACCCGAGGACCCGCTCGTCGGGATCGCCCGCGCCACCGGGTTCGAGGAGTACGCGCGCACCGTCGTCATGGCACGGCGGATCGACGGATATCGCAAGGAGCCCGCGCCACGGGGGACGAAGATCGAGCCCTACAAGAACGAGTGGGCCGAGGACTTCACGGCCGCCGAAGCCGAGGCAATGGCCGATTTCTCGTTCTTCCGCGAGGTTGGCTCACCAACCGGCTTCGAGACGGCGGCCGGTTGGGGGGCGTTCTACGTCGCGCGCCAGGACGAGCGCATCGTCGGCTTCGTCCAGGCCGAGATGCCCTCCGGATGGATCAATTGGATCGGCGTCGTCCCGGACCAACGCCGCGCAGGGATCGGTCGCGCCCTCGTCGGCCAGATCGCCGTCGTCGTGCGCGACGAGGTCGGAAGCCACATCGTCGCAGAGGTCGACAACCTCCCTGAGAACCTCATCTTCTGGGAGAAGCAGGGCTTCAAACAACGCAGCCACACCGTCTCCCTCATCCGCCGCGCATAGCCCCAGCGCGGCGCGTCCGTCAAGCGACGGCGTATAAGAGTTCAGCCCCGATCGACGATTGAGACGCCCGAAGGGCGGCTCATAGGCCACCCAAGAGCCGTGTCGAGCGGGGCGTATAAGTCGTCCCCGATCGACATCTGAACCACCCCGAAGGGTGGTGAACAGGCCACCCAAGAGTCGAGCGGGGCGTATTAGTCTCCGTCGAACGGGGCGTATAAATCCAGCCCCGATCGACGCTTGAACCACCCCGCAGGGGTGGTGAACAGGCCGCCCAAGAGCCGTGTCGAGCGGGGCGTATAGGTCACTCGTCGAACAACCCCGGGGTCGTCAGGTAACGCTCACCCGTGTCGCAGAGGAACGTGACGATGGTCGTGCCGGCGCTCTCCGGGCGCTTCGCGACCTGGAGCGCGGCCCACACGTTGGCCCCAGCCGAGATGCCGACCAGGATGCCGGACTTCCGCGCGAGACGGCGCGCCATCGAGAATGCCTCGTCAGACGGGCATGTGATGACCTCGTCATAGACCTCGGTGTTGAGGACCGCCGGCACGAACCCGGCGCCGATGCCCTGAATCTTGTGCGGCCCCGGCGACCCGCCCGACAGCACCGGGGAGTCGACCGGCTCGACCGCGACCGTCCGGAATCCCGGGCGTTTGTCGCGCAGGATCTCGCCCACACCGGTGATGCTGCCGCCGGTTCCGACCCCCGCGACGAGCACGTTGACCTCGCCGCCGGTATCCGTCCAGATCTCCTCAGCGGTCGTCCGCCGGTGAATCTCGGGGTTCGCCGCGTTTTCGAACTGCTGCGGGATGAAGGCACCGTCGATCTCGGCGGCGATCTCGGTGGCCTTGGCGATCGCGCCGCGCATGCCGTCGGTGCCGGGGGTCAACACGAGCTCGGCGCCATAGGCGCGCAGCAGGTTGCGTCGCTCGACGCTCATCGTCTCGGGCATCGTCAGGATGCAGCGGTAACCCTTGGCAGCCGCGACGAAGGCGAGCGCGATCCCGGTGTTGCCCGACGTCGGCTCGACGATGACGCTCGCGCCCGGCACCAGGTGGCCGTCACGCTCGGCGGCTTCGATCATCGCGAGTCCGATGCGGTCCTTGACGCTTCCGGCGGGGTTGAACGACTCGAGCTTGCCGAGGATGCGAGCGCCGGTATCCGCGTCGATGTCACCGAGGCGAACCAGCGGCGTACGTCCGACGAGATCGGTGATCGATTCGGCGATCTGCATGGAGCGGGCTTCCCTTCGCATCAGTTAGATATGGAACATCAGAGCGCCGGCATGGCGGGCCTCGCGCTCGACCATCTCAGCAATCGTCACCGCTGCGAGGACGTCCGCGAGTTGCGTTTGCGCCTCGTTCCACAGACCCTGCGCGGCGTCCGCCGGAAGCTCGTTCGACGGTCGCAACGGGCCGTCGACGCACTCGACGACGTCCAAGACCGTCACGTCCCGCGGTGCCCGCAGGAACGAGTACCCACCCTTGACCCCGCGCTGGCTCTTGAGGATGCCACTGCGGCGAAGCGCCGAGAAGAGCTGTTCCAGGACGTGGAGCGGGATCTGCCGCCCCTCGGCGATCTCCAAGATCGGCACGGGCGAAGGATCCGCGCGACGGGCGAGCTCGGCCAAGGCGCTCACCGCTGCTCGACTCCTGTCACTCACCGCGATCACCCCGAAACCCTCCAAGAATCGATGGTTTCGGGGAGTCTAGCGGCGCAGCCCTACGAAAGCTCGCTCAGCAACTCCGTGGT
Source organism: Actinomycetota bacterium (assembly GCA_031372145.1). Lineage (GTDB taxonomy): Bacteria > Actinomycetota > Thermoleophilia > Miltoncostaeales > Miltoncostaeaceae > CALMEC01. Next base: position 4,635 of record JANMKR010000047.1, on the reverse strand, counting down.
CGAGCCCTCGCGGACGAACGTCGGCTTGTGCGGATGGCCGTTCTTGTTGCGGTGTGCATACATGATCTCGATCGCATCGATCCACGCGTCCATGTCACCGACCATCATTTCGTATCCGCACTCAGCCGTGTGGATGATGATGCGCGGCCGCTTGCCGCCAGGCACGGTGCCGTCGGGACTCGTGGGATACCGCTCGACCTCGACGATCTCGTCGTAGAGCAGTTCGCGCCGCTTGCCGCCCAGAGCGGTGTCAAGGATCGTCGGGACGAAGACCAAGCGTTCGTCGGTCAGAAAGAGCGTGCCGTGCCGTCCGTACCAGCCGTTCTGCAGGTCGGCGCCGCCGCTCTTGCGGACCGTCTCACCGGTTCGTGGTCGTTCTGCGTGCGGCCGCCGCGGCAGCGTTCTATTTGTCGTCCTCATGCCCCATCCTCGTTCGGTTCTCCCAGATTCTCTGTCGCTCGCCGATCGCCTCCAACCAGTCGTCGAGACCGTTGTAGAACACGAATTCAAACGACCGACTTTCGGTCGTGATTCGCATTCTGGGCGCTTTGCCTCCCGGCAACACGTCCCCCGGTCGTCGCGGCTCGCGTTCGACTGCGGTCATCGCGGCGAAATCGATTCGATGGGTTCTGCCGAAGAGTAGCCGTTCGATCGGCGTCGGGGTGAACGACAACCCGTCATCGTGCAACCGCAGCAGGCCGCCGCGGGCGAACCACCCTGAGTTGAGCGATGCAAGGGTGCGACGGTACTCACCCGCCTGAAGCTCGCGGGGCCCATCTCGCAGCTCGATGAACTTGGCGTCCCAGCGGTCTGCATCGTAGCCGTCATCACGGTGTTCGTCGGGCATCGCGCGAGCGTATCAAGCGCGCCTCGTCCTGTCACAGGGTCATTTTCTTGCGGATCCCCAAACCACCGGAGAGTCCGCGCCTGACGCCGGGTGCCGTCCGGTGCCGGGGGTACATTCCGTCGTGGATCCACCCCATCGCCCTGGGAGATGTCCGATCGTCGGCTATACGGATTGGCTCAAAGACTTCGAGCGCCGCCTTGCATTGCACGACGAGAGCGTCGCAGCGCTTGCGCGCGATCTTGCAGCGCGGACGTCATGGGAGGTCCATGCCGAGGCACCGGGGTTCAGCCCTGCGGCGCCCCGCGCCGGGCGGCGCCCGGATGTGCAGTGCGACCGTGGCGCCGAGTCTCCCCCCGTGGTGTTCGAGGTGGAGCTTCCCGAGACGCTCGTGCGACGTGAGACCGTTCAACGCTTGTGCACACTCGTCAGCGGGGCGCTCGAGGCGCGTGTGGTGATGATCGCCGATGACGACGCGCACACCGATGCAATCCGCGAGGCCAGCCGCCTGCTTCGCTGCGTCGGTCTCGACATTCCCGTCGCTGCGATCTCACCTCACTCCGACACGCTCACCGGGGCGGACTGGTAGCCGCGTACGACCCGACCGCGCCGTTTGCATTCGCGTCCGCGAGGTACCAGTCTTGGGGGTGAGCGCCGGATGCGCTTCATCCCGCATGACCGATTGAGTAGGGCTCCATCCGCCTTCGAAGACCACGCCGGCTGTACGCGGCCATCGCACTACTGCTCGCCGCCGGTGCCGCCTCTGCCAGCGCGGCCCCGATGATCGTGTTCTACGCCACCCCGGCGACCAACCGCAAGATCATCAAACCCGGTGCCGCCGGCGCGCTCCCGATCGACGGGCGCATTTTCGTGCAGGAACCGAACGTGGGCCACCTGTTCGCAGGCGACGGTGATCGCCCGTACCGACTCTCGAGTGTCTCAGGAGCGCAGCTCATCACGGCTGCCACGGCGTCCGGCATGGCCTCGCTCCTTCGTCGACGAATCGATGAGCCCGGCTGTCCGTTCGCCGGCTATGGCGCTGCGGGCTGCAGCAGCAGACTCGTGTTCGTCGACGAACTCGACTTCCGATTTGCCGAGCGGGCACCCAACCTCAACACCCCGGCCTGGCGGGGCCGCACCACCCGCAACCAGACGAAGCGGGTGTTCCCGAACTACGTTCCCCGGCCCAAGGCCGGCCAGCCCGGCTATGAGCTGACCAAGGCGATGGCCATCCTTGCCGCGATACCGTTCGCCGCCGGCGGCACCTACGCCGAGCGCGTGCACTTCTACATCGCCCCCGGCTTCGTCAGCAGCATCGGCGTGGGCAAAGGGCCGTACTTCAACCTCGGCCGCGACGCACGCCCTCACTTTCGCTCCCATGAAGGTGTACGCGGCGCCCTGCGGCGCGCAGGCGGCGTCTGGCTCGAGATGTACCACTTCAACACCAGCACCCGGACACGTCGACCGTTCAGCACGGGCGAGTGGACCAACTCTCCGAAGCGATTCACCCGGTACCTGACCGGGCCGGGAGCGACGACCTCGGACCCCGCGTACGTCGGCAGGCTGCACTTCATGATGACCCGCGGCGCCCCTCCGGTCGCCGGCGGCGCACCCGGAGCATGCCGCAACACGGCACGACCCCAGACCTGCCAGTTCATCCTGGCATCGCTGCCGCAAAACGAGGCAATCCGCGCGAACGGCGTCGGCGAGTACAAGATGGAAGGTGACGAGGACGAATGGCGCGCCGAGGTCAAGCGGCTGTTCTTCCGGTAGGAGCCCGCTCAACTCTCGGCGCCGATCGGCCGATATACCCTGTGATGGAGAGCTGGCGCATGAGGCGCGGCTCGTCGCGACTCGAAAAGGACTTCGGACCATGCGCGCATTCCGCCGCATCGCATTGACATTCGCAGCTCTGGTGGTGACCGCCACGGCGACGGCGACAGCCGCGCCGATGATCGTGTTGTACGGGTCACCCGAGACGAACCGCAAGATCGTCAGGCCGGGAGCCGCTGACGCGCTGCCGATCGACGGACGCGTCTTCGTCCAAGAGCCCAACGTGGGTCACCTGTTCGCGGGCGATGCCGACAAGCCGTACCGCCTTTCGGGGCTTCCCGCGGCGAAGCTGATCGCCGCTGGGAACGCGACGGCCATGGCACAGCTGCTGCGTGCACGCATCGACGCGCCTGGCTGCGTGTTTGCTCCGTGGGGCGATTCGGGATGCTCCAGCCACCTGGTCTTCGTCGACGAGATCGACTACCGCTTCGCGGAGAAGGCACCCAACCTCAACACGCCGTCGTGGCGTGGGCGCACGAGCCGCAACCAGGCCAAGCGGAAGTTCCCCAACTACGTTCCACGCCCACTCCCCGGGCACGTCGGCAACGAACTCTCAGCGGCGATGGAGCAGCTCGCGGCGATCCCCTATCCCGATGGCGGAACCTACGCGGAGCGGGTCCACTTCTACATCGCTCCCGGCGTCGTCAGCAGTATCGGCGTGGGCAAGGGCAAGTTCCACAACCTCGGCCGCGACCGGCGCCCGCACTTCCGGTCGCACGAAGGTCTGCGTCTGGCCCTGCAGCGGGCCGGGGGTGTCTGGCTTGAGATGTACCACTTCGACAGGGCCTCGCGGACCCGCAGGTCATTCAACACGAACGAGTGGCGTGCCTATCCCTGGCGCTTCGCCCTGTACATGACCGGCCCCGGATCGACCACCGCCGACCCCACAATGCTCGCCAAGCTCCATTTCCACATGAGCAACGGAATGCCGAAAAACAAGGGCGGTGCGCCGGCCGAATGCGCGGACGCCGCAACTCCGCAGGGTTGCCAGTTCGCCCTGGCCTCAAGCGTCATCAACGCACCCATCCTCGCCAACGGCGTCGGCGCGTACCGGATGGAAGGTGACGAGGCCGAGTGGCGCAGCCACGTCAAGCACCTGTTCTTCCCTGAGCTCCCCTAACCCGGGAGACCAACGAGCTCCCGAGGTTTGGGAGGCAGCGCAAGTGCGGGGGTTCTGGGAGGCGCCCCCGCACTCTGCGACTCATTCGCTGCATTCAGCACGGCTCTTGGGCGGCCTATTCCTGGCCCTTCGGGCCACTCAAACGCTGACTGCGGCTGGGTTTATACGCCGCATTCAGCAATCCCTATACGCCGCATTCAGCACGGCACTGGGGGTCCCCATACGCCGCATTCAGCACGGCACTTGGGCGGCCTATTCCTGGCCCTTCGGGCCACTCAATTGCTGACTGCGGCTGGATTTACGCATTCAGCACGGGCGGGCGGCTCACACGGTGACTGCGGCTGGGGGTGCGCTCGCCGCTCCTTGCCGCAGCGCATCTGCGATGCGACGGGATGCAAAGGGCAGATCGTCGATCGTCGCGGCGATCAGCTCGAACCGGGCGTGCAGATCGGGGGCTGAGAACTCAGTGACGACGACGTGCCCGGAGCGGACGTGCTCGGCTGCGTACGAGCGGGTCAGGAAGCCGGCGCCATGCCCGGCGGCGACCGCTGCGAGCACCCCGGGAGAACTCCCGACATCACGTGTGGTCGCCGGCCAGACGCCCGCGACTTCAAGCGCACGCTCCGCGGTCGCGCGTACTCCGGACCCGCGGGCCTGCCACAGAATCGTTCGGTCGGCGACATCACCGAGGCGGGTCGGCGGCGTTCCGGGCCCCTGCACGAGAACGATCGGTTCGCTCGCAACGGGTCGCCGCAACAGGTCATCGGCCGGTGGATCGGGCAACGCAACCGACACGGCCAGATCCGCGACCCCGGCGAGCACCGTCTGCACCGCCGAC
>JANMKR010000029.1:0-2403 GCA_031372145.1 Actinomycetota bacterium | reverse complement strand
CGGGGTGAGTGCGTCGTCGTCCACGGCCACGTCAGGCGCGTCGAGCGGGAGGACACCCACGGCGGGGAGCTCGTCGGCGAGTACGCCCTCAGGTGCGTCATCGGCCGCCGCCTCGAGCAACGGATCGGGCTCGCCCGCAAGCTCGGCGTCGCCTTCGGGAACGTCTGCGGCTGGGATCTGCGACGCCGGTGTCACCGGGAGCGGCAACGGCGCGGGGTCGGCCACCTCGGGTGTCGCGGCATCGACCTCGGCGGGTGCCTCGACCGGTGGATCCACCACTCGGCAGGCGATTCCGTATTCGCCGACGCGCAGGTCGGTGTCGGCTTCGAGCGTCACCATGGGCGCCGACAAGAGCGTAAAGCCCTCGTGCCGGGCCCGCTCGCTCACGTAGACCCCGAGTTCGGTCGTCAGCGAACCCTCGAACGACGCGAACCGGTTGCGATCGGCGGGCGAGAGATAGATGACGTATTCGTTCGGGACGTAGACGCGCGAGACCGAGACGGTCTTGTGGTCCTCCATCTCACGCGCAAGCTTGCGTGCGAGCTCGACCGGCTCCACGTGTCCGCGAAACAGGCGGCCGAAGATCCGTTCGACGAATCCCCCGATCGTGTCCTCCACGTTGCGTAGTGCGCTCATGCAGCCGGTAGTCGTTCCACAGTGGAGCTGCGGAGTGTGACAGTTCTCCGCCGATCTGCCCCGAAGCGCAGTCGCCGCCATGGTCCGGCTGCCCAGGCCGCGACGAGTATACCGCCGGGGATGAACGCTCCCATGGCCGACTCGACGCTCCCACCGCCCCCGCGAACGCCGACGATCAGGGCTGCGATCCACACCGCGACGCCCAGTGCACGTGGCACGCCCCGGCGCAAACGAACGATGACCGGCATCGCGAGCGACGCCAGTGCCAACACACCGGCTGCGATCACCACGGCGGGCCGGTTCTGAAGGGGCTCGGCGACACGGCGCACGACCGCGAAGGGCGAGGCCACGCCGTCGATGTCCGCCCATACGCCCGTCAGCCGCCCGCCGTCGACGGCGGGGTCGGCGCCCGCGACCGCCTGCCAGATCAGCGTCCCGCCGAGGCCGGTCAGGGCGGCCCAGATCCGCCACCGCCAGCCGCGCACGGCTCCGGCCATCGCTGCGTACACGGGCGCCACACCGATTGCGGCGAGCACCGGCGCGGCCGCGGGCAACACCACCAGCCGGCCGTTGCCGCGCAAGGGTGCCAGGGCCACCAGACCGAGCGCGCCAACCAGCATCGCGAGGCCCGGTGAGTGCATGCCCAGCGCGACGGTTGCGCCGATCAGACCGATCAGCGCCGCGGCCCACGGGCGCAACGCGAACGCGATCGCCGCCACGACGGCCGCAGCGCCGATTGTTCCGGGATGCAGCCGCGTCCCGTGGTGCAGCAGCACGCCCACCAACGTCGCACCACCCGCGGCGTTCGCCCAGGTGGCCAGCTTGCCGGCGAACCGATGGGGTGGGGCGCCGACCCCGTCAAGCGACCGCGTCTGCGCGCGCAGGGTGCGCGCCAGCCATTCGGGCTCAGGCCGGGTGCGCGGATCGGATGCAAGACCGGAATCGATTGCGCGGCACAGCGGCGTCGGCAAGTCCGGTCGAGCCAGCGCGAGCGAGGGGATGTGTCCGCCGGCTGCGCGCCGCAGCGTCTCACCGGGGCTGGGGCCGACCAGCGGGTTGTGTCCCGCCAACCCTTCGTAGAGCACGAGGCACGCGGAGTAGACGTCTGCGGCCGGGCCGGTTTGATCACCGCGTGCCTGCTCGGGCGCCATGTACGAGACGGTTCCCACCAGGCCACCCGTTGTGGTCAGGCCGGCTTCGCCGGCGATGCGGGCGATGCCGAAGTCGGTCAGCCGTCCCCGGCCCGAGCGGTCGACCAGGATGTTGGCCGGCTTGACATCGCGGTGGGTGACGCCGCGCTCGTGGGCATGGGCCAGTCCGTCCAGGACATCCGCGACGACGTCGATCAACGCAGCGGGGTGCGATGCGGACCACCCCTCACGGCTGCGATCGGCGAGCGACGCGCCCTCGACCAGCTCGCTGACGAGATAGCAGGCCGAATCATCCTCACCGAAGTCCAGCAGCCGGACGATCCCGGGATGGGAGAGGCGGCATGCAGCCCGTACCTCTGCCCCCGCCCGCCGTGCCATCTCGACGTCGATGGGGATCTCCTTGACCGCGACGTCGTGCCCGGTCTGCACGTCGTGGGCGCGGTGCACCTGCGACGCACCTCCACGGCCGAGTACTGCGCCGATGCGGTACCGGCCCAATACCAACCGCTGATTGTCGTCGCCCACAGTCATGAAAGGATTCCTTCGCCGGCCCCGTGCTACCATCCTGCGACCCTGGATTCAGGCAGGAAGCCACGGGCGAGTGGTGAAATTGGTA
>JANMKR010000016.1:0-7892 GCA_031372145.1 Actinomycetota bacterium | reverse complement strand
GAGCCGAGCGCGCGCCAGGCAAGTCGGAACATGCCCGGGTCGACGTGGACGCCGTCGGCAATGAGGCTCGCCGGCACGGCAAGATCGGTCAGCGCAGCCGCCGCAAGGGTCGACGCGCGGTGATGCATCGGTGCCATCGCGTTGAACAAATGGGTGACCGCGGACAATCCGGCCTGGACGGCAGCGCGGGCCGCGTCCCCATCGGCGTTCGTGTGACCGGCCGAGACCACCACGCCACGGCCCGCGAGTTCGGCAACGACCGCGAGCGCACCGGACACTTCTGGCGCAAGCGTCACCATCGCCACACCGGTTGCGCGCGACCACCCGCTGATCACCTCCATCGCGGGCGCGACGATGTGTTCGACCTGGTGCGCTCCGGCGTATCCGGGGGTGATCATCGGACCTTCCAGATGGAGGCCGATGGGTCGCGCCCCACGCCATCCGTTGGGCGGTCCCGCCGCGAGCGCCTGGAGCGCCTGGTCCACCACTGCGCGTGGCGAGGTGATGATCGTGGGCAGGAAGCTCGTCACCCCAAACCGCGGCATCGCCGCAGCCACGTCCCACAACCGGTCGGGCGCTGCGGTCAGATCGACCCCCAGGGCGCCGTTGACCTGCAGATCGATGAGGCCGGGCGCGACGGTGCAGCCGGTCACATCCAGCACCGGACCGCGCCAGGTCGCCCGGGCGGGCGCAACGATGCCGTCGACGATGTGCAGATCCATCCGATCGCCGGCCAGATCGCGCCCACCCCGGATCGCGATCGTTCCATGGGGCGGGTGGTTCACGTTCGTGACGGTGCCAGCACGCGGTTGCCCAGTCAACACGGAAGCGAATCGCGCCGACCGAAGTGTGACGTCCCTTGACACAATTGGCCGCGGCCACTTCGGCCAAATGGCCGTCTCGCAGGACGGGCCGCACGGAGGGGCGCGGCTCGACATGCCCCGCGACGAGCGCACGTGTGACGTCCGATGACACAAGTGGCCGCGGCAGTGTCGGCCAAATGACCGTCGAACGACGTCTGTCTGCTTGGCGACGCCGGCCATTCCCATTCCGGACGAAACGGAAGGTGTGACGTCAGACGACACAAGTGGCCGCGCCAGTGTCGGCCAAATGACCGTTTCGCAGGACGGGCCGCAGGGAGGGTCGCCACTCGGCGTCGCACCCACGATCACGGATGGAGCGAAGCACGGAAGGTGCGGCTCGATGACGCAGGTGGTCGCGGGTGGGCGATGACGCTGCCACCGCCCGAGTGATCCGATCCGGCGTTGGGCGCGTATCAGGGGCACCCCACGAAGCGAGCCCACGTGTACGAGTTGAGTCGAGACCTGTTTCGTGCAATCCGTCCGGGTCTGATACCCGATCGGCGCGACCCCGCTCGTCCCGCGCGCACGCTGTTGGCGCTCTGCGAAGACACCGTGCAGCGCATTGCGCAGACGCCCGCCGCACGTCGCCGGCACGCGATGCGTCTGTTCGCCCAGACCCGCGCCTTCTACGCGCCAAACCAACAGCTTGAGTTGGTCGCACGGATCGAGACGGCCGTCGCCACCGTCCACGAGCGGCTGGTCGAACAAACCGGAGGTCGCACCGGCGGGCTGCTGCGTTGTGCAGCCGTCACGCGCCGGCAGACGCCGTGCATGCGCGAGCCGGTGCCGGGCTTCCGCTATTGCCCATCCCATCGGCATTTGGACGTGACCGAAACGGGCCAAGGCGTCGGCGTCCACGGCATTTGATGTGCACGGCTACGATCCGTGGTCCTGTGTTCTCCCGTACCCGGGCCAACGTCGCGCGCCACGCGACCCACACCGACGCGCCGATCCCCGCTGTCGGTCGCGACGACGCGACGGTTGCGCGTCTCGCCAGAGGCGACGCCGAGGCACTTCGCGACGCATACGCCGATCATGGCGGGATCGTGTTCGGAACAGCGATGCGCCTACTCGACGATCATCAGCTGGCCGAGGAATGCACCCAAGACGTGTTCATGACCTTGTGGCAGAACGCGGCCGGCATCGATCTGGGTCGCGCAAAGCTCACGACCTGGCTCTACGTCGTGGCCCGCAACCGCGCGATCGCATTGGACCGGCGTCGCCGCGCCCGACCTGCGCTCGCGTTCGCGGACGTCCCTGACACCGCCTCGGTGCCCGATCCGGCCGAACTCGCCCAGGAGGGCGACGATGCACTGCAGGTCGTCTCGGCGTTGGCTGACCTGCCCGACGACCAGCGCGTGGTGGTGACGCTCACCTACTTCGAAGGGTTGAGCCAGTCTCAGATCGCCGCGCATCTGGGGCTGCCCATCGGCACGGTCAAGGGGCGGGCACGCCTGGCGCTGGATCGTCTCCGCACCTTGCTCGACCGATCTGCGTTCGGAGACCTGGGATGAGCGACGAGCTTCGCGAAGTCGCCGCTCTCGCGGCACTGGGGGTGCTCTCACCCGACCAGGCCGCCCTTCTGGCTGCGGCGGTTGCCGAGCAGCCCGAGTTGGCTCGTGAGCTGGCGCTCGACCGTGCGACCGTCGAGCGGTTGCGTGTGGTCGCCGACCGTGGCATCACCCCGCCCGACCTCGCTGATCGACTCGTCGCCACAGCTCGTGGGACACATGCCACGGCGGCACCCGCGCCTTCGAACCCACCCAGGTCGGGCCCGCGCCGGCGGTGGTGGGCTCCCGCGCTCGGCGGTGGGCTCGTCGCAGCAGCCGCGGCGGTCGCCCTGACGCTTGTCGCCACACGGGACCCGGGAATGGGCACGCCGCAGGTCGAGGCCGCGATCGTCGCCCACGAGGGCCGGCCCCCGGTCACGGGGACCGCAGCGCTCTATCGCCCCAGCCAACCTGACGGCCGCGTCGTCGTCGATCTGGCGTCACTGCCGGCCGCTCCGGCGGGTCATCACTACCAGGTGTGGGTGCTGCGCTCCGGCGCAACGACGATGGAAGCGGTCGGCACGTTTGCCACCGATCGGGCCGCGCCCGTCCACCTGGCGCTTCGCCTGCCGGGTGGGGGGACCTATGGCGCCCTCGACATCTCCGTTCAGCGCGACGGCGGTCCACCGGAACACTCCGGAGCCAGCGTCGCCGGTGCGACGTTCGGTGAATGAGATGAGTCGCCCCACAACTCGCACTCCCGTCACGGCGTCCCCGTGACCTCACCTGGGACCCCGAGTCCCGATCAGCCGACGGTGTTGTTGACAGGTGCGACCGGGTACGTCGGCGGACGCCTGTTGCCGGCCCTCGAGGCAGGCGGCGTCAACGTGCGGTGTCTTACGCGCCGACCTGCATTTCTGAGGAGTCGCGTCGGCCCCAGAACGTCGGTCGTGGGTGCTGACCTGACCCTCGCCGAGGACGCGCGCCGGGCCTTGACCGGCGTCGATACGGCCTACTACCTGGCACACTCGATGGGAGCGAGCGGCGACTTCGAGGTCGAGGACCGGACGAGCGCGCAAACGTTCGCAGCTGCAGCCCGCGACGCAGGGGTTCGGCGGATCATCTACCTGGGCGCCCTGGGTGCCGGCGACGATCTGTCGAGCCACCTCGCGAGCCGCCAGGAGGTGGGGCGCATCCTGCGCGAATCGGGTGTGCCGACGATCGAGCTCCGCTCATCGATCATCATCGGCGCAGGAAGCCTTTCGTACGACATGATCCGCTCGCTCGTGACGCGGCTGCCGGTCATGATCACGCCGCGATGGGTGCGCACGATGACCCAGCCGATCGCGATCGACGACGTGATCGCATACCTGCTTGCCGCGCTCGACGTCCCCGGCAACGAGAGTCGTCTCTACGAGATCGGCGGGCGGGACGCGGTCTCGTACGGCGATCTCATGCGCGAATTCGCGAGCCTCCGCGGTTTGCGTCGCACCATCATCCCGGTACCGATGCTGAGCCCCTGGCTGTCGAGCTTGTGGCTCGGGTTGATCACGCCGCTCTATGCCCGGGTCGGCAGGCACCTGATCGAGGGAGTCCGCAACGAGACCGTCGTCCACGACGATCGCGCGCTGCGCGACATGCCGGTCCGCCCGCGCGGTGTGCATGATGCGATCCGGGACGCGATCAGCCAGGAAGATCACGCGGCAAACCGCTGGCAGGACGGCGTCGGGCCTCGGCCGTCCCTCAACGGTGGCGCGACCCCACTCAAGAAGCAAATGGTCGATTCACGTTGGGTGCGGGTGGCTGCATCGCCGACCGCGGCGTTCGAGCCCATCCAACGGATCGGCGGTAAGAACGGCTGGTACTACGGCGACCACTTGTGGCACATACGCGGATGGCTGGATCTCGTTCTGGGCGGCGTGGGAATGCGTCGCGGGCGACGTCACCCGAGCAACCTGATCGCTGGTGACATGCTCGACTTCTGGCGCGTGGAGGCGATCGAGGCTCCGCACCTGCTGCGCCTGGTCGCCGAGATGAAGCTCCCCGGCCGGGCCTGGCTGCAGTACCGGGTCGAACCCGACGGCGACGGCGCAATCATCCGCCAAACCGCGTTCTTCGACCCGGACGGCATGCTTGGCCGCGCATACTGGTACGCCCTCGCTCCGGCCCACCAGGTCATGTTTCCACGAATGCTGCGCGGTATCGCGAGCGCCGTCAATCAGGAGCGAGCGCACGCAGCGAGGTCACCTCACGAGGAGTGAACGTGATCGCGTTCGCGTTTGCGTGCGATCCGGGCGACGTACCAACGGCGCAACGGTGCCGGGAGCATCGCCAGCGCTTTCATGAACACGAGCGCCTTGCGCGGGACGCCGATCTCCGCCTTGCCGTGTTCCAAGCCGTCGCAGATGATGCGGGCGGCCTCCTCCGCTTCGATGATGCCCGGCATCGTGAACGGATTCTGATCGGTCAGCGGAGTGCGGACGAACCCCGGCGCGATCAACGTGACCTTGACGCCCGATGACGCCAAGTCGGCGCGCAGGGCATCGCACATGCTGTTGAGAAATGCCTTAGTCGCGCCGTAAGCCGAGGCCAACGGCAGACCGACATAGCCCGTCACACTCGAGGTGATGGCGATCCGGCCGGCTCTGCGAGCGCGCATCGCCGGAAGCACCGCCTGGATGCAGTTGACCGCCCCCATCACGTTGACGTCCAGATGCCTGCGGAAGACCTCGGCCCGGAAGTCGTCGGGGGTCACCGGCTCGTACATCCCGGCGTTGAGGATCACCAGGTCGATCGCGCCCCAGTCAGCCAGGAGCGCCTGGGCGATCCGGCCCATCGCCGCGTCATCGGTCACGTCGCCCGGCTCGACGCGCATGCCGGTCTCGCCCGCGACCTCGTCCAGCGTCTCGCGACGCCTGGCGGTGATCGCGACTTGGGCGCCGCGGCGCACCAGTTCGGCCGCGACCGCGGCGCCGATGCCGCTGGATGCCCCGGTCAGCCACACCCGCCGCCCCGCCAGCGTGCTCACGACATCGGCCTGGTCGACGGGAACTCGGGCAACGTGTTGTTGAACGGACGCGTGAACACGAGCTGATAGTCGTGGAGGGCCCGGGTGCGGAACGCCGCCTCGCACGATGCGAGGTAGAACTTCCACGTGCGGATGAACCGTTCGTCATAGCCCAGCGCGCGGACCTGGTCCAGGTTGCCGTCAAATCGCTCACGCCACCGTTTGAGGGTCTCGGCATAGTTGATGCCGATGTCCTCGACGTTGTGGACGATCAGCTCCGAACTGCGCTTGGCAGCCCTGACCATCGCCTCCATCGACGGCAGGAGCGAGCCCGGGAAGATGTACTCCTGGATCCAGTCGTCGGATCGCCGGTAGCGTTCGAAGCGCTGGTCGGGGATCGAGATGACCTGGACGCACGCGCTGCCGCCGGGCGCAAGCAGGCGATCGCAGGTGTGGAAGTACGTCTCGAACTCCGCCTCGCCGATGGCCTCCAGCATCTCGATCGACGCGATCTTGGTGAACTGGCCCTGCACGGTTCGGTAGTCCTGCAGCAAGATGGTGATGCGATCGTCGAGACCGGCATCGCGCACGCGCCGGATGGCCAGGGCGTGTTGCTCCTGGCTGATCGTGACCCCGGTCACGCGGCACCCGAACTCGCCGGCGGCAAACAGCGCGAACCCGCCCCACCCGCAGCCGATCTCGAGCACGTGGTCGCCGGGCACCACGCCGAGCTTCTGGCAGATGCGCCGGTACTTGTTGCGCTGGGCCTCTTCGAGCGTCTCGTCCGGGCGTTCGAAGTAGGCACACGAGTAGGTCCACGACGGGTCCAGGAAGAGTTCGTACAGGTCGTTGCCGATGTCGTAGTGATAGGCGATGTCGCGCTTGGCGCGTGCCGGTGGGTTGCGTCGCGGCAGATGCGGTCGCAGCGCCTGCAGGCGCACCAGCGTCGATCCCGGTGGGCGGTGGCGCATGTCCTCGGCGGTCAGCAACATGATCTCGAGTGCCGCGGGAAGATCGTCGGCGTCCCAGTCACCGGCCACGTACGCCTCGCCGATGCCGATGCGCCCGCGCGTGACGATCCTGCGAAACAGGTCCTTGCTGTTGATGGCGACCGTGGCCTCGCGCCCAGACGAGGCGTCGCCGGACGTGCGGGTGACGCCATCAGGCATCCGCACCGTCAGTGCACCGCCCACCGGTCGCGACAGCGCCCACCGCACCAGACTCCCGATGGGCCCGACCGGGAACGCCACCCTCGACGGCGCCGGCTGCTCACGAAGCGCCCGCCGCGACGGCGCCGCCGTTTCGACGGTGGCAACGAGCGACCCGTGGTCGGCGTGGAACCGCGGCTTGCGGTAGAACGGCACGTGTTTTCTCCAGAGTTTGAGCGCGTGCAGGTGGATCAGGCCAGTGACCTGCTGGCTCATCAAGGGGTAGCGGACGAGCGCCCTGGCGAGCGTGGCGTTGGTCAGTGCATGACGCGTTCCCGTCTGGCTGGCCAGGAAAACACGTTCATCGCCTTCAAAGAGGTCCACGCGTGCCGAGATGCGATCGCCGGGCTCGGTCAAGACGAACTCGTAGCGTTGCGCCATCCCGAAAAACGGCGACACGTGCAGCTCCTTGTCCTGGCTCCAGGTTCGGCTCGTGCCGTTGGAGACCAGGTTGTCGTCGCCCAACAGGTACGGACGACGTTCGCCGAAGGTGTTGGCCACCTCGGCGATCGAACAGGCGAACGACCCATCCGCCCGATAGCAGTAGAAGAAGCTGACCGGGTTGAAGACGTAGCCGAACGTGCGCAGGTTCGTCAGCATCATGATGCGGCCACCGGCCAGGTCAACCCTGCGCTCCGCCAGCCACGCGACCAGATTGTCCTTGATCGGCGTTTCCGCATCGCCGATGTGATCCGAGTCGCGCAGCGAGAAGAGGTTGGGCTTGTTGTAGCCGAACAGCGCCAATCGCCGGTCCAGCTCCTGCAGCTCGTCAAGATCGAGCACGTAGAAGCAGACGTTGTAGCGAAAGACATGGTCCGTCGGCTTGGAGCGGTGATGCATCATCACGCCGGTGTAGAGCGCCGACCTCACCAGGTGACCCCCAGTCCGCGGGCGACGCGCACCGCCGACGCCAGGCCGTCCTCATGGAAGCCGTTGCCCTGCCACGCGCCGCAGTACCACGTTCTCCTGACGCCGGCGATCAGACCCAGCTCGCCCTGCGCGCGCAGCGAGGTCGCGGTGTAGCGCGGATGGGCGTACGACAGGCGTCGAATGATCTGGTCCTCCGGGATTTCGGTGCCGCGGTTGAGGGTCACAAGATAGTGACGTGGCTCGTCGAGTCGCTGCAGGCGGTTGAGGTCATAGGTCATCGTGAGCGTCGGCGTGGCCGCCTGGCAATCCACGATCCGGTAGTTCCAGGCGCCACGGGCGCTGTGACGGCGGGGGATGAGTCGCGCGTCGGTGTGCAGGATGGTCTCGTTGGTGGAGTAGGTGAACGCCCCGAGTATGCGTCGCTCATCGTCGCTCGGATCCTCCAGGAGTGCCA
>JANMKR010000214.1:0-8674 GCA_031372145.1 Actinomycetota bacterium | reverse complement strand
TTGGCCGTGGCGCGACGGCCAATTGTGTATGCCGGCGACACACATTCGATACACAGACGAGACACTTCGGACGACGCGATGGATCGGGTGGGCGGTGGATTGCGCCGCCCGGCGCGACTTGGACGATTCTGGAGAGTGCACCCGACGAGCGGGCTGGGGGCCTTCGGGGCGTCCGGTTACACTCGCTGTCATGTCCGCACGTCATGTCTGCGTCGTGGCCGTTGCCGCGCTCGTCATCGCGCCGATCGCCCTGAGTGCCGAGGCGCCCCCGTTTCGGGCGAGCACATCCACGCTGACCGCCAAGGAGCGGGCGGCGATGACGCCGAGCGTGTGGCACCGTGGGTGCCCCGTCAGCCTCAACTCCTTGCGGATGGTGCGAGTGAGTCATTGGGACTTCGCCGGCCGGGTGCGCACGGGACGCCTGGTGATCAACCGCGATGCCGCGAGCGACGTCGTCGCGATCATGCGTGATCTGTACGCCGCCAAGTTCCCGATTCGATGGATGGTGCCGATCGAGCGGTTCGGCGGCAGCGACTTCCACTCCATCGAGGCGGACAACACCAGCGCGTTCAACTGCCGCTACGTGGACGGCACCACGCGGTGGTCCAACCATGCCTACGGGCGTGCAATCGACATCAACCCGATCGAAAACCCGTACGTCTCCCGGGGACGCACATCCCACAAGGCGAGTGTCCGGTTCGTCACGCGGACGCCCACCCGCCCCGGCATGATCGTGGAGGGTGACGCCGCCACCCGAGCGGTCGACGCTGCGGGTTGGGGCTGGGGCGGGCGCTGGAGTGGCGCCAAGGACTACCAACACATCTCGGCCTCAGGGCAGTGATCGGTGGGGCGGGCGACTGCCCCACCCGACGATCTACCGGCGTCTCGAGAAGCGAATCAACTCCTCGCGAACACGGGTCCCTGAGACCCCAAGCGTCATGATCGGCCCGATCCCGCGTGCGAAGAACTTGTATTCGACGAACGTGGGCTTGAGCCCATTGAGGTCTTTGCTCAACAACACATTGCGGAAATGCCCGAACGGCACCTGCGCCTGCTCGCCGAGCGCGAGCACCACCGCACTGTCCTCCGCCTGACCCTTTGAGAACTCCTGGCGATAGGACAGGCCTGGCGCCGGTTTGGCCGGCATGATGACCCCTGCCTGCGCGCCGTTGACGCCGGCCTCGAACGATCCCTTCGTCGGTCCCGGTTTGCCGTTGACGTACTCGGTCGTGGCCTCACCGAGGTACCAGACGTTGCCGGCCGCGTCTTGGGCATACCAGTCGTCGGTGACCTCGGCGAGTTTCCTGCCCTGGCTGGCGACGTCGCGGACGACCCGGGCCGTGACACCGTTTGCGATCTTCTTGGTCTCATCGGTCACGGTCATCACGACCCGTTCGCGACTGCCATCGGGTTGACGCTCGTTGAACACCCAGCGGTTGCCGGGCGCCATCGGCCAGTACGGATTGGTGATGTTGACCGAGAAGTCGGCGGGGTTGAGCTGCACGGGCTCACCGCCCTGCGGCAACCCACCGGTGTCCGCAGCGCTGGCCGCAGGTGCATGCGTCACCTTGCCCCCGACCGCGAGGGCGGCGGCCACGGTGATGCACACCGCGGCGGCGGTGATCTGCGTCCTCGTTGATTCCCTCATGAGTCCTCCTTCGTGACGTCCGCGACGCCGGCGTGATGAACGGTCACGAGCGACGCTGAACCCATTCCATGAGGCGCCGATGAGAGCAACCTGCCGGCGAGACGTGCAACATCATCGACTCACGTCGCATGCAGGCTCGTGATCGGGTCATGGGTGGAGCGTTCATCGTGTCCGTCAGCGCAGAGCACCGTGGCAGCCGCCGGTATCGCCGCCGGCGACCAGCCGGACGTCGTGATCTCATTGAACACGGAGCCCGCCGTCGTGGCGAACATGTGTCGTCGCGCGACACAAGTGGCCGTCGCGGCCACGGCCAATTGACCGACGCCACCCACTGGAATCGTCATTTTGCAGGGAGTTTCTGCCACCAGCGAAGCTGGTGTGTCACACCATTGTTTCGAACGTGTGTCGTCACACGACCCAAGTGGCCGCGGCGGTCACGGCCAATTGGCCGCACGCATGGGCGCGAGACCCGCGCCTCGGGCGACCGATGGAGGAGAATCGATGCGCCAGACGTGGACGACCGGCTGGGCTACGCCAACGTGGCGCCCAGGGCCCATCCGGCGCCGGCGGCGGCGATGCCACCGACCATTGGGACAAGCCAGTTGACGAGCATCAGCCCGCGCCGACCCTTGTCGCCGAGACGTTCGGTCTGGACCATCCACGTGCTGAACGTCGTGTAACCGCCCAGAAATCCCGTGCCGGCAACAAACATCGCGTCTCCATCGACGGCTGCGCCGACGAGGAGCCCCAGCACGAAACTGCCTGTCAGGTTGACGAGCAAGATGCCCCACGGGAACCCGCCGCGCACCCGCGCGGTGATCGTGGTGTCAACCGCGTAGCGCACAACGGCACCGAGGCCACCACACGCGGCCATGGCGGTCCATGCGACCGCACTCATCCGAACCGCACGCGACGCAGCGCTGCGTTGATCCCGATCGCGAGCCCGAGACCGCCGATGAGACTCGCTCCCGCGTAGGCCACCGCAAGCCCCGGCCGACCGTCCCTGGCAAGCGCGATCGTCTCGACCTGAAACGTCGAGAACGTCGTCAACGCCCCACAGAACCCGGTGCCCAACAGCCCGCGCCACACACGTGCCGGGTCGTTGCGGACGGTGAGCGTCAGCGCCAGCACCGCCAGGGTGGCGGTCCCGGCCAGGTTGGCGGCAAACGTGCCCCACGGCCATCCATCGCCCGTCGACCACAACGCCTGCAACCCGGCGCGGGCGATGGCACCGCCGGCCCCGCCGAGGAAGATCGCCAGGAGAAGCGCAGGTGGAGAAGCACCCGAGGGCTTCGAAGGCGCAGCCCTCATACCCGCTATTCAAGCAGGGTGGTGGATCGGAGCGTCCGAACACGGGCGTCCTCCGAGGCATGTGCCCCTGGCGACGTAGCCGCACCGGTCGGCCGGCGACACGCAGCACACCGTCGGGGCGCTACGCTTGATCGATGACGTCAACGGCCGGAATCATCTTGGCCGGAGGTCGATCAACCAGGATGGGGACGTCGAAGGCACTCCTCGAGTGGCATGGCTCGACGCTGGTGGGTCACGCCGTTGACCTGCTTCACCGCTGTGTTGACGGACCGGTGATCGTCGTGCGAACGTCCGACCAGCAGCTTCCGTTGCTCCCGGCCTCGGTTCGCATCGTCGACGACATGTGCCCTGGAGCAGGTCCGCTCGACGCGCTCGCCACCGGCCTCGCAGCGGCCGATAGGTACGCCGATCGCGCGATCGTCTGCGGAGTGGACACGCCGTTTCTGACACCCCGGTTCGTCGCCGTCCTCATCGACGCGTTGCTCGAGGACGTCGATATCGCGCTGCCGGCGGCCGAGGGTCGACGTCATCCGATTCCGGCGGTCGTGCGGGTCGGCGTCCATCCCATCGCCCGCGCGCTTGTGGACGACGGGCACCGCGCGCTGTTTGCACTCGTGGATCGCTGCAGGACCGTCGACGTCGGCGAGGAGCGCTTGCGCGCGGTCGACCCGTCGCTGGCATCCCTGCGCAATCTCAACGCGCCCGGAGAGTACGAGATCGCCCGGGCCGAGGTGATCCCCGGTGCTCCGCCATCGATGGGGTCAGGGTTGATGCGCGGGTCGCATGACAAGATCCCGTCATGAAGGTGCGCTGGACCGACGAGAGCCTGCGCCTGCGCATCACCCCGACCGAGCTGGGACTCTTGACCGCGGGCAAACCACTCGCCGCGACATTACGGGTCCCCGGCGGGGCATGGCGCATCCACGTCGACCCGACGGGCGAACCGCTGTCGGTCCACGCGGATGACCAGGCGATGGTCGTGCACCTCTCGCCTGAGGATGTCGCGCGCCTGGCCGAACCCGCCCGAGAGGGTGTCTACGCCCACACGTCCGGGCTTCGGCTGATGGTCGAAAAGGATTTTCCGTGTGCGCACCCCCACGCCGCCGAGGCCGCGGAGCCACCGACGGAACGGTTTGCGCCGACTGCCGAGTTCGCGGAGCGCAAGACGCTGCCGGCGGGAAGCGCGTGACCACCGACGCCGCCCGACGCAACGTGACGATGACGCGCGTCGTGACACTCCGCGACGGGCGAGTACGCGAGCACACCGACGCATTGACAGGCGAGGAACCGCTCGAGATCCGTGCCGCCGGGCCCGGGCAAACGCCCGTGCGGGTGGCGGTCACAATGCGCACCCCCGGACACGACTTCGAACTGGCCGCCGGTTTCTTGATCACCGAGGGCCTCGTCGATCCGGATGCGGTCGAGTGCGTCACCTACTGCGAGGACCCGGACGCCCAGCGCTACAACGTCGTGACGGTCCGCACTCGCACACCTTTCGATCTGGGCACGGCGGAACGCAACTTCTTCGCGACGTCGAGTTGCGGCATCTGCGGCAAGGCGTCACTCGAGGCGATCGCGGTACGGTGCGCTCCGCTCGAGCCGGGTCCCGTGGTCGAGTCCAGCGTCCTGCTGGCGATGCCCGACGTGCTCCGCGAGCGCCAGCGGGTGTTCGACCGCACGGGCGGGCTCCACGCCGCCGGCCTGTTCGACATCGCCGGAACGCTCCGTCTGCTGCGCGAGGACGTCGGTCGCCACAACGCGGTCGACAAGCTCGTCGGTGCGATGGCGCTCGGGACGGGCTCGGATGGCGCGGTGTTGCTGGTGTCGGGGCGCCTCTCCTTCGAGATCGTCCAGAAGGCCGCGGTCGCGCGCATTCCGATCATCTGCGCCATCTCGGCACCATCGAGCCTGGCCGTCCAGGCCGCCGAGGATCTGGGGTTGACCGCTGTCGGGTTCCTTCGCCCCGGTGGCTTCAACGTGTACTCCCACCGGGAGCGCATTCATTTGAACGGAGCCGGCTGATGGCACGATCGCGCCCGCGCCGCCGCGACCTGTGGGTCGGCCTGCGCCCCAACGGCATCGGGCTGACCAAACCCAATCACTACCTCGAGATGCTGCGCACCGCCTGGGAGAACCGGCGCGCGCTGCCGCATGCGGCGCGCATCCTTCGCAAAGGTGTCTGCGACGGGTGTGCGCTGGGCGTCGCAGGCCTCCACGACTGGACGATCGACGGCGTCCATCTGTGTACGACGCGGCTGGCCCTGCTGCAGACCAACACCATGGGCGCCGCCGACCACACCGTGCTGGCCGATGTCGAAGCGTTGCGCCGACGTTCCGGTCGGGAGCTTCGCGCGTTGGGTCGCCTGGCGTACCCGATGGTGCGACACCACGGGGAGGCGGGATTCAGCCGTGTCAGTTGGGACGACGCCCTGGCGCTCGCCGCCGGCGCAATCCGTGAGAGTAACCCCCGGCGGATTGCATTCTTCCTGACCGCGCGCGGGATCACCAACGAGGTCTACTACGTCGCGCAGAAGGTCGCGCGCTTCCTTGGCACCAACAACATCGACAACGCCGCCCGGATCTGTCACGCACCGTCGACCGGCGCCCTCAAACAGGCCGTCGGAGCCATCGCGACGACGATCTCGTACACCGATCTGTTCGCCAGCGACCTGATCGTGTTGTGGGGATCGAACGTCGCCAACGCCCAGCCGGTGATGATGAAGTACCTGTACATGGCCCGGAAGACAGGGACCAAGGTGGTGGTCGTCAACCCGCAGCGCGAGCTGGGACTCGAGCGCTACTGGGTGCCGTCCAACGCCGAGAGCGCACTGTTCGGCACCAAGATGACCGACCTGTTCGTGCAGGTCCACACCGGTGGCGATGAGGCGTTTGCGACCGCGGTACTCAAGCTCCTGATCGACGAGGGCGGTGTCGACGAGGCGTTCGTCCGCGACCACACGGTGGGGTTCGACGCCGTGCGCGACGAATGCGCATGCCACTCGCTGACCGAGCTCGCGGCCCGCAGCGGCGTGCCCGAGGCCGACATCCGCCAGTTCGCGCAGATGTACCGCGCGGCGGAGTCCGCCGTGTTCGTCTGGTCGATGGGCATCACCCAACATGCGTGCGGCAGCGACAACGTGCGCTCCATCCTCAACGTCGCGCTGGCCCGCGGCAACGTGGGGCGCGAGGGCGCAGGGCTGATGCCGATCCGTGGCCACTCGGGTGTGCAGGGCGGGGCCGAGATGGGCGCCTACGCGACGTCCCTGCCTGGCAATGTCCCGATCGGTGCCGAGTCGTCGGCGGCACTCGCCGAACAGTATGGGTTCACGGTTCCCGATTGGACCGGCCTGACGGCCGAGGAGATGATCGAAGCGGCGGGACGTGGCGACCTGGATGTGCTCTTCGCAAGCGGCGGCAACTTCTTGGACGTGCTCCCCGACCCGGACCTGGTCGAGCACCGCCTCGGACGTGTGCCGATGCGGGTTCACCAGGACATCGTGATCTCCAGCCAGATGCTCGTCGACCCACCGGCCGGGGGCACGGTCGTGCTGCTTCCGGCAGCCACTCGGTACGAGCAAGACGGTGGCGGCACGCAGACGACGACCGAGCGGCGCGTGGCATTCAGTCCCCAGATTCGTGGCGGACGGCCTGGCGAGGTGCGCTCGGAATGGCGCATCTACCAGGACCTTGCCCGACACATCGACCCGGACCGCGCAGCCGCGGTGACGTTCGCCGACGGGCAGGCCATCCGCGACGAGATCGCCCGCGTCGTCCCGTTCTACGACGGCATCCAACATCTGGCCGACACCGGCGACCAGTTCCAGTGGGGAGGCACCCGCCTGTGCGAGGGGTGGGTCTTCCCCACCGCCGACGGCAAGGCGCATTTCACCGCCGTCTCTCCCCGTGACCCGCGCCCGCCGCCCGGACACTTCACCCTGTCGTCACGACGCGGCAAGCAATTCAACTCGATGGTGATGCGCGACCACGATCCGCTGACCGGAGCCCACCGTGACGCCCTGTTCATCTCGGCCCACGATGCCGACGGGCTCGGTCTCGCCGAGGGCGCGCAGGTGACGGTCATCTCAGCGACCGGTCAGGTCGCCGCCCGCATCCACGTGGCCCCGATGCGCGCCGGCAACCTCCAGATGTTCTTTCCCGAGTGCAACCCGCTCATCCGCGCAGGCGTCCGCGACCCCGACTCACGCGTCCCCGACTACAACGCGATCGTGCAGGTCATTCCGGTGCCGGCGTTCGCCTGACGGGGGGATCGGTTCAGCGGTCCCGCGCGACCGAGCGACGCAACGCGAGCGCGGCCGCCAGGTCGTGGAACATCGCCCCCATGCGCGGGGTCTGGGGTTCGACGTGGACGGGCAGGCCATGCTCAAGGAGCGCATCGCGGGTGATCGGACCCACGGACACGATCAGCGCTCCACCGCTCGCGATGGCGTCGATTTCGACCCCCGCCCGCTCCGCGAGAGCGACGAAGCCGTGCACAGCGTGGGCGCTCGTGAACGTCAGGGCGTCGAGGCGTCCCTCCGCGGCGTCATGCGCGAGTTCGATGGCCCCGCGCGCGTCGGGTGGAACGTCGATCTCGTAGGGGTGGGCCTGGACCACCTCCGCGCCGGCCTCGCGCAGCGGCGCGATCATCGCGTCCGGTGACGCGCCCGCGCATTGCAACAGGATCCGCCGCCCGGCGAGGGGCTCGGCCAGCAGGGCATCCCGGATGACGCGGCTCTCGGCCGGGGACGCCGTCCATTCGACGGGGACCGCGAACTCACGCAGCACGCTACGCGGCTTGGCACCCCTCGCCACAACGCGGGCGCCGGCCAGCGCGGCCAGCAAGGGCTCGATCATGTGCAAGCGGGTTGCCGCGGTGAGCAGGTGGCGCGCCCCGACCCCGGTGACGAACACCGCGGTGTCGAACGGTTTGGCGAGCACCAGTCGCAGGGTTTCGCCCATCACGTCGTCCGACACGGGTTGGTCGATGTCGACGCTGGGGCCATGCCGCGGGACGCCGCCCAGGGACCGCACGAGGGCCGCCTGTTCGTCGGCCCGCCGGGCCGCGGTGATGCCGATCTGCGCACCGTTCATCGCAGAATCACCAACGCGGCAGGCAGCAGGAGGCGTCCACGCACACGATGCTAATGGACCTGACGACCGGTCTTGTTCGGCCACCGGCACAGTCATCGCCCCGGTGCGATTGGGCCGGCGGTCCCAGGGAGATCTGACGCAGCCCGAGCGCGACGACCATGAATACGTGGTGACCGACACTCGCACGAACACCGCGAGACGGGCGTTGGCCCCCCCAAACACCCGCGTCGGATCATCCAACCAGTTCTGGGTGCCACAGGATGGGACGTTTCATCCGAAGAGCACCCGACCAACCGCTCCTACCATCGGTATGTGACAACTCAGCCCCAACGACGCTCCCGCTGGACCTCACGTGCCGGCGTCGTCGCTGCGCCTGCACCGCCGGCCCCGGTCGGCACACAGACCCATTGCCCGTACTGCGCGCTGCAATGCGGGATGGCGCTGGTCGACGGCGAGGACGGCCTGACCGTGGCCGCGCGTGACTTTCCCACGAACGCCGGCGGCCTGTGTCGCAAGGGCTGGACCTCGACCTCGTTGCTGAAGCATCCCGAACGCCTGCGGACGCCGCTGGCGCGCGATCGGCGCGACGGTCCCCTGGTCGCGACCACCTGGGTCGACGCGATC
>JANMKR010000192.1:0-17809 GCA_031372145.1 Actinomycetota bacterium | reverse complement strand
GAGATGACGCCGGCGAGTCGTACGATGGCGTCGAGGGCCGGGTCCTCGCCCCGGTTCAGAAGGCCGAGACTCTCGATCGTGTTGGACATTCTTGTTCCTTCCGGGGTGGACGACAGCCGCAGGTTTCTACCAGAGCGGGCGCCGCACCGCCCATCCGTCCTCGGGTCACGGGTGTCGGCCGACAGAGCGGCAGCGCGCAGTGAGGCGCGTCGGACTACTGGTCGCCGGATGCCCCGGCAGGCCGGTGATATTCTCCGCGACCTCCCGGGCAGTTAGCTCAGCGGGAGAGCGCCCGCCTCACACGCGGGAGGTCACTGGTTCAATCCCAGTACTGCCCATCTCGTGCCCTGTCACGGAAGTCTCGTCCGCTTGCCGCGATGCCACGTAGTCGGCGCACCGAAGCGGCGCGGTAGACTGCAGGCATGGCGAAACGTTCCGACGGTCCGGTCGTGCCGGCAAAGAACTCGAATGCGTCGCGCGGGCCCGGAAGCCGCTGGGTGACGCTTGGGTTCGGCGTTGCGCTGGGATTCGCGTGGGGCAGCGTGATGTGGGCCATCGCCACTGGCCTCGGACAGGACACCGGCGGGGTGCGCGGATGGCTCTACCTTGCGATCTCGATGGCCATGATCGGGGGCGGCATCGCGGGGGTCGTCGGGGCGGTCGGGGCCAAGAAGAGCGGCGAACGCATTTCACCGCGCTTTCGTCGTCGCTGACGGAACGTCGCACGGGACGCCACGCGACTGGCTATTGTCGGTACCGGGATCCGGGCGAGCGCTTCGGCGAGGTCCCATTCGGTGGGTGACCGCGAACCAGGTCAGGTCCGAGAGGAAGCAGCCTTAAGTGGATCCACTCAGGCGCAATGGGGTCACCTCGCCGAAGCGCTCGCCCGGGACCCATTCACTCCGAAACCGAACGAGACAGTGACCGAACCCAATCAGGAGCCTCGCGGCAGCCTCTACAACCGCTACCGCCCGGTGCGGTTCGACGATCTGGTCGGCCAGGAACACGTCGCGCGTGCGCTCGGCAATGCGCTGACGTCGGGGCGCCCGGCGCTGGGCTATCTGTTCTCAGGGCCGCGCGGAACCGGCAAGACGACGACCGCACGCATCCTCGCGCGGTGCCTCAACTGCCTCAGTTTCCCGGCACCGACGGCCACGCCGTGTCTGGAGTGCGATTCGTGTCGACGTATCGGTCACGACGATTGGCTCGATGTCGTCGAGGTCGATGCCGCGTCGAGTGCCAGGCGCATCGACGAGATGCGTGACTGGCTCGAATCGGTGCGGTACGCGCCGATCGCATCGCGCTACCGCGTCACGATCATGGACGAGGCCCACCAGATCCAAGAGGGCGCCGCGAGCGCATTGCTCAAGACGCTGGAAGAGCCTCCGCCGCACCTGGTCGTCATCCTCTGCACAACCCACCCGTGGGACATCCTGCCGACGATTCGTTCACGGTTGCAGCACTTTTCGCTGCGAAAGCCCGGCGTCGCGAACCTGCTGCGGGTGCTGGAGCGCGTCGCGCGCGACGAGGGGTTCACGACGACGCCCGAGGCCCTTGACCTGGTGGCGCGGGCAGCCGATGGCAGCTATCGCGATGCCCTGGGCCTGCTCGACCAACTCGCGACCTTCGGCGGCGGCGAGGTCGCGGTCGCCGATGTCCTCGAACTCTTCGGCGCCGTGGAGCGTGAGGAGATCTTCGCGTTGGCCGACCACCTGGCCGCCGGCAACGCCGCCGGAGCGTTTGAGCAGCTCGAAGCGACGCTCGATCGCGGTGCCGATCCCGAACAGCTCATCCGTGGCCTCGTCACCCATCTGCGCTACCTCTGCCTGCTGCAGCAGGGCGCACATCCACGTGAGGACTGGGCGTACTCACCCGAGGAACTCGACCGACTCAGGGCGCAGGCCAATCAGCTGCCGCCCGCCCGGGTGGTGCGCGGCCTGGATCTGATCGCAGACGCGCAGGTGCGCATCCGCCACGGTCAGGCCGATCCACGCATCCAGCTTGAGCTGGTCGCGGCGAAGCTCGCGCGGCCTGCGCTCGATGCCAGCGCGCAGGCCCTCGTCGGGCGGGTGGAAGCGCTCGAACGTGGGCTCCCGCCGGCTGTGGGACCCCCGCCACCGGTGGCCGAGCTTCACCTCGTCCCTCACGAACAGGCCGGTCCGGCCGACGTGCCGACTCCTGTCGAAACGGCGCCGCCTGCGCAGCCACGCGAGCCGATCGTCGCCGACCTGGAGCACATGGGGCGCATCTGGCCGCGGGTCGTCGCAGAAATCGAGCAGCAGCATGCGCGCGTCCACGGGTTCTTGATGGGATCCGAGGTCGCCGAAGTCGCAGACGATCACATCGTGATCGCTGTCAACGGCGTCTTCGTCCGCTTGCTCGATCAGCCGGACGAACGTGCGCTGATCGAGGGTGCGTTGTCCGACTTCGCGGGCCGTCCGTTCGCGGTGCGCTTTGTGGAGATCTCCCAGGCCACGCACGCTGCGACGCCCGAGCCGCAACCGACACTCGACCACGCTGCGCTCATGGACGAGCTCAAACGCACGTTCAACGCCACCGAGGAGCCGCACTGATGGGACAGAACCCCGCCAAGATGATGCGTCAGATGCAGAAGTTGCAGGAGGACATGCAACGCGCCCAGGAGGAGCTCGCCAACGAGACCGTCAGCGCGGCGGCCGGCGGTGGGGCGGTCACCGTCACGATCTCGGGCGGCCTGGAAGTCATGGATGTGGTGATCGACCCGGCCGCGACGGATGACGTGGAGCTCTTGCAGGACACGATCGTCGCCGCCACTAACGAGGCGATGCGCAAGGCGCAGGAGCTGGCCAACAGCCGGTTGGGGTCCGTGGCCGGGGCGCTCGGCAACCTGGGCATCCCCGGCCTGTAGCGGCTGCCGTGTCGTCGATCCTCCCGTCGTCGGTCGAGCGGCTCGTCGCCGAGCTGGCGCGGCTGCCGGGGCTGGGCCCCCGGTCGGCCGAACGCCTGGCGTTCCACGTCATGAAGGCTCCGCCCGAGCGGGCGCGTGCGCTGGCCGAGGCGCTGATCGAGGTCAAGGAACGTCTGCGTCCGTGTGCGGAATGCTTCGGCTACGCCGAGGAGGAGCGGTGCACGATCTGCCTGGATCCACGCCGCGATCCGACCCTTCTGTGCGCCGTGGAGGAGCCGTCGGCCATCGTGCCGATCGAGCGCATGCACGAGTACCGTGGCCGCTACCACGTGCTGGGCGGGGCGCTCTCGCCGATCGACGGGATCGATCCCGAGGACTTGCGCCTGGACGACCTGATCGCACGGATCGATCGCGACGGCGTACAAGAGCTCGTCATCGCCACCAACCCGACCATGTCGGGCGAGGCCACGGCCCTGTACCTGGCGGACCTGGTGCGTGGCAAGGTCCGGGTGACGCGCTTGGCGAGCGGACTGCCGGTCGGGGCGGACCTGGAACACGCGGATGAGTTGACGTTGGGACGGGCGTTCTTGGGACGGAGGGAGATATGAGCGACGACCTGGACGAGCCCATCGGGTACCTGGTGCTGCCGAAAGGCACCCCGGTCGTCGCGAGCGACGGTGTGACCGTCGGGACGGTCCACAAGGTCCAGCACCACATGCGCGAACGCATCTTCGACGGCCTGGTCATCCAGACCGACGACGGCAAGCGCTTCGTCGATGCGCCCGAGGTCGCGGGGCTCACGCTTCGGCAAGTCGACCTCGAGATCGACAGCGCTGCGGTGGCAGGGCTTCCCGGCGCCGACGGGCTCTTCGGTGCGCTCGACACCGAGGCCCGCCGGGCTGCGCGCCGCCTACGCCGGCGCCGATCTGAGGGCTGACCGAGCGTCTGCCTGATGCCCGGTGGCCGTCACCACGGGTCGCGAGACTGGAAGCGATAGCCGATCCCGGGCTCGGTGATGAAGAACTTGGGGTGCGCCGGATCCGGTTCCAATTTGCGCCGAATCTGCGCCAGGAACCCACGCAGGTAGTTCGTCTCACGCTCGTATCTGGGTCCCCAGACCTCCTGCAGCAGCTGCCGCTGGGTCACCAGCTTGCCTTCGTTGCAGACCAGGATCTCGACGATGTGCCATTCGGTGGGCGTCAACCTGACCGGGCCGGCGGCGGTCGTGGCGCGCTTGGCCGCCAGGTCGATCGTGAAAGCCTCGGTCGCCACCGATGCCGCCACGACATCGGGTGAGACCCGCCGGAGCGCGGCCCGGAGCCGGGCGAGCAGTTCGCCCATCGCGAACGGCTTCGTCACATAGTCGTCGGCGCCGGCGTCGAGCGCTCCCACCTTGTCGGCCTCCTCGCCCCGTACCGACAGGACGATGATCGGCGCCTGGGTCCACCCCCGAAGCCCGCCGATCACCTCGATGCCGTCGATGCCGGGCAGACCGAGGTCCAGAATGACCGCGTCCGGTGGCCGCAGGGCCGCGATCTCGAGCGCCTGCTCGCCGGTCGGGGCCAGGTCGACCTCGTAGCCGCGAACCTTCAGGTTGGTGCCCAGGGCGCGGAGGATCTGGGGCTCGTCGTCGACGACCAGCACACGGCTCACGGCACGCTCCTCAACACGAGCACCATCGTCGCGCCTCCACCCGGAGTGTCCTCCACCTCGAGCGAGCCGTCCATCGCGTCGACGAACCCCTTCGCAACCGCAAGGCCCAATCCGACGCCCCCCGTTCCGCCCCGGCCGTCGCCGAGCCGCTGGAACGGAAGAAACACGCGATCGCGGTCCCGTTCCGGGATGCCCGGTCCTCGGTCGACGACCCGAACCTCGACGTGGCCGTTGGTTGCATCGCCAACGACGCGGACCGGGCGGCCCGCCGGAGAGTGTGCGATGGCGTTCGCGATCAGGTTCGCAAGGACGCGTTCCAGCAGGCCCGGATCGGCGTCGACCGCCGGAAGCGATTCCGGAACGTCGATCTGCACGGACACCCCGCGCAGACCAAGACTGTTGAGGGCGGTGGGCAACACCTCGTCGAGACCAACCGCCCGGCGGGTCAGCGTCAGGGCGCCGGTGTTGATGCGGCTCATGTCCAGCAGGTTGCCGAGGAGCCCATCCAGGCGCTCGGCCTCCGTGTTGATGGTCGCGAGGAACTCCTGGGTGGCCTCGTGGGACCACTCCACATCCGTCGCCATCAGGCTTGTCACCGCCGCCGTGATCGCGGCGAGCGGCGTGCGAAGGTCGTGGGAGACGGCGGCGAGCAGCGCCCCCCGCAGCTCGCCTGAGCGGGCCAGTTCCTGGGCGTGTGCCGCCCCGCGTTCGAGCTCGCGGATCTCGAGCGCCGCCGCAAGCTCTCTGGTGAACGCAGCGATCACGCGACTGTCGCGCGCGTCGAATGCCGGACCTGTGGTCGCCAGCACGTGGACGCCGTCCAACTCGATGGTCCCCGTGGCGGCGCTCGGCACCGTCGGGGCGTCGCCCGCGGTTGCGTCAACGCTCCACGCCTCATCGACGCGATGCAGCACGGCGGCGCCGTTGAGTCCAAATGCCCGGACGAGTCCTTCGAGCAGGTTCGGCAACGGTGAGATGCCGGCGAGCCGGGCGAGCGCCTCGGCCTCCGCCCGGGCGGCCGTGCCCTCTGCCGCACGACGGGCGGCGAGTTCGACGAATGCGCTGACGACGACGGCCACCCCGAGAAAGACCGACAGCGCAAAGAGGTTCTGGCCGTCGCGGACCGAGAAGGTGCGGAAGGGCGGAGTGAAGTACCAGTTGACCACCAGGAAACTGGCGGCCGCGGCCGCCAGTGCCGGCCAGAGCCCGCCGATCGAGGCGACTCCGATCACGACCACGAGGTAGATCAACAGGGCGCTGGCGAGCGCGATCGCCGACTGGGTCTGCACGAGCACGACGGTCAGCAGTGGCAGTACCGTCGCGGCGACCCCGAGTCCGAGCCACCGGCGACGTCCCGTGAGGGCCGTTGGACGGGCCCAGCGGCGCCCCTCGCTCGATATCGTGGGCGCCTCGTGGCCGATCACCGTGATGTCGAACGCGCCGGCCGCGAGGCGCATGATCCGGTTGATCACCGATCCGTGCAGCAACTCGCGCACCCGGGTGCGGCGGCTGGCGCCGAGCACGATGCGCGTCGCGTTCTCGGCGTGGGCGACCGCCACCAGTGCCTCGGCGACGTCCCCTGCGGCCACCTCACGGTAGACGCCGCCGAGTTCCTCCAGCAGCGCGCGCTGACGCGCCAGGTCACCGGTGGTCGAGGCGGCAAGCCCGTCTTGGGGAAGCACGTGGACGCCGACGAGGTCGCCGTGGGTCCGCAGCGCGGTGCGCGCCGCCCGTCGCACGAGCGCATCCCCGCCCGGGGTTCCGGTCATCGCGACCACGATGCGCTCCCGTGTCTCCCAAACGGTCGCGATGCCGTGCAGCGCCCGGTAGCGCTCCAGTGCTTCGTCGACGCGGTCGGCGGTCCACAGGAGCGCGATCTCGCGCAGGGCGCCGAGGTTGCCGGGCCGGAAGTAGTTCGCCAGCGCGGCATCGACCTTCTCGGCGGGATAGACGTTGCCATGCGCGAGGCGTCTGCGCAACGCCTCGGGGCTCATGTCGACGAGTTCGATCTGGTCCGCTTGGCGCACGATCGCATCTGGCACCGTTTCTCGCTGGGGAGCGCCGGTGATCTGCTCGATCACGTCGTTGACCGATTCGAGGTGCTGCACGTTGAGCGTCGTGACGACATCGATCCCGGCCGCGAGGATCTCCTGGACGTCCTGCCATCGCTTCTCGTTGCGCGAGCCCGGCACGTTGGTGTGGGCGAACTCGTCGACCAGTGCCACCGCCGGCCGTCGCGCGATCACCCCGTCGACGTCCAGTTCGGTGAACTGCGCTCCCCGGTGGACGAGGGTGCGCCGCGGGACGACCTCCAGGTCGCGCATGATCTCGGCGGTGTGGACCCGTCCGTGTGTCTCGACGATGGCGATCACCACATCGGTGCCGCGCTCACGCCGACGCCACCCCTCGTCGAGCATCGCGTACGTCTTACCGACGCCGGGGGCGGGACCGAGATAGATGCGCAGGGTTCCGCGTGCCATGGGGGTTGATGCTATTCGGCCACGTCCAGTGCGAGGTTGAGCTCGAGGACATTGACCGTCGGCTCGCCGAGGATGCCAAGCCGTCGACCCTCGGTGTGGTGGGTGACGAGCGTGAGCACCGTCGTCAGCGGCAGACCGCGTGTGCGTGCGACGCGGGGCGCTTGGAGCTTCGCGTTGGCTGGGCTGATGTCGGGATCCAGGCCGGACGCCGAGGCGGTGACCGCGTCGACCGGCACGGGCGCGTCGTTGGCGAGGCTGTTCTCCACACGGTAGGCGGCGGCGCGCTCGCGCACCGCGCCGGCGAGCGTGGGGCTCGACGGTCCCAGGTTGGACGCGCCGCTTGCCGAACCGTCGTACCCGTCACCGGCGGCGGACGGGCGCGGATGGAAGTTGCGCGGCGCGGTGAACGGCTGGCCGATGAGACGCGAGCCGATGACGCGCCCGTCGAGCCGGACGAGGGATCCGTGGGCTCGTCCGGGGAACGCGACGTGTGCGATTTCCGTCACGACCAGCGGATAGGCCAATCCCAACACGATTGTCATCACCGCGAGAATGCCGGCGGCGGTCACGAGCTGTCGCCGGATCACGACACACCCAGACCCGAGAGCGCGAGGTCGATGAGCTTGATGCCGACGAACGGCGCAACCAGCCCGCCGAGCCCGTAGATCGCCAGGTTGCGCCGCAGGATGCTTGCGGCGCCTGCGGCCCGGAACCGGACGCCGCGCAGGGCCAGTGGAATCAACGCCACGATGATCAGGGCGTTGAAGATCACCGCCGCGAGGATCGCCGACCGGGGACTCGACAGGTTCATCACGTCGAGCCGGTCGAGCGCCGGGAACGTGCCCGCGAACATCGCCGGGATGATCGCGAAGTACTTCGCGACGTCGTTCGCGACCGAGAACGTCGTCAGCGCACCCCGCGTCATGAGCAGCCCCTTGCCGACCTCCACGATCTCGATGAGCTTGGTCGGATTCGAATCCAGGTCGACCATGTTGCCCGCCTCGCGGGCCGCCTGGGTCCCGCTGTTCATCGCGACCCCGACGTCCGCCTGCGCGAGCGCGGGGTCGTCGTTGGTGCCGTCCCCGGTCATCGCCACGAGCCGTCCTCCGGCCTGCTCCCGGCGGATGAGCTGCAACTTGTCTTCCGGTGTGGCCTCCGCCAGGAAGTCGTCGACGCCGGCCTCCTCGGCGATGGCCTGCGCCGTCAGGGGATTGTCGCCGGTGATCATGACGGTGCGGATCCCCATCGCCCTGAGCCGATCGAACCGCTCGCGCATGCCGTCCTTGACGACATCCTTGAGGTGCACCACACCGAGCGGACGGCGTCCGTCAGCCACGAGCAGGGGCGTCCCGCCACCGGTCCCGATTCGGTTGCAGATCTCGTCGACTTCGGCGGGGCACTCACCACCCTGTGCGGCGACCCAATCGCGCACGGCATCGGTCGCGCCCTTGCGCACCTGGCGTCCATCGTCATCGACGCCGCTCATGCGGGTGGTGGCACTGAACGGGATGAGGGTCGCGCCGGTCAGCGTGCGCTCCCGGATGTCGTGGCGGACCTTCGCGAGCACCACGATCGAGCGGCCCTCCGGGGTCTCGTCAGCCAGGCTCGCGAGCTGCGCAGCCTCTGCGAGCTCGCGCTCGGTGACGCCACCCAGCGGCAGAAACGCCGCCGCCTGCCGGTTGCCGAGCGTGATGGTGCCGGTCTTGTCGAGCAGCAACGTCGAGCAGTCGCCGGCCGCCTCGACCGCCCGCCCCGACAAGGCCAAGACGTTTCGTTGCACCAGGCGATCCATCCCCGCGATGCCGATTGCGGAGAGCAGCGCCCCGATGGTCGTCGGGATCAGACACACGAGCAGCGCGACCAGCACGACGATTTCCTGACGCGCGCCTGAGAACACGGCGAACGGTTGAAGGGTCACGACGGCCATGAGGAAGACGATCGTGAGCCCGGCCAGCAGGATGTTGAGTGCGATCTCGTTCGGAGTCTTCTGGCGGTTCGCGCCTTCGACCAGCGCGATCATGCGATCAAGGAAGCTCTCACCCGGTCGTGCCGTCACCCGAACGACGATGCGGTCCGACAGCACCCGGGTCCCTCCGGTCACTGCGGATCGGTCACCACCGGACTCGCGGATGACCGGGGCAGACTCGCCCGTGATTGCCGACTCATCGACGCTGGCGATGCCCTCGATGACATCCCCATCCGCCGGGATCAGGTCTCCGGCCTGGGCGACGCACTCGTCACCGACCGTCAGACCGCTGCTGGGCACGTCCTCGATGGTGCCGTCCGGCAGCCGCCGATGCGCTTTGGTCTCGGCCCGCGTGCGCCGCAACGTGTCGGCCTGCGCCTTGCCGCGCCCTTCGGCGAGAGCCTCTGCGAAGTTCGCGAACAGGACCGTGAACCAGAGCCACACCCCCACCAGACCGGTGAAGACGTTGTCCGCTGCGATCGCCGACGAGACGTCTCGCGCGAAGACGAACGTGACGAGCAGGGCGCCGACCAACACAATCGCCATGACCGGGTTTCTGACCATGACGCGCGGGTCGAGTTTGCGGATGCTGTCGATCGTGGCACGACGAACCAGGGCGGGATCGAACATGCGTTGGCCGTGCGTCACAGTGTGACCGCCTCGAGGAGGGGTCCGAGTGCAAGCACCGGAAAGTAGGTGAGGCCGACGACGATGACGACGACCCCGACCAGGAGTCCCGCAAACAGCGGTGTGCCGGTCGGGAAGGTGCCGGGTCCGGTCGGCGCCGGTTGCTTGCGCGCGAGCGAGCCGGCGATCGCGAGGACCGGAACCATGAGCAGGAACCGTCCGCACAGCATCGCCAGGCCGAGCGTGGTGTTGTACCAGTCGGTGTTGCCGGTGAGGCCACCGAAGGCGGACCCGTTGTTGTTCGCCGCGGAGGTGAACGCGTAGAGCACCTCGGTCAGGCCGTGCGGGCCCGGATCCTGAATGGATCGCTTCGCGCCGCCGAGCAGGACGGAGATGGCGGTGAACCCAAGCACGAGGAGCGGGACGATGAGCAGGTACAACACCACCAACTTCATCTCCGTCGCCTGGATCTTCTTGCCCAGGTACTCGGGGGTTCGGCCCACCATGAGCCCCGCCAGGAAGACCGCGAGCAGCGCGAACACGAGCATGCAGTAGAGGCCGGCGCCGACGCCGCCCGGGCTGACCTCGCCCAGCATCATGTTGACGAGCGGCACGGCGCCACCGACCGGGGTGAAGCTGTCGTGAGAGGAGTTGACCGCGCCGGTCGACGTGCCCGTCGTGGACGCCGCGTAGAGCCCGGACGCGGGGGCGCCGAAGCGCGTTTCCTTGCCCTCCAGGTTGGGGGCGTGTGCGACCGCGCCCGCCTGGGTCAGTCGCGGGTTGCCGCCCGCCTCGGCGTGCATCGCGAGCGCCGTCGATCCGCCCCACAGCAGGGCCATGGCCGCGAAGACGGCCCAGCCCTGGCGGCGATCGCCACAGAGGCGTCCGAACGCGAAGGTGAGCGCGAACGGAATCGCCAACAGCGCCCAGATCTGCAACAGGTTGGCGATGGCGTTCGGGTTCTCGAACGGGTGAGCCGAGTTCGCATTGAAGAACCCGCCGCCGTTGGTGCCGATCTCCTTGATCGCCTCCTGGCTCGCCACCGGGCCGCCGGGGATGAGTTGGCTCGCTCCCTCCAGCGTGCGCACGTGAGTGAAGCCGCCGAGGTTCTGGATGATCCCGAGACTGACGAAGACGAGCGCCAGGATGACCGACAGCGGGAGCAGCACGCGGAGCACACCTCTGGTCACGTCGACCCAGAAGTTCCCGACCGTCGATGCACGGCGTCGCACGAGTCCGCGGATCAGCGCGACGGCCACCGCCAGCCCGACGGCGGCCGAGATGAAGTTCTGCACCGTGAGTCCCGCCATCTGCGTCAGGTGGCTCATCGTCGACTCGCCCGCGTAGTTCTGCCAGTTGGTGTTGGTGACGAAGCTGACCGCGGTGTTGAACGCCAGGGACGGATTGATGCCCGAAACCCCGGTGGGATTGCCGGGCAGCACACCTTGCACGCGCTCCAGTGCGTAGAGGGCGACGACCGACACTGCACTCAAGCAGAGCAGCGATACGGCGTAGACGACCCAGGTCTGCTCGCGGTCGGCGTCGACGCCGATCAGGCGGTACAGGCGGCGTTCGATCGGCAGGAACACCCGGTCGAACGGCGCTCGCCCGTCACCGAACACACTCGCCAGGTAGCGACCCAGGAGCGGTGTCGTGACCCCCACCATGGCGAAGAGCAGGAGCGCTTGTGCCCAGCCAGGCCAGCTCATCCCATGCGCTCTGGCGCGAGCAGCGCGTACACGAGGTACGCGAAAATCACGACGGCGAGTATCAACCCGACGAGGTCGTCACCGGTCACGCCAGGTCATCCATGTCGTTGGTGGATTCGACGTGTATGGACCCTGACGTTGTGATGCGCGCACAGGCCACGACCGCTGCCAGGGCGATCACGAAACACAGCGCGACAAGGAGCACGAAGAGCAGATCGGTCATGTGAACATCACACTCCCGCGGTCCGGGCGACGCAATGGCCCCTGACGCGATCCCTACGCCGACCGGGCGAGTCCTTGCGCGATTCGCACGCGGATCGCGTCTGCCGTCCTGCGTGCGCAGTCGGCTGTGGTGGCGTCGGCATGCGGGCGCCCAGACGTCGGCTCGCTACAATCCGGCGACCTTGTCCCGAGGAGGACCCGATCGGCCTGCGTGTGATGAAGTTCGGCGGAAGTTCTGTCGCCGACGCTGACAAGATCAAGATCGTGGCGCGGCGCATCGCCGCGGCCAAGGAGGACGGCCACCAGGTCGTCGCCGTCCTGTCTGCGCGTGGCACGACCACGGATGGGCTCGTCGCGATGGCGCAGGAGATCTCCGATCAGCCCGATCCGCGTGAGATGGACATGTTGCTGTCGACCGGCGAGCGGATCTCGTGCGCGCTGATGGCGATGGCGCTGCAGGATCTGGACCACGAGGCGATGTCGTTCACGGGGTCCCAGGCCGGCATCGTCACCGACACCGCCCACACCAAGGCGAAGATCGTCGAGATCAGGGCCGACCGTCTGCGCGAGGCGATCGCCGCCGATCACATCGTGCTCGTCGCCGGCTTCCAGGGGGTCTCGACCGAACGCGATGTCACGACGCTCGGTCGCGGTGGCAGCGACACCACCGCCGTCGCACTCGCAGCCGCGTTGGATGCCGACGTCTGCGAGATCTACACTGACGTGACGGGCGTGTTCACCGCGGACCCGCGGGTCGTGCCCGACGCGCGCAAGCTGCCGCTCGTCAGCCACGAGGAGATGCTCGAGGCCGCGGCCAATGGCTCGAAGGTGTTGGCGCTGCGTTCGGTCGAGTTTGCGCGCAACCACAACGTGCCAGTTCATGTTCGCTCATCATTCGTGCCGGACGAGGGCACATGGATCACCGAGGAGACGCCCGGAATGGAGAAAGCCATCGTGTCGGCCATCGCGCACAAGAGCGACGAGGCCAAGATCACGCTTGCGGGCGTCGCTGACAGTCCCGGGGTCGCAGGCACGATCTTCACGGCCCTGGCCGACGCGATGATCAACGTCGACACGATCATCCAGAACGTCAGCCACCAAGGACACACCGACGTCTCCTTCACGGTGCCGCTGACCGAGTTGCGCAAGGCCGAGGAAGTCATCCACGGCCTTCGCGGTTCGCTCGATTTCGCGGAACTGATGACCGACGACCAGATCGGCAAGGTCACGCTCGTCGGCGCCGGCATGAAGTCCGAACCGGGTGTCGCGGCAAAGATGTTCCGGGTGCTCGCGACCGAGGGCATCAACATCCAGATGATCGACACGTCGACCATCCGCGTCACCGTCGTGATCGACCGGCGCGAGGTCGAGCGCGCGGTGCGCGCGTTGCACGCTGCGTTCGATCTGGGCGGCGAAGCCGAACGGAGGGCCAATGTTTAAGGTCGCCATCGTCGGAGCGACCGGTGCCGTCGGGGGCACCATGCTGCGTGTGCTCGAGGAGCGCGGTTTCCCTGTGACCGAGCTGCGCCCGCTCGCGTCGTCACGCAGCGCCGGCCGCCAGCTCGACTACCTGGGCAAGCCCGTGTTCGTCGAGACGCTGACCGACGGTTCGTTCGACGGCATCGACATCGCGCTGTTCTCGGCGGGTGGAGATCGTGCACGGACGTTCGCCCCTGCGGCAGTCGAAGCCGGGGCCGTCGTGATCGACAACTCCTCGGCGTTTCGCATGGACGCCAACGTGCCGCTTGTCGTGCCCGAGGTCAACGAGGCCGACATCGAAGGCCACAACGGCATCATCGCCAATCCCAACTGCGTCGCGGCGCCGCTCGTGGTGGCGCTCAAACCGATCGCCGATGCGGTCGGGTTGGAGCGGGTCATCGTTGCGAGCTATCAGTCGGTCAGCGGGACGGGAACCGCGGCGATCCAGGAACTGCTGGCGCAGACCCGTGGTCACCTGGACGGCAACGAGCCGGAGCCGTCGGTGTATCCGCATCCGATCGCATTCAACGTCCTGCCGCACATCGACGTGTTCGACGAGTCGGGCTATACGGGTGAGGAGCGCAAGGTCGCCGCCGAGACCCGCAAGATGCTCGGGCAACCGGATCTTGCGATAAGCGCGACCTGCGTCCGGGTGCCGGTCCTCCAGGCCCACTCGATGGCGATTCACATTGAGACATCCGAGAAGATCAGCCCACAACACGTGCGCGAGCTGATGATGGGCGCCCCCGGGATCGCGCTCGTCGACGATCCGGCCCACAATCGCTACCCCCTGGCCCGCGAAGCGACCGGACGTGACGAGGTGTTCGTGGGCCGCATCCGCGACGACAGCTCACATCCGCGCGGCATCGCCATGTGGCTCGTCAGCGACAACCTGCGCAAAGGCGCCGCGACCAACGCCGTTCAAATCGCAGAGTCGCTCGTCACCCGCGGCTGGTTGTAGCCGCCGCGTCATCGAAGGCGACGGGGCGACCGCCGATCGTGACCTGACGCCGCCCGGGGAGCTCGGATTCAGCCGCCGCGTTCGCACAGTCTCCACAGACCGTGACGATCCCGTCATCGTGCGCGACGGGTGTCGTCGCCACACCGTGCCCCGGATCGACGGCGCAGAGGCCTGCGAACGGGGCGTCGGCCGGCATGTGCGCCCCCACCAACGCCGCCGCCTCGCCGATCGACATGAACGCATCCTCGATCTCGGCATGCAGGTCGGTCACGTCCTCGACGGTGGCGGTGCGGCTCAAGATGGCGTTGATCAGCACCTGCTGCTCGACAACCTCGTCGACAAGCCGGCGCGCCTGTCCGGTCAGGTCCCGCCGTGCCAACGCCGCGGTTCGCGCCCGCAGCGCGTCCAGTCGCACCTGGACCTGTGTGCGTGCGTCGAGCATCGCGGTGCGCTCGGGCAGTTGTGCGCGTCGGGCGCTCCAGGCGACGGCCCACGTCCCGCCGAGGGCACCGAGACCCAACAGGGCGCCGACTTCGCGGAGCGCCATCAGCCTCGAGCCGGTGCGGTGTGCGGGGCGACGGCCAACGTGTGCGCGGGCTTGTCCACATCCTGCAATCCGCGGAGTGCGAGACGCATCAGTGCCACGGGACCACGCGAGCGCTCCTCACGGAAGCCCATGCGCATGAGCGCAGGACGGTGGAACAGCGTGTGGTGTCCGATCAGCTGACCGTCGTCGAGGGGGGCGTCGTCGGTGCCGATCGCAAAGGCGTCCACGGTCGTGAACGAGCGAGCCTTGGCATCGGCAAGGGCCTCGAGCAGAAGCCGTTCGAGCGCGGCTGTGGGATCCCCCTCTGCCAGGTACGCGCACGTCAACAGCACGCCGTCGGGGTTCGGCGGCCCGGCGGCAAGCGCACGCGCACGGGGAAATGCGGATGCCGGGCCGTATTGCAGGAGCCCCAGGAACGCATCGCCGTCGAACAGGGCGCGCCCCCAGGCGCCGTGGCGATCCTCGAATGCGCGGACCCACCGATCCTTCCGTCGGACGTCCGTGGTGCTCGTGATGGTCTGCCAGAACACGCAGTGCGTGCAACTGGTGGGCAACTCATTTCGGATCGCGCCGGTCAGCGCCACCACGTTCGGCAAAGGCGTCACGAGGCGGATGATACGACGGACGCCTCCAGAGACCGCGTGCCGACGGTGATGGGCACTTGGGGGGCCGGTTGTCACGTTCGTGCACGAGGTGGCAGACTTGGCGGCGCGTGTGCTCGTCACACAGCGCCTCCAACCGGGATACTCCGCGCGTATGAGCTCGTCTCCCCGCTCCACAGGACCGCAGTCGGCGACGCGTCGGCGATCAGCCGTGCGGCGACGGCAGGTCAGGCGCCGCCGTGTCGCTGTGCTCGGGATCCTGACCCTCGCGATCGGAATCCCGGTCCTTCGGGCGAGCACGGGTGGGCCCTCGGTGGATGGAACGGGTGAGCGGGCGGTCCAGGCCGCGGTCGCAGTGTCGCCGCTCGAGCGTTCGATCCGGCTCGCGGCCGTCGGCGACACGGTCATGGGAAGCCGGCCATATGGGCTCCCGCCCGATGGCGGACGAACCCTGTTCAGTGCGGTCAAGCCCCTGCTGCACGGAGATGTCGTACTGGGCAACCTCGAGGGCACGTTGGCGACCGGGGGGACCTCGAAGTGTGGACCCAGCCCGGGTCCCAACTGTTTCGCGTTCCGCATGCCTCCGACGTACCGGCGCTGGCTCAAGGAAGCCGGCTTCACCGTGATGACGGTCGCGAACAACCATGCCGACGATTTCGGCGCGATCGGACGGCAACAGACCCGTGCGAATCTCGCGCGTGCAGGAATTCGGGGGACCGGATGGCCCGGATCCACGGCGTATCTGCCGGTCGCAGGCGGCAACGTGGCCGTGCTCGGCTTCGCGTTCAACGACGTGTCGAACGACATGCGCGACATCCCCGGCGCGCGGAAGCTGGTCGCCGCCGCCGCCGCCAAGGCGCCCGTCGTGATCGTCACCGTCCATGCCGGTGCCGAAGGTTCGACGGCCGATCACGTTCGTCCGGGAACGGAGCTGTTTCTGGGGGAGAATCGCGGCGACTCGCTGCGATTCGCGCACGCGGTGGTCGAGGCCGGTGCAGACATCGTCATCATGCACGGCCCGCACATCATGCGTGGCGTCGAGTTCTACAAAGGGGTGCCGATCGCGTACAGCCTGGGCAACTTCATGGGGTACTCGGTGTTCTCACTGTCAGGCAACAAGAAGCGGACGGCCGTGCTCGACGTGGAACTCGGCCGCAACGGCGCATTCCTTGCGGGACGGTTGCATCCGGTGACGCTCGTCGGCAAGGGCGTTCCGACACCGGGTGGCACGATCGTCAGCCGTGTACGAGAACTCTCCGTTCAGGACTTCGGAAAGAATGCTGCCGTCATCACGGCCGACGGAGCGATCTCGCCGCCGGGCACCCCGTCTGTGGCCCCTCCGCCGACGCCGTAGCCCGTGCCGGGCGGACGGTGTCGGCTACGGCTTGCGGGACGGGCCTCCCGGGTCACGGCCGGTTCGGCCCTTGCGTCGACGCAGAATGGCGTCGAGCGCGAACGGGAACAACCACATCACGAGGCGCTTGAGCATCCGGATCCGCCGACCGGATTTGCGCGCAGCACGGTCGGGGGTGGGAACCGGTTCGGACGCCGTGCGGCGAAACAGACCCATCTACGCCCCGACCGTCTCAAGCACACGGTCGAGCGACACCATGTGGCGCTTGAACTGCAGGACGTCCTGACCCAACCCGAGCGCAAGACCCAAGAGCTGCGGCAGGTGGAGCACCGGCATGTTGTACTCGGTGTCGTTCGCGATCTCGGCCTTGCGCTGGTAGGCGTCCATCGCCAGGTGGCACAGCGGGCACGGCGTGACCATGCAGTCCGCCCCCGCGTCCCGCGCCTGTGACAGGGCGACGTGTGACTCCTTGAGCGCGACCTGCTCGCGGGCGAGGATGATCGGGAAGCCGCAGCACTTGGACTTGGCCTCGTAGTCGGCAACCTCGCCGCCGAGTGCGCGGATCAGGCGCTCCATCGACTGTGGCTTGTCGGGGTCCTCGAAGCCCATCACCGATGACGGGCGGAGCAACTGGCAGCCGTAGTAGGGGGCAACGCGCAGACCGTTGAGTCCACGGGGCCCCTGCTTCTCGAGCTGGGCCAGCCCCTCCTCGGTCGAGATGTACCACAGCAGGTGGGTCACGTCGACGGAGCCCGCGTACGGACGGGAGCCGGCCTTGACCAACTCGCCGTTGACCTGCTCCAACAGGCGCGCGTCCTCTTTGACCATCTTGTTGGCCCGCCGCAGGTTGAGCGTGCAGACGTTGCAGATGGTGAGCACATCGTGTCCCATCTCTTCGGCTTCCGAGAGGATGCGCACGTTGAGCGTCAGATAGAGGTTCGGCTTGGCCTCGGCGATGTCACCGGCGCCGCAACACGTTGCCCCGGGCATCGGCACCAGGTCGATGTCGAGCATCGGCGCGAGCGCCTGCGTCGTGGCGTTGAGCTCCTTGGAGGAGAACTCCGCGATGCAACCGGGGTAGTAGGCGAACTGGCGGGGCACTAGATCGTCTCCTTGACGTTCTTCATGAGCTTCTTGACCTCGTCGTGGCGCTTGACCTTGTGCGGCAACGGCGATGGCGCCTTGCCCTTGGACAACATCTTGAGCGCGAACGGGATGTCGAGCTGTGCCTTGATCGGGTCTGTGAACGGCACAAGCAGGGTCTCGTTGAGCTTGCCGCCGGTGCGCATCGAGATCAGGAACGCCTTGGCGTGGCGGGCGCC
>JANMKR010000165.1:0-1913 GCA_031372145.1 Actinomycetota bacterium | reverse complement strand
GGCTCGTAGATGGAGGGGCACGCGAACACCGACGCGTGGCTCAGGATCTGCACGACGTCGGCCTTGGGCAGCATGTCCCGGATCCACACCACGTTGCCACGCTCGGCCCGCACCCGGGCGACCGATACCTCGATCTCAGCGGCGATCTCGGGTGTGTCGGGGGCACCGGCGCACAGTACGAGCTGCGCGCCGGGATCGATTGCGGGCGCGGCATCCAGCAGGTGGACCAGGCCCTTCTGGCGGGTGATCCGCCCAACGAACACCACCGACGGGCGTCTCGGGTCGATGCCGTGCCGCTCCAACACGTCGGTGTTCGAATCGGGTCGGTACTGCGCCGCGTCGATGCCGTTGTAGATGACGCTGACCCTGTCCGGATCGATGGCTGGGTAACACGCCATCAGGTCGCCGCGATGCTCCTTGGACACGGCGATGATGTGATCGGCGGCTTCGAGCGCGGTCTTCTCACACCAACTCGACACGGCGTATCCGCCGCCCAGTTGCTCGGCCTTCCATGGGCGAAGCGGCTCCAGGCTGTGGACCGTCGCGACGTGCGGGATCCCGAAGGTCAGCTTGGCGAGATGGCCGGCCAGGTTGGCGTACCAGGTATGGCTGTGGGCGATATCGGCGCCCTCGATCCCAGCCGTCATCGCCAGGTCGATCGAGACGGCTTGCAGCGCGGCCGCGTGCGGGGCAGCGCCTGCCAGCGCGTCCCAGGCCGTGTATGCATGGACCGTCGGCCCGCCAGGGGCCGCTGCCCGTGCGGCGCCCCAGCAATGCACGTCGACCTGGCTGAGCCGGGCAAGCTCCCGTGTCAAATACTCGACATGTACGCCGGCCCCGCCGTAGACCTCGGGCGGGTATTCGCGTGTGAGCACCGCGACCCTCACGCTGCGGTGACGCGCTCGCCTTTTCCGATTACGACGATGCCGCCGTCAGACACGACGAACCGTGCACGATCTGCGTCGAGGTTGACCCCGACCTGAGCGCCCTCTTCGACGACAACGCCCTTGTCGAGGATGGCTCGGTGCACCATGGCGCCGCGGCCGACGATGACGTCGTGCATCAACACCGAGTCGCGCACGTTGGCCCGCTCATGCACCCGCACGCCGGGCGAGAGGATGGAGTGGTGCACATGGCCGCCGGCGACGATCACCCCGGCACAGACCAGGGAGTCGGTCGCGTAGCCCATGCGGTCGTCTTCGCTGAACACGAACTTGGCCGGCGGCAGCGGCTCGGGCATCGTCAAGATCGGCCATTCGCGGTTGTAGAGGTTGAACGCCGGGATGACGGCGATCAGGTCCATGTTGGCGTCGTAGTAGGCATCGAGGGTTCCCACGTCCCGCCAGTACCTGCCGTTGGGATCGCGCCGCAAACCCGGCACCACGTTGTCGTTGAAGTTGTAGACCGCGGCGTCACCGCGACCTGTCATCAACGGGATGATGCTGCCGCCAAGGTCGTGTCGCGAGTCGGGGTCGTTGGCGTCGGTGGTGACGGCCTCCATGAGCGCCTCGGTGCTGAACACGTAGTTGCCCATGCTGGCCAGAATCTGATGCGGTGCGTCCGGAAGGCCTTCTGCGGTGTCGGGCTTTTCGCGAAACGTCACGATGCGGTGCCCGTTGGGGTCCTTGTCGATGACGCCGCAGCTGCTGGCCTCGGCGATCGGCACGCGCATGCCGACCACGGTGACGCCGGCGCCGGTTTCGATGTGGTGGTCCAGGACCTGGCGGGGATCCATGCGGTAGATGTGGTCGGCGCCGAGCACGACGACGTAATCAGGCCGCTCGTCGTAGATCAGGTTGAGGTTCTGGTAGATGGCATCCGCGGAGCCCGAAAACCAGTAGGGCCCACGCCGCATCTGTGCGGGCACCGGGGTGACGTAGTTGCCGAGCAGCGACGACATGCGCCAGGTGGTG
>JANMKR010000060.1:0-1859 GCA_031372145.1 Actinomycetota bacterium | reverse complement strand
GCAAGCATCGGCATTGCGTCAGCGTATCCGACCGGCTGGTTCTACACTGGCGGTGTAACGAGACCCCAGGAGGCGACGTGAGCGAACAGGTGCTGGTCACACGCGAGGGTCCGATTCTGACCGTCACGCTCAACCGGCCAGAGCGGCGCAACCCGCTCTCGCTCGAGACGATCGCGGCCCTGCACGACGCCCTGACGGGAAGCGACGCGACGGTCATCGTGCTCGCCGCGACCGGCCCGGCGTTCAGCGCCGGCCATGACCTGCGTGAGATGACGGACCGCGAACCGGCGTTCTACGACGATCTGTTCCGGGCCTGCGGGGAGCTGATGCTCGCGATCCACGACCTGCCGCAGCCGGTCATCGCGAGCGTGCAGGGGATCGCGACGGCCGCGGGCTGCCAGCTGGTCGCAGCGTGTGACCTGGCGGTCGCCGCCACATCGGCCCGGTTCGCAACTCCGGGCGTGCGGGTCGGGCTGTTCTGCACAACTCCGATGGTCGAGGTCGCCCGTGCCGTGGGACGCAAGAGGGCGATGCAGATGCTCCTGACCGGCGACCCGATCGATGCGCCCACTGCCGCGGAATGGGGGTTGATCAACGAAGTCGTGCCCGACGATCGACTCGCAACGCGCACCATGGAGCTCGCAGCGCAGATCGCAACGGCCAGCCCACTCGTCCTCGCAACGGGCAAGCGGGCGTTCTACGCCAACCTGGAGCCGGCGTTGCCGGATGCCTACGACCACGCCGGGGGTGTCATGGC
Source organism: Actinomycetota bacterium (assembly GCA_031372145.1). Taxonomy (GTDB): domain Bacteria; phylum Actinomycetota; class Thermoleophilia; order Miltoncostaeales; family Miltoncostaeaceae; genus CALMEC01. Next base: position 1,102 of record JANMKR010000060.1, on the reverse strand, counting down.
CGCGAGTGCCGCAACCGACGACGCCCAGGAGGGTTTCGCCGCCTTCCTCGCAAAGCGCGCCCCGACCTGGACCGGGACGTGACGCGCACCGTGGCCGAGCGGCGCAGTGCGACCGACCCGGCATCGGCGCAGGCGTGGGACGACCGTACCCCCGCCCTTCATGTGGCCTTCACACACCCTTCCCGTGGCGCCCACACACCCCGCCACGAACCGGTGGATCATTGCCGACATGAACAATCGCATCGCGTGGATGGGACTGCGTGTCGCCGGCGCGACACTCGCCCTTGTACCGGTGGCGTCGGCGCAATGGGGGGCACCCGAGTTGGTCGGAAGCGGATCCCCGAGCCGGCTGATCCTCAGCCCGGACGGCGCACACCGAGCCGTTACCGAGGATAACGCGGCGTTGGACGGTCCGCCGGCCCGCCGCGTCGGCGGTATCTGGGAGCGAACCGTGCTCCCCGCCAATGCGCAGTTCGGAAGTCGCATCAACGCCCGCGGTGACGTGCTGGCGTTGGGAAGAAGCGGGTCGACGACCGATGATGTTTCCGCGACCCTGATCGCTGCCGGCGGGGCCACGTCGTCTCAGACGCTCGCGCCCCGTCCCGACACGAAGAACGGGTTGTTCGCGAATCCCCGGCTCGCTGACCTGAACGCCGCGGGAGACTGCGTCGTCGCATGGCTCGCTGGTGGCGCCATGCGTGTTGCGTACCGTTCCATGACTACCGGCCTGTGGGATTCCATCGCCACGATCCCGACTGTGGATGCGCGGACCGGGGCGATCGCGATCGCCCCGGGAGGTGCCGCCACCCTCGTCTGGGTCGAGACAACGGCGGCGGGTGACGTCCTCAAGGCGTCATTCCTGTCTGGAGGCGGAGCATCCTGGACGCCACCGACGGAGATCCGTGCGCTGGCACCCGCACCGATCCAGACGTTGGGACTGGGTGTCGATGGCGCGGGCGCAGCGATGGTCGTCTGGCACGAGCGCGGCGAGATTCGCTCCGCGTCGCGTACCCCCGCATCGGCGAGCTGGGACGTCGAGCCCTCGGTCGGTCGCGGGACCGATCCGTCGCTGGCCGTGAATGCCACCGGACACGCCGTGGTC
>JANMKR010000030.1:0-10054 GCA_031372145.1 Actinomycetota bacterium | reverse complement strand
CGACTCCGAGCGCCTCGCGTGGCTTGGCCGGATGATGGAGTGGCAGAAGGACACGCGTGACCCCGGCGAGTTCATGGACACGTTGCGGTCGGACCTCTACCAGGACGAGGTCTACGTGTTCACGCCCAAGGGTGAGGTACGCGCCCTGCCGGCCGGTGCCACCCCGATCGACTTTGCCTACGACGTGCACACGGACGTCGGCCACCGGACGGTCGGCGCACGCGTCAACGGCCGGATCGTGCCGCTGTCGCACAAGCTGCAGTCCGGCGACTTCGTCGAAATCCTGACCAGCAAGTCACCGCGTGGTCCATCGCGCGATTGGCTCAACCTCGTCTCGACCGGCAAGGCGCGTACCAAGATCCGCGCGTTCTTCAAACGCGAGCAGCGGGAGGGCGCGGAACACCAGGGCCGCGAGCTGTTGCAGGACCACCTGCGCAAGGCCGGGTTGCCCAACCAGAAGATCGCGGGCTCACCGCTGCTGCTCCAGGTCATCCAGGAGATGGGGTTCAAGAAGGCGGAGGACTTCTACGTCTCGATCGGTTCCGGCCGAACGTCGGTCCAGACGGTTGTCAACAAGCTCATCGCGCGCCTCAAGACCGGGCAGGTCGTCGCCGAAGAACAGGCGTCGCTCGAGCTGCAACGCCACCAGAAGGTGCGCAGCGCCAGCCCCTCAGGCGATCTGGGCATCTCGGTCGACGGCGTGGCGGACGTCATGGTGCGGATGGCCAACTGCTGCAAGCCGGTGCCGGGTGACGACATCCTGGGCTACATCTCGATGGGCCGCGGCATCACCGTCCACCGTGAGGATTGCCCCAACGCCAAAGCGCTCCTTCGCAGCCCGGAACGGTTCACGTCCGTGACGTGGACCGGACCTGCCAAGCGCAGCTTCAACGTCGAGCTCGCCGTCGACAGCTGGGACCGGCCACGCCTGCTCGAGGACCTCTCACGGGCCGTCGGCGAGGCCGGCGCCAACATCGTGACCGCGTTCTGCTCGGTCGACGATCAGATGGCCCGGACGCGGTTCACCGTCGACATCGGCGACGTGGACGGTCTGCGCGCGCTCATTTCGAGCCTGCGCAACGTGGACGGCGTCTTCGACGCCTACCGGGTCACGCCGGGGACATAACGCTCGCGGGCATTCGCGGCACCTCGCCGCGATCGACGCAGGAGTGGAGGGCCTCCACGCAGATGCCGCAGAACGCCGAGCCGATGTCCTCGCGCATGATGCCGAGGATGCGGTCGACCGGCATGCCGGCACGATAGGGGCGGTCGGCGTACATCGCCTCGAAGACGTCCGCGACCGCCAAGATCCGGGCTTCGAGAGGCAGTTGGTCGGCGCCGATGCCGCGATGGTACCCGCGCCCGTCCATGCGCTCGTGGTGCGCGCCGGCCACGAACGCGATCGGTGCGAACGCGGCGACCTTGGACAAGATCTCCTCGGTGTGGCGCGGATGGGTGCGGACGGTCGCGAACTCCTCGTCGGTGAGCTTGCCGGGCTTGTCGAGGATGGAGTTGGGGACTCCGAGCTTGCCGATGTCGTGAAGGAGTGCGGCGCGGCGGAGACTCCGCAGGTCGTCCTGCGACATCCCGAGCTCATGCGCCACCGTGACCGCGTAGGCGGCGACCCCGGTGGAGTGATTGAACGTATACGGCGACTTCGCGTCGATCACTTCTGCGAATGCGGCTGCGATCCGGTCCAGGTCGTCGTCGCCGGCCACCCGGATGCCGTTGTCGGGGGCAGCCTCGGCAATCGCCGACGGGTCACCCGCTGCGTCGAGGTGTGTCCAGATCGCATCGCCGTCGCCAATCGCGAGGAATGCGGACGCGAGGTTCGGATCGAACCATCGACCGCGACGGTCGCGGACCATGTCGCGGGCTGCGGTGCGGCCGAACGCGGTCAGGAACACGTCAACGGTCTGCGCCAGGCAGGCGACGCGGGCGAGGATCGGAATCTGGTCGCCGTGGAGTCGATCCGGGCGTCCGGTCCCATCCCAGTGTTCGTCCAGCGCGCGAACGGCTTCGGCGGCGGCCTGGGGAAAACCCAACTCCGCGACGATTCGGGCTCCTCGATCACACCGGGCTTCGACGATTGCGCCGCCGGCCGAGGCGAACTGGATCGCCGCGACGATGACTTCTCGTGCATGCCGGATGCCCCGTGTCCCCGACCCGGCGTGCTCGCGGACGAACCGCAGGGTTTCGGAGGGTTTGCTGAAGTCGACAAGCTTCCCGGCCCGTTTGAGCTCGAGGTCGTCGACACCGCCGAAGATCTCACTCATCCGCGCGGACGAACTGGAGCAGCCGGCGTCCTTGAGCAGCAGCGCGTAGTAGAGGCTGGGACGCAAGACGGCGGGCACGCCGATGTCGCGTGCCAGGCGCATTCCCAACAGACACGTGCGGCCGGCGTGACCGCGCGGCTGCCCTTCGGTCAGGTCGAGCGCGTGCGACAACGCCGCGACGACCTCCGACAGCGCGACGTCACTCGCAGCGTGCTCGCTCAGATGGGACGTGGTGATTGCCATCACCTCTGTATCGGCGCAATGTTGCCAAAAGTGGAGTGCGGATTGCGATCGACGTCGTCGCCGGTGTGCCCGCAGGACGGGGGAGGTGACCCTCCCGGCTGCTAACCTGCCGCCTCGGTGCAGAAGTGGCTCGATCTCTTGACACCTTCGGCGGCCGCGCTCTCGCTGCTCTTGGCGATCGCTCTGGTGATCCAGGCAATTCGACATGGGCGGTCGGTGCGCCGTTTGGAGTCCCGCCTCGCTGAGCGCGAGGGGGCTGCCGCGCGGGTTTCGCTCGATCGGCTGACCCAGCTCCAACGCCGGGCGGGCACGTCCACCGGACTGCTGGAGGGCAAACGTGATTCGCCGCGCCTGCCGCCGCTCGGCAACATCGCGGCGATCGTGGGCGTGCTCGCCGTCGTCGTCGGAACCGGCTGGTATCTGTTCATTCGCGACGGCGACTCAGGCACGGCCGGGTCGGGTGCGACGAAGTCGGGAAGCACAAGCGTCACGTCGGCGACCACGACCAAGCCACAGCCACCCAGCTCCAACAACGTGGTCCCGACGACGCCCCCCGCACTGGATCAGCCCAAGAGCGCGTACACCATCCTGGTGCTCAACGGTTCCGGAAAGGCAGGCGCGGCGGCCAACCTGGTCCCCGTGGTTCAACAGTCCGGATGGAACACCGCGACCCCGGGCAACGCCTCGACGTTCGACGAGAAGGTCTCCTTTGTGATGTACCTGCCTGGTAAGGAGGCGGTCGCCGACAACCTGGCCATCGACCTCGGCATCACACGCAAGCAGCCCCTGGACGGGGTGACGATCACGCAGGACACCGCGGATGTCGATGCGATCGTGATCATCGGAATCGATCTGGCGACGAAGCGGTCTCCCTGACGATTGTCGCTCGGAGCGCGTTTTGTGGTCGACGAACCGCGCAAAAGTGCTCTCGTCCCAGTGGGCATCGTGGGGTACGGTCGACTCGTTCGGATCCCTCACAAGGGCTCGCCGATGGAGCACATCCGCGTATTCGTGTCGACAGACCGCAGGACGACACCGGGTCCCGGACAGTCAGCCGTCTACGCGTGCCGCCACTGCCGGGACGCGGTCAAGGTCGCCGGCATCCGCTACCTGCCCGAGGTGTGCCCTGGTTGTGGGATCTCGACCTGGGACGCCGACGGCCAGTGCGCGAACTTCGAGCAGTGCACGGCGGCGCGTCGTCCGGGCATCCGTGGGCGGTCCCACTGCGCGGCCTGCGGCTACTCGATCTGGACCCTCGTGGGCGTCGAGGAAGATTCCCGGCTGTGGCCGAGTGCTCCGAGGGTGAAATGAGGTGATGGTTCCGGCGAGCCGTATCCACCGCCTCCCGGGCTCTCGATGGCAACGACGTCGCTGGCCTTGAGTTGACCTCGCCACTTGGCCGGGACCGGCTCGCCGTTGACGCTGGTGCGTCCAGGTGCCCCGTGACCTCCGCCATTGCGGCCTGGCGGACCTGACGCGCGGCGCTCCGCGAGTACCGAGACTTCGGCGTCGGCGAGCACCTGAACCGTGCGCTCGATGCCGTCCCCGCCCCGGTGCAGACCCTCGCCGCCGGTCCCGTGCCGAAGCCGGTAGCGCAGGATGCGCAGGGGAGCGGCCACCTCGAGCGCCTCGATCGGGGTGTTCCTGGTGTTGCTCATCGCGACGTGCACGCCCGACGGTCCGTCGGCGTGGGCGCTGGCCCCCTGTCCTCCGCCGATCGTCTCGTAGTAGGTGAAACCGGCGCCACCGATGACGAGGTTGTTCATGGTGCCCTGCCCGTAGGCGGGGACGTCGATCGCCTGACCGAGCGCGGCGAACACCGCGTCGACGATGCGGCTGGATGTCTCGACGTTGCCCGCTGCGACGGCCGAAGGCGACATCGCGTTGACGAGGCACCCGGGCGGCGCGATCACCTCGACGGGCGCGAACGCTCCGGCTGACGCGGGGATGTCGGGATCGGTGACCGCTCGGACGACGAAATACACGGCGGAGCGCGTCACCGCGAGCGGACAGTTGACGTTGCCCGCAGCCGCGGGTGCGGTTCCGGTGAAGTCCGCGAGGAGCCGGTCACCTTGGATCGTGACCGCGACGCGGATCCAGATGTCGTCCTCGGTGATGCCGTCGCCTTCCAGTGCCTCGTGGGCGATCCACGTGCCGTCTGGCATCGCGGCGATCGCGTTGCGCGTCCTGCGCTCGGCGTACTCCAGCAGCGCGGCAAAGGCTTCGTGGACACGCTCGACGCCATGCCGCGTAGCGACCTCCTGCAGACGGCGCTCGGCCAGCCGCTGGGCGGCGATCTGGGCACGAAGGTCACCCTCACGTTCGACGGGGGTGCGTGTGTTCGCCAGCAGCAGCCGCAACACGTCGTGGACGGGCTCCCCATCGCGTACCACCCGCACGGGTGGGATCACGAGCCCCTCCTGCAACAGCTCACGCGACCCGGACGGCATGCTGCCCGGTGCCATGCCCCCGATGTCCGCGTGGTGGGCCCGCGTGACGGCGTACGCACCGAGTGCGCCGCCGATCGCGATGGGTGCGATCATCGTGATGTCCGGCAGGTGCGTCCCACCGCGGTAGGGGTCGTTGACCATCCAGATCTCACCTGGCACGGCCCCGAGGGCGCGCACCGCGTCGACTGCTTCGGGCATCGCCCCCAGGTGCACGGGGATCGACGCCGACTGCACCACCATGCGCCCATCCGCGTCGAAGATGGCCGTGCTGCAGTCGCGTCGCTCGGTGATGTTGGGGCTGTAGGCGGCGCGCACCAGCGCGGCCTCCATCTCCTGTGCGACCGCACGAAGCGCATTGGACATGATCTGCAGGGTCACGCCGTCCATTCAGCGCTCCAGGATCAGGGCGGCGGCGGTGGAGCGGCAACGCCACCCGGGCGCGAGCCACGCAGTCGCGCCATCCAGGCCAAACGCGGCCGGGCCGATCGACGGCGGGTCGATGTCACCGGGGACGTCGAATTCGGGGTTGACTCCCGGGCGGGAGGCCGCGACCCGGATCGAGACGATCTCGACGACGCGACCCGGATCCGCATCCCCGTAGCGTCGCCGGTGCGCCTGATGGAACCGCTCGGCCAGGGCCGACGGCGGGTCTACGGGGTCCCAGTCGACGGTGACGAAGTGCGACTGGCCGACGTAGCGGCAGTCGGCCGAGTGGGACAACGTGCCGCCGGGCACACCCGAGCGTGCACGTCGCTCGACGGTCCGACATGCTTCGGTCAGATCACACTCCCCATCGATCCGCGCCAGGACGCTCAGCACCGCGTCGCGCCGCTCCCCCGCGACGAGCAAGCCCAGGGCCGCCAGCAGTCCCGCACCGTGGGGGAGGATGATCCGCCGCATCCCAAGCTCGTCGGCGACGTCGCAGGCGTGGAGCGGTCCGGCACCACCGAACCCCACCAGCGCCATCGCACGTGGATCGACACCGCGCTCGACGCTGACAACGCGAAGTGCGCGCGCCATCTCCTGGACGGCGACCGCGATGATCCCTTCGGCGCAGGCATCGACCGCCAGCCCGAGGATGGAGGCGAGGCGACCGACGGCGATGCGAGCGCGTTCAGGATCGAGCGTCAAGTCTCCCGCCAGGGGGGCGCTGACATCGATTCGCCCCAGTACGACGTTGGCGTCGGTCACCGTCGCGGCCGTCCCACCCCGCCCGTAACACGCCGGGCCGGGCACGGCTCCTGCCGAGGCAGGACCAACGCGTAGCGCCCCGCCGTCATCGGCCCACGCGATGCTGCCACCGCCGGCAGACACCGTGTGGACGTCCAGCATGGGCAGGTGCAGCGGATGCCCGTTGATCGACGTGCCGGTCGTCCGCGCCGGTGTGCCCTCGATGAGCGCGACGTCGCAGCTGGTCCCGCCCATGTCGAACGTCAGCACGTTCCGCTCACCGACGAGCTTCGCGATGTGCGCAGCACCCAGGACACCGGCAGCAGGCCCCGACAACACGGTCCACGCGGCGTGTCGCGACGCCTCATCCAGCTCGATCAGGCCGCCGTTGGACTGCATGATGGACGGAGCAGGCAGCCCCGCCGCCGCGGCGCGATCGCCGAGCGCGTCCAGGTAGCCGCGCAGCACCGGGGCCAGGTGCGCATCGACGCATGTCGTCGCGATGCGCTCGTACTCGCGAATCTCGGGCAGCACCTCGCAGGATGCGCTGACGTGGAGGTCGGGCAGTGCGCTGCGCAGGGCGTCGGTCACCTGCTGCTCGTGGTCGGGGTGGGCAAACGAGAACAGCAGGCCGACCGCGACGGCCTCGACGGCGGTGGCTGCGACCGCCGCGACCGCCGCGGCGACCGAACCGGCATCGATCGGTGTGATGACGCCGTCGGGGCCGCAGCGCTCATGCACCTCGAATCGCCGCGCTCGCGGGACGATCGGTGGCGGGTGATGGAGATCCAACCGGTAGAGGTGCGCACGGTCCTGGCGGCGGATCTCGATGACATCCGCGAAGCCCTCCGTGGTGACGAGCGCGATCGGTGCGCCCGTTCCCTCGAGCAGCGCATTGGTGCCGACCGTCATCCCGTGCGCGAACCGGTCGACGTCCAGCGGGCGTACGCCGGCCTGCTCGAGTGCGATCAGCACCGACGCGACCGCGCCGATGCTCTGATCGTCGGGTGTCGTCGGCACCTTGGCCGTCACGAGCCGTCCATCAGCGACGACGACTGCGTCGGTGAAGGTTCCGCCGACATCGACTCCGACCATGACCGTTGGGGATGCGTCAGCGGTCCGGTCCGTCATCGTCGGCAATCTCTCACAGGCTGAAACGTCTGGCGGCTTCGCGGTACTGTTGCATCGACCGCCAACGGGAGGACCGATGATCCGGCTGTACCAACTCGAACGATGCCCGTGGTGTGCCGCCGCGCGCCAGGGCCTCGCCAACGTCGGCGTGGAGTACGAAATCGTCGAGGTCTCTCGGGATCGCGAGGCGCGGCGTGAGGTGCAGGAGATGACGGGGCAGCCACTCGTGCCCGTGCTCGTCGACGGTGACACCGTTGTGTGGGATTCGCGCCGAATCGTGCGGTATCTCTACTCGACGTATGACGCATTGGCACGTGAGCGATCGATCGCCGAACTCCCGGACGATGTCGGTGGAATGCGGACGCTGGCCCCGACCGGCTAGATTCGATTGAACTACGCCTCGACGATGTGTTGCGCGTACGCTCCGGCGTAGGTCTTGCGAAGCGATGTCGCCTGGTTGATGGCCTGCGTTCGGCTGGTGTAGACCCCGACATAGACCGCCCAGAGATCCGGTTCGAGCGTCGAGTACTGGGATGACTCGATCAGGCCCGCGGCCCGGCCGCCGCTCCTGACGCGGTTGCGAAACGCCGTCGCATCGGACTGGCTGGACGTGCTGGCAAGGATCACCGTCCATCCGGCCGTTCCGTCCGGCCACGTGTCCGCCCCCGAGACGGGCGGCGTTGTCGATCGCGTCGTCGTCGGCGGGGCCGTGGTGACGGGAGGCGCCGTGGTGATGGGGGGCTCGGTGGTCACCGGCGGGATCGTCTCAGTGCCCGACGGTGTGGTCGTCGGAAACGTCCCGGTGCTGGGAAACGGCGACGTCGTCGTCGACGGCGCGCTGGTGCTCCCGAACGGCGGCAGAACGGTCACCGTCGACGGGTCCGTCTGATCGACGGATGTCGACGGATCGGTCGGGAACGTCCCCACCGACGGGAACGTCGTCGGTGACGTGGTGAGCCCGGTCGCGACGCCCGCGGTGGCGGTGTCGTCATTGGCGAGCGCGTAGGCCAGGATCCCGGCGCCGATGCCGAGGACGGCAAGCCCGATGGCAAGGATCCCGGCGGGACCGAGCCGGCGACGGAGCTTGGGGGCGTTGGGTGTCGGCGCACCGCACTCCAGGCAATACGGCTGATCCTCGTCGAGTGGGGCGGAGCATTCCGCGCAGACCGGGATGATCGGCTCAGGCGCGCTCTGCGTCGGGGGCTCGGCACCGTCGCCTGCGATCGGCGGCTGGACCTCGGTCGGTTGATCCGGCTCGCCGTCGGGCAGGGTCACGTGATCGTCACTCATTGCCCGTCGGTCTCCGGCATGGCGATGACCTGGGTGTCGCTGTCCGCCTCGGGGCTGTGGATGCGGGCGCCACAGCGAAAGCAGAACGCAGCCTCGGATTGATGCGGGGCGCCGCAACTGAGGCAGTATCCGGCCGGGTCCGGGACGCGCACGCGTCCACGATGGCGTCGGTCATCGGCTTCCAGGAGCAGTTCATCCAGCTCGAGGATCCGGCGATCGATCTCGGTGACGACCTGCGCGCGGAGACCGACGAGGTCGTCGCCCAGCAACGCACGCCCGTGCAGATCCAGCGCGAGGCCGCCCAGGTGGTAGACCGCTTCCTGGCGTTCCTCCCACAGGCGCTTGCGCTCCCGGCGAAGCTGCCCCACGGTCGGAGGCCGTTGGGGGCCGGGTGGCGCCTCGGACTCGGTGGGCTCGTCGATGTCGACAAGCGTCGCCGCGGCGGGTTCTTCGCCGGCGTCGTCACCGATTGACTGGGTCAAATGGTCGGAATCCACGTGTGCGAAGGCTACCGGACCGCGCGGTCGTACCCCGGCGTGGGACGTTCTGGTGCATCGGTCCTGAAAACGCCTGCAGACGGCCTTTTCAATCGGTGCCTGCGGCCTGTGGCGGGATGATCGGCAGGCCGCTGGCGAGCTCGGTTTGGCCGTTGCGGCGGAAGCTCACGTCGACGACGTCACCCTTGAGGTCGCCGTAGACGCCGATGCCGATCCCCAACATGATCCTCCGCCCGAGCCCCAGTGCCGGTTGCGGCTTGAGCGGCGTCGTGAAGCGCACCCAGCGACCCTCGACCGTGTAGTCGACGTCAGGTGCTCGCCGCTCGCCGTTGACGTAGACGTCATACGGCGGATCGGCATCAGGGGGGAGCGCAACACTCCAGACCGGCGGGGTCACGCGGTCAGATTATCGGCCGTCACATCGCATCGCCCAGCGACAAAAGAGGCACGCGCGGCAGGATTCGAACCTGCGACCTCTGGCTCCGGAGGCCAGCGCTCTATCCACTGAGCTACGCGCGCAGAACAATGCGAGTGTACCGGAGACTCGAACCCAGGAGGCTTGATGACACCAGATGACCCCCAGCGCCTCGCCGCCGAGCTCGCCGGCCAGATCGTCGCAGCGCGCGTGGGCGCCGCCGCCGGGCGGCCGACCGCCGACGAGGGGAAGGAGGCCGCGGGCTACTACCGCGTCATCCTCCACGAAACGCGTCGGGCCCTCGGGCTTGCTCCGATCGTCGACCCGCGTGCGGAGCGCTAAGCCCGGATGCGGGTCGCAATCGTGAGCGATACGCACTTCCCGGGTCGCGGTTCGGTCCTTCCCGACGCGTGTCTCGAGGTCATCCGGCGAGCCGACTTGCTGATCCACGCGGGCGATCTTGCGGATCTGCCGACGCTCGCGATGCTGCGCTCGCTCGGTCCCCCGCTCGTCGCAATCCACGGCAACGCCGACGACGCGTCGGTCCGGCGGGCGCTCCCCCCGACGGCCCGGATCGATCTG
>JANMKR010000020.1:0-16741 GCA_031372145.1 Actinomycetota bacterium | reverse complement strand
CGGTAACCAACCCGCGGATATCAGTCTGACCGCGACCGTCGACGCGAAGCCCCGACGTGCTCTGCCCACCCAAACGGCCCGCCCACGCGGGCCATCTCGGCATGCCCCTTGACAAACACACCTCCATATCAGTGTCCTGCGTCGGAAGTTCCTTTGCAATCTGGCGGCTGCAAATTCCCACTAGATTTTGAACGTGGTAGCGGGACGGTCGGCCTCGGGGGCTGCGTCCTCACCTTCGCCCATATGGTCCGATATGAACGAAGGCTGCGTCCTTGTCAGGTGGACCGGCGTGACCACCAGTCCCCGGCGTAGAGATATCGGACTCCCCGAGTCCGATATCCCGATCCACCGGGTTTTTCGCTCGCCACATGACAAAGAACTTCCGACCCAGGACACTGGCGGGTTGATCCGCGTTCGCTGACGCGGCGACCACCGAGGCAACAGGCCGCTGCCTGCCGCCCCGGTGTCGTTCCACCCCGAGGGCGAGGCCGTCCACGCATGCGCCGACGGCGCTATGCGGGAGGCCTGAGTCCCTTCGGCGGGTGTGATCCGGAGTCGAGCAGCCGGGCCGATAGCCGCTCGGCATCACGACGCGAGATGCGCAGGTCGAAGCGGCTGTTCGATCCGATGAGGATGCGCTTGGGAACGCGTGCGGCAAAGGACCTGGGGGCGCTCAGGGCCAGCAGCCCGCCTGGGATGCGCGGGCGAACCTCGCCCTGCACGCCGGTGGACGTCGACCGGAAGACGATGCGAGGCCGCAGGATGACGCCGAAGACCGAACGGCCGAGCGGCGCACGGAATGCGGGCTTGGTCCGTGGTCCAAACGCCGGCCAGACCGACCACATGTAGTAGCGGCCCTGGTCGATGACCCGAGGCGGGACCATCAACTGCGGACGCGTCGTCCAGGCGCTCGCGACGCGGCGCGGACCCAGGTAGATCTGCACGTTGTAGTGCGTTGCACCCGATGAGGGCGTCCAGCGCAGCCTGGGCGTCTGGCTCGTCATCCACGTCCCGATGGCCGGCCGCAACCGACGCGACACACCGACCGTGCTCTCGGGTGGGGACGCGGCAACCGACTCCTGGACCGAGGCGGCGGATGCCCCTGCTCCGGCCGCGGCGTCACCCCACAGACCACACGAGCCGGGATTCAGATCCTCGTCGCAGTCGAACACGATGTCATCAGGTGCCGCCAGTGCCGTCGCGGCACTCGGCCACACCAGACCCCAGAAGTTGGGATCGGAGAGGTCCACCTCGCCGGCATCCAGATCATCGGGGTTGACGGGGTCGGCCGGGTCCGGTGGCGGGAGCTTGTTGGCCGGCGCCACACGGCCGCCCAGCAGAGACGGTGACACGGCGATCCGCACGTCGGCCGCGGCAATGGTCGGGAGCGCGAGCACAGCGGCGAGGGCAATTGGCAAACGGAACATGAGAGAGGCCTCCACTGGGGGTGATGCAGAGGTCTTCGAGGAAGCCCGTGGATCGGATCACCGCCGATGCGAACGTCGGCGCGCGATCCCGGGTGACCGTGGTCGGGCGTCAGGGACGCAGCGTCAGAGCGCGCCCAAGATGTCGACGACGAACACGAGGGTGTCCGTCCCTTTGATCCCGGCCTGGGCATTGCCTGCCGTGCCGTAGCCGTCCGCCGGCGGGATGACCAGGAGCATCCGCGAGCCGATGGTCGCGCCAACCAGGCTCTTGTCCCACCCCGGGATGACCTGACCGACGCCGATCGGAAACTGCGCGGGCTCGCCGCGGTCCCACGATGCGTCGAACTGCTTGCCGGTGCCGAAGACCACACCGACGTACTGGGCGACCAACGTCTGGCCCTTCTTGACCGGCGTCCCCGAGCCCGTGAGCAGCGGCTGCGCGACGAGTTTCGCGGGGGCTTTGGCGCCCTTGGCGATCGCGACGACGGGCTTCTGTCCCGCCGTGGCCGTCACGGTTGGCAGACCCGCAACCGGTGCCACGGGAGTGCCGTTGGCGCTGGACTTCGCGCCGAACGCGCCGACGATGTCGACGACGAACACGAGCGTGTCGGTCCCCAGGATGCCGGCCTGCGCGTTGCCCGCCGCGCCGTACCCCTTGGCGGGCGGAAGGACGAGCAGGACCCGGCTTCCGATGGTCTGCCCCACGAGCTTCTCGTCCCATCCGGGGATGACCTTGCCGACGCCGATCGCAAACTGCACGGGCTGACCACGCCCGTACGATTGGTCGAACACCTTGCCGTCGCGCCAGGTCTCGCCCAGGTACTGGGCGACCAGAAGGTCACCCTTGAGGACCTTCGCGCCCGTGCCCGTGGTCAGTACGGTCGCGCTGTAGCCGCTCGGATCCGGACCGGGCAGCGCGATCGTCGCCTCCTTGCCAAACGCCCCGGTGACGGATGGCAACCCCGTCGTGGCGTTGCCGCCGGCTGGTGTCGACGTCGAACCCGAAGGGTCGCTGGATCCGCACCCTGTGACGAGGACCGCGATGACGCCAACGGCGAGGAGGTTGCGCAGACGTCTCAGCACGGGCCGAACCGTAGCGGACGTCTCCGGCATCAGGACGGCACACGGTTCGGACGATCAAGGGATCATGGACGGACGCCGATGTCATTGATATGCGAATGACCGCGCGACGGGCGACCCTCGCCTGGCTGTGCTTCGTCGGCCCTGCCGTCGCGATCGCTGCATCGCTCGCATGGGAGCCGTTGGCGCGGACGTCCTGGCACTCCCCGGGCGCCGCCTTCGTGATCATCGTGACGCTGACCGGGTTGTGTCTGATCGGATCAGTCGCGGTGCTGGTCGCCGGTTGGCGCCATCAACTCGCCGAGATCGCGATCTTTGGCGCGTCGCTCGCGATCGGCTCGGTGCTGCCACTGGCACATGGCCTGACCGTCCCGGGGATCCTCTACGGGCCGAACAACGCGGTCACGATAACCGCGTTCCTGGCAGTCCCGCTGGCACTTGTGGCTGCACTCCCACTCATGGCCCCCGCAACCGCCGCGTCGCGGATGCTTGCACGATCGTGGCGAGCATGGTCGCTCGTGACGACGATCGTCGGGTGTGGCATTGCCGGAGTGTTCCTGATCGAACCGAATCTGCTGACGACACCCACGGCCAGGTCGCCATTGGCGTTCACCGTCATCGTGATCTCGCTCGCGGGAACCCTCGTACTGGCGGCCCGCCAGCTGCGCCTCTACCGCATCGGCCGGCGCACCGCGTCACTGGTCGCGGCGGCCGGGATGACGTACTTGGGGCTCTCGTCGCTGGTCTGGTTGGGTGCGGCGCCCTACTCCCTGGCCTGGTGGCTCGCCCATGGCGCCGATGGCGCAGGGGTGCTGGCGGCGGTTGCGGGACTGCTGATCGCCCACCGCCGCGACGGCCACATCGTTCTCGTGCTCGCGCCGGTCGTCAATCGGGACCCGTTGGTGGCGCTGGAACTCGGCTTGACCCCGGTGGTGCGTCGGTTCGTCGCGGCGCTGGCGCAGAAGGACCGGACGACCCGCAACCATGTCGTACGGGTCGCCGAACTCGCGATGCGCGCAGGCGTCCGACACGGTCTCGACCCCGAACGACTCCGCACCCTGGGCATCGGTGCGCTGCTGCACGATGTCGGCAAGCTCGCCACACCCGACGACATCCTGACCAAGCCGAGCGCCCTCACCGACCACGAGTTCAAAGTGATGCAGGAGCACACAATCGTGGGTGAAGCCTTGCTCGAGCCTTGGCCGTTGCTCGTTGCGGCCGCCCCGCTCGTGCGCTGGCACCACGAGCGCACCGACGGGCATGGATACCCGGATGGCATCGACGCCGAGCGCATCCCCATCGAGGCCGCCTTGATCAGCGTTTGCGACGCCTGGGACGCCATGACCTCGGACCGCCCCTACCGCGCCGGCATGGAGGACGATTCCGCGCTCGCGATCCTTCGCGACGGCGCCGGCAGCCAATGGTCGCTCCCCGCAGTCGAGCTCGTCACCGCGGAGCTGCGCGAACACGGGCGGGTCTGCTCATCAAGGTTTGACCACGTCGACGATCACGAGCTGACAGACGCCGCGTCCACCGGAGACGACTTGGTCTGCGTGTGCATCGATGCGCTCCCCCAGGCGGCCCTGCAGCGCGCCTGACGGCAGGACCTCCACGCGGGGTGCCCGCGGCGTGGAACAGCGCCGCGCCTCCATCGACCTGATCGTCGTGGCCCGGCTACGATGCCGGGCCGATGCTCCTGCTGCTCCCGCCATCCGAGACCAAGTCGTCAGGAGGAGCGGGACCCCCGCTCGCGCTGGATCGGTTGGGGTTTCCCGAGCTCACGGACGTGCGCCGTGCGCTCGTGACCGCGCTGGGCGACCTTGCGGCTGACCCCGAACGCTGCCGGAAAGCCCTCGGACTCTCGGCGAACCAGGATGCAGAGATCACCCGAAACGCACGCTTGCTGACATCCCCGACGATGCCGGCGATCGCGCGCTACTCGGGCGTCCTGTACGACGCACTCGACGTGGCCAGCCTGTCGGCGGCGGCACGGCGGCGCGCCGCGACGACCGTCGTGCTGTGCTCGGCACTGTTCGGCGCCCTCCGTCCCGACGATCCGATCCCCGCGTACCGCCTGTCGGCGGGCAGCGCACTCGACGGGCTCGGCGCGTTGACGGCACTGTGGCGCCCGGCACTGGCGCAGACGCTCGCGCAGACCAGCCCGGTCATCGACCTGCGCTCAGGTGCCTACGCCGCCCTCGCGCCGCTCCCCGCTGCCGTCGCCGTCAGGGTCATCTGCGCCGACGGGCGGACGATCAGCCACCACAACAAGGCGGCCAAGGGACAACTCGTCCGCGTCTTCCTGACCGCGCCGCGTCAACCACGAACGGTGCGCGCCCTGATCGCCGCCGCAACAGCCACCGGCATGACGGTGCGCCAGACACGTCCACGCGAACTGGAGATCCTGGCCTGACGCATGTCGACGTCCGGCACACGGGCCAGACGACCGCGTCCACGCCCGGTGCCGCGCCGTTGCGGCAAGTCGTCGCTCGTTACCGCTTGCCCACCCAGACCTTGCCGCCGACGTCGACGAGCACGCACTGTCGTGCGGTCGGACACGACATCGCACTCAGAATCGCGCCCGTCGTGGTGACGCTCTTCTTCCACGATGCGGCTCTGCCAGGTGTTGTGGACACGAGCACGGTCCCGCCGGAGAGTGCAAAGCACAACGTCGCTGACTTGCAGTAGAGATGGGTGATGCCGAACGGGGTCCCAGGGATCTTGATCGACCGCCACGACGACCGTGCAGCGGTCGGCGCGGTCGAGACGAACAGCTTCGAACCGTCGCCACCGGCCAGGCACAGCCGCGCCGACCCGCAGGCGACGGCGTTGATGCGCCGCCGTCCGGACTGAAGCGTCACCCGAGTCCATGGCGCGGGTTGAACGGCCGGGTCGTTGGTCACCGCGAGGCTGTTGGTGGCGTCCGAGCCGACGCACACGGTCGCCTTGCAGCTGAGGTCGTAGAGGTCCGCGGTCGACCGTGCGATCGAGGTGCGCGTCCACGTGTTGCCGAAACCCCCGGGGGTGACCGACGTCAGCGCATAGCCAGAGACGTCCAGGATGCCGCACAGGGTCGTCGATGCACACGACAGCGCCTGAACGCCGACGAACGAGTCTGAGGGCAACGGGCTTCGCACCCACCCGGCGCGCCCGCTCGTGGGTGCGGTCGAGGTCAGCACATTGCTCTCGCCGTCACCGGCGACGCAGAGCGTCGTGGTCGGGCAGTCCACCTCCGTCGTGATGTAGCCGCCGCCCGTGACGCTGCCGGTCGGGCCAAACCTCACGCTCTTCCACCCCCGCCCCAAACCCGTCGGCGTGGTCGTCCAATAGATGCGGTCCGATCCAGCCGCAACGCAGAGCGTCGTCGCCGGGCACGAAATGGCGTCGGCCGAACCGGTGACGCCGGGAATCTTGCCCTTGCTCTTCCACGTCCACCCGGCACCGGACGCGGTGTCGACCGAGGCAAGGAGCAAGGCGCCCAGGGCCACGAGGCACACGAGCATCTGGGCAGCGCGTGAGCGGACGGACATCGGCGTCTCCTGAGCGCGGTGAAACGACAAGAAGTTGCTGGGGAGCATGCCAGAAGCGTTTCGCCCGACCAACCTGACACACCTCGCCGGCACCTCCCGCCGTGGGTGTCGTGGTCGGTCTGGTGGTGGCGCTATGACAAGCTGTCGCGGCGATGGCGAAGACACTGGTGGTCATGGATGGGGACGAAACCGGGCAGGAGCTCCTTGAGGAGGCGCTGCGGGTGCTCGACCCCGGGGTGATCGGTGTCGACCTGACGTTTGCGCGCTATGACCTGTCGCTCGCGCATCGTCGCGCGACCGGCAACGAGGTCGTCCACGAGGCTGCGCGGGCCCTGTGCCACCACGGCTTTGGCCTGAAGGCCGCGACCATCACGCCCGAGTCCTCAGGCGATGTCGGCAGCCCCAACGCCATCCTGCGCGAGGAGGTCGACGGCAAGGTCATCATCCGCACGGGACGCAGACTGTCGGGGGTGCGGCCCATCGGTGGGATCCATGCACCGATCTCGATCGTTCGCATGGCCGTCGACGACGCGTACGGCGCCCAGGAGCATCGCGAGGGCGAGGGCGACGACGAGGTCGCGTGGCGCACCGAGCACATCAGCCGCAGGGTCTGCCGCCAGGTCGCCGAGGTCGCGTTCCTACAGGCGATCCGCATGGGAGCGACCGTGAGCGGAGGGCCCAAGTGGACCGTGTCGCCAGTCTATGAAGGCATGCTCAAAGAGGAACTCGACGCCGCTGCGGCCCGCCACCCCGATGTGCACTACCAACCGATGCTGATCGACGCGACCTATGCGATGCTCATCTCGCACACCGGCGAGGCGCTCGTCGTACCCGCGCTCAACCGTGACGGCGACCTGCTGTCGGACATGGTGCTGCAGTTGTTCGGGTCGATCGCAGGAGCCGAGTCGCTGCTGTTCGCCGTCGACGATCAGTACAACCCGACGGTCGTGATGGCCGAAGCACCGCACGGCACCGCGCCGGCGCTCATGGGCAAGAACGTGGCCAACCCGCTCGCGATGATCCTTGCCGGCGCCGCCGTGCTGTCGTACATGGGCGAGGGCCGCGCCTCACAGGCCATCTACGAAGCCGCACTCGAGACCGTCGGCGACGACGTCCGCACCATGGACCTGGGCGGACATGCGCACACCGACGAGTTCACCAACGCCGTCATCCGTGGCGTCAAGACCAAGCTGGACGTGTGGGAGTCCCTCGGCGAGAGCGGCATGCGCCGCCGCGCCTCCGACACCAGCTGGTAGTCCGAACGCTCCGGCCGGATCCGGTGACCGTCAATGCCCGAGGTCGTGTGACAGCCGGACATCCGGCCTGATCGGACAGGGCCACGGCGTACCGGCGATTGGATTGCTCCCGAGCACTCCCGAGGGACGTTTCAGGCTCAGTAGCGCGGGGTAAAGGCACGAACAGCTCAAACCTCGTCCACCGGGCAGCCCGTCTCGCAAACATGCGGAACGTTCGGCTTGAGGGTTCGGGGCGGCCGTTTTCCCTCCCCATGACCAGCGAGAAGGAGATATGCATGCGTGACCCCACGACACTGGAGACGCACCCCGAGACCACGACCGCCCTGCAGGAACTGGCGAGCGATCCCAGCTCGCGGCGACGGTTTCTGAAGATGGTGGGAGGTACCGGCGCCGCCGGCGCCCTCACGATCTTCTTGGCCGCGTGCGGGAGTACGAAGACGGGCGCCGGGAGTACGACGGCGGCGACAACGTCCACCAGCGCAGAAGTCGCAGGTGACCTCGACGTGCTCAACTACGCGTTGACGCTGGAATTTCTCGAGGCGGACTTCTACGCGGCAGTGATCGCCAGCGGTCTTTTCAAGGGAGCTCAGCTCGACTTGATCAAGACGTTCGGTGACCATGAGCAGGCGCACGTCGACGTGATCACCGCAACGGTCAAGAAGTTGGGCGGCACGCCTGCGGCCAAACCGAAGACATCGTTCCCTCTCGCTAACGCCGGCGCCGTGGTCAAGTTGGCGGCAACGGTGGAGAACCTTGGAGCCGCCGCATACCTCGCCGAGGCGGGAAAGATCGTCAACAAGGAAGTCCTCGCCGCGGCGCTTTCGATCCACTCGGTTGAGGCGCGGCACGCCGCCGCCCTGAACACGTTGCTCGGCAAGTCCGTGACACCGGATGGCCCGTTCGCGAATCCCGCCCCACGCGACCAGGTCTTGGCTGCCGTCAAGCCCTTCATCGTCTGATGGCCGCCACCGCTCAGAAAGGAGCACACGCAATGCCGACCGATTCGATGTTGGCGATCCCTGAACTGGGAGGCGTCGAGATCCATGGACTCACCCGGGGGTCGTTCATCCTCAAGGGTGCATTGGCAGCCGGTGCCGTTTACGGTGCGGCCTCAGTCGGCCCCTTCGTACGCCAGGCGTTTGCCGCCGGAGGAGGGGACGTCGACATCCTCAACTTCGCGCTCACGTTGGAGTACCTCGAGGCTGACTTCTACAAGAAGGCTCAGACCTTGAGCCTTCCCGCCAACGCTATGAAGATGGCGAAGGAGTTTGGCGAGAACGAGCAGGCACACGTCGACGCCTTGGTGGGCACCATCAAGAAGCTCGGCGGGACGCCGGTGGCCAAGCCCACGTTTACCTTCCCCCTCAAGAAGCCTGCGGACTTCGGCAAGCTTGCGCAGACGCTCGAGGACACGGGTGTGAGCGCCTACAACGGTGCTGCTCCGGCCATCACCTCGAAAGAAGTGCTCGGCGCAGCGGGTTCCATCGTGCAGATCGAAGCGCGCCACGCGGCTGCGATTCGACTCTTCAACAGCGAAACCCCGGCTCCGCTGGCGTTCGATGCCACCTTGCAGATGCAAGAGGTGCTTGACGCGGTGAAGCCCTTCATCGGGTAGTGCCTCCCACGTCCTGTCCGGCGCGGGACTCCACTGACGGAGTCCTGACGCCGGTCGGGCGTGGGTGCAACGGGAGCCCGACGCGAGCCGGCCGCGACCAGGCCGGGGCATGAGAACGCCCGCACCGCGTCCTGACAGACTGCACACGTGGTCCCATCGGCAAGTCCAGCAGGCAGGCGGCGATGAGCTCGGAGCGGCGTGACCCGCTGGAGGCGGCCTGGACCGAGGCGGTGGGCGCGCTCGCACGGGACCCTGACGAACATTCCTGGGGATCGGGCCTGAGCGGTCCCGCAGCGCTCGATCTGCTGGACGCACAGCTCGAGAGCCGGCATGTCGATCTGACCGCACGGTGGCTTCGGGCCCAGGGTCATGGCTTCTACACGATCGGCTCGGCCGGGCACGAGAGCAACGCCGTCGTCGCCGCTGCGTTGCGACCGACGGACCCGGCACTGTTGCACTATCGCTCCGGAGGGTTTTACTGCGCTCGGGCGCGGCAAGTGGATGGGATCGACCCGGTCGTGGACATCCTGCAGGGGATGTTCGCCTCGGTGGACGAACCGATCGCCGGTGGACGCCACAAGGTCTTCGGCCGCCACGAGCTCGCCGTCATCCCGCAGACGTCGACGATCGCCAGCCACCTGCCACGCGCGGTGGGTGTGGCGTTCACGATCGGGCGGGCACCCAAGTTGCCCGCCCCCATCGATTGGCCACATGACGCACTCGCAGTCTGCAGCTTCGGTGACGCATCGGCCAACCACTCGACCGCCGTCGGCGCGATCAACACGGCCTGCCATTGCGCCCACAGCAGGCTGCCATTGCCGCTCCTGTTCGTCTGTGAGGACAACGACATCGGCATCAGCGTCCGCACGCCCGGCGGGTGGATCGCGGCCGCATACGGACAGCGTGCCGGGCTCCGCTACGCGAGCGCCGATGGCACGGATCCGACCGAGGTGTTCGACGTCGCCTGCGAGCTGGCCGCGTGGGTGCGCACCGAGCGGCGGCCGGCGTTCCTGCATCTGAAGACGGTGCGGTTCCTGGGCCACGCGGGCAGCGACGTCGAGGCCGGCTACCGCACACCCGATGAGATCCGCCGCGACTACGTCCGTGATCCGATCGTGGGAACCGCACGCCTGATCGTCGCGGCGGGCCTGGCGACCCCGGACGAGGTCATCGCACGATCGGAGCGGATCCGCGCACGGGTACGCGAGGCCGCGCTCGCGATGGTGGGGACACCGCAGCTCGCGAGCACCGCCGCCGTGATGGCCCCGCTGTCGCCCCGGACCCCGGACCGGGTCGCCACCGTGGCAGCGCGTTCGGCCCCTGCCAACCTCCGCGCCGACTGGTTCGGCCGAACGCTGCCCGAGAACGAGGGGCCCATGACCCTCGCACAAGCGATCAACCGCACCCTTGGCGACCTGCTGCTGGTCGAACCCCGACTGGTCCTCTTCGGTGAGGACGTGGCCGTCAAAGGCGGCGTCTACGGCGTCACCCGAGGGCTCGCCGGCAAGGCCGGAGTCGCCCGCGTGTTCGACACATTGCTGGACGAGCAGTCGATCCTGGGCCTGGCGCTCGGGGCGGGTGTGTCAGGCCTGGTGCCCGTTCCCGAGATCCAGTACCTGGCGTATCTGCACAACGCCGAGGACCAACTGCGCGGCGAGGCAGCGAGCCTCGCGTTCTTCTCCCAGGGCCAGTACCGCAACGGCATGGTCATCCGGATCGAGGGCTACGGCTACCAGAAAGGATTCGGCGGGCATTTCCACAACGACAACGCCGTGGCCGTCCTGCGCGACATCCCGGGCATCGTGGTCGCGTCACCCGCCCGCGCCGCCGATGCCGCCGCGATGCTCCGCACCTGCGTCGCTGCGGCTGCGGTGGACGGCACGGTCTGCGTGTTCCTCGAGCCGATCGCCCTGTACGCGACCGCTGACCTGCACGAACCCGGCGATGGCGCCTGGCTCGACCCGTACCCCGAACCGGACGCATGGTCTTCGACCGACGTCGCGATCGGCGCGCCACGCATCCACGGCGACGGACGCGACCTGCTGCTGGTCTCGTGGGCCAACGGGTTGCACATGTCACTGCGTGTTGCGAAGCACCTGGCCGACGACGGCATCGGCTGCCGCGTGCTCGACCTGCGCTGGCTGTCACCGCTTCCCATCACCACGATCGTGCAGCACGCGAACGAGATCGGATGCGTGCTCGTCGTCGACGAGACGCGTGCGAGTGGTGGCGTCGGCGAAGGGATCGTGACCGGGCTGGTGGAGGCGGGCTTCGGCGGGCGCATTGCACGGGTTGCGTCGGCCGACAGCTTCGTCCCGCTGGGCGATGCCGCACGTCATGTGCTGCTGGACGTGGACGCGATCGAGGCCGCAGCGCGGAGGCTGGTCGCATGACGCAGATCCTCCGCTACGTCGCATTCAGCGCCGACCCCCGTGGCGGCAACCCCGCCGGCGTCGTGCTCGACGCACGTGGACTTGACGACGAAACGATGCAATCGATCGCCGCGGACGTCGGCTTCTCGGAAACGGCGTTCCTGACCGACGACGGCAACGGCGGCTTTGGCGTGCGTTACTTCAGCCCACTCGCCGAGCTTCCGTTCTGCGGACACGCAACGATCGCCATGGCGGTGGCGCACGCGGAACGCCACGGTCCGGGCATGCTGGCGCTGACGACCCGGGCAGGCCTCGTCACCGTATCGACGACGGCTCGCGACGGCGCGATCACAGCGACCCTGACGAGCGTCCCCCCGCGGTCGGCTGCCGTGCGCGACGATGACCTGTCCATGCTGCTCGCCGCACTGGATTGGGACCGCTCGGACCTCGATCCGGGCATGCCGCCGCGCGTGGCCTACGCCGGCGCTTGGCATCCGATCATTGGCGCCGCAAGCCGCGGACGACTCGCCGACCTCGCGTACAACATGGCGGCGTTGGCGGCGCTGATGGCCCACCACGACTGGACGACGATTAATCTCGTGTGGCGCGAGTCGGCAACGGTCGTTCACGCCCGCAACCCGTTCCCACCGGGCGGGGTGTTCGAAGATCCCGCGACCGGCGCGGCCGCGGCGGCGTTGGGCGGCTACCTGCGCGAGCTGGACCTCGTCACGGTGCCCGCAACGATCACGATCCACCAGGGCAACGACATGGGGCGCCCGGGCCTGCTGACGGTGGACATTCCCGCCGAGCTGGGCACGGGCATCTCCGTGACCGGGGCCGCAGTGGCCATGCCGGACTGAGTGCCGCCGGTCGATCGTCCGTGCCGCTGGTACGGTGGCACCATGGAAACGCGACGGCTCGGAACCGACGGACCCGAGGTTCCGGTGGTCGGGATGGGCACCTGGCGTACGCTGGACGTGAGCGGTCCGGACGAGCCGGCCCGCCACGCGGTCGTGCGCGAGGCACTCGACGCGGGGTGCGCGATCATGGACAGCTCGCCGATGTACGGGCACGCCGAGCGCGTGCTCGGCGACGGCCTCGCCGGACGGCGCGACGAAGCGTTCGTCGCCACGAAGGTGTGGACGCCGGATCCGCAGGAGGCGCAACGCCAGATCGCACATGCGCTCGGACGGTTCGGGCGCGTGGAGTGCTATCAACTGCACAACCTCGTCGCCTGGCGCGACCACCTTCCCGTGCTGGAGGCGCTGCGCGACGAGGGCCGGATCGATGTCATCGGCGCCACCCACTACGCCCCGGCGGCGTTCGGGGAACTCGGGACCGTCATGCGGACCGGACGGGTCGGGATGGTGCAGGTGCCGTACAACCCGCATGAGCGCGACATCGAACGGGAGATCCTCCCGCTCGCGACGGAACTCGGCCTGGGGGTGCTGGTGATGCGACCTCTGGGCGGCGGGCCACTGGCTGCGCGTGCGCCGTCGGCGCGCGAGCTGGAGCCATTGGCCGCCTTCGGCGTCACCACCTGGGCACAGGCCTTGCTCAAATGGGCGCTGTCGGATCCACGAGTGACCGCCGTGATCCCCGCCACCTCGCAACCCGGCAGGATGAGCGAGAATGCGAAGGCGGGTGTGGGCCCGTGGTTCGGACGCGACGAGCGAGCGCTCGTCGCCCGTCTGGCCGGCTCTTAGCCTGAATCCACTTCGGCGCGCCTACCTCAGCACGGAGGCGAGCTCGTCGAGGATGGCGGGGTCGTCGATCGTCGACGGCACCTGGACGTCACGCCCTTCGGCGATGGCACGCATGGTGCCGCGCAGGATCTTCCCCGACCGAGTCTTGGGCAGCCGTGCCACGACGTGGGAGCGCCGGAACACGGCCACCGCACCGACCTGGTCGCGGACCATCGCAACCAGCTCCGACTGCAGGTCGTCAGGGTCGCGCTCATGGCCGGCCTTCAACACGACCAGACCCACCGGCACCTGTCCGCGCAGCTCGTCGGGCACGCCGATGACGGCACATTCGGCGACATCGGGGTGGGTGGCGAGGATCTCTTCCATCGCCCCCGTCGACAAGCGATGGCCGGCAACGTTGATCACGTCGTCGACTCGGCCCATCACGAACAGGTAGCCCTCGTCGTCGTAGTACCCGCCGTCACCGGTCAGGTAGTAGCCGTCGTGGGTCGAGAGGTACGACTCCACGTACCGGTCGTCCGCCTGCCACAACGTCGGCAGCGAGCCGGGCGGGAGCGGCAGCCGAATGCACACCGCGCCGGACTCGCCCGTCGCAACCTCGGTGCTGTCGTCGGCGAGGATCCGGATGTCGTAGCCGGGAAGCGGCATCCCCGGACTGCCCGGCTTGGCCGGGGGGCACTCGAGGCCGAGGCACGTGGCGACCGCCGGCCAGCCCGTCTCGGTCTGCCACCAGTGGTCGATCACCGGCACGCCCAACAAGCCCGTCGCCCAGTGGTAGGTGTCGGGATCGAGCCGCTCGCCCGCGAGGAACAGGGAGCGGAACCCGCTCAAGTCGTAGCGGGCGAGGTGCTCGCCGTTGGGATCCTCACGTTTGATCGCCCGAAACGCCGTCGGCGCGGTGAACAGGACGCTGACGCCGTGGTCGGCGATCACCCGCCAGAACGCTCCCGCGTCGGGTGTGCCGACCGGCTTGCCCTCGTACACCACGGTGGTGCACCCGTGGATGAGCGGCGCGTACACGCTGTACGAGTGCCCGACCGTCCAGCCGATGTCGCTCGCCGCCCAGTACACCTCGCCCGGCGCGACGTCGAACACGTTCGGCATGCTCCAGGCCAGCGCGACGGCATGCCCGCCGTTGTCGCGCACGACGCCTTTGGGGACACCGGTCGTGCCGGACGTGTAGAGGATGTACAGGGGGTCCGTCGCGAGGAGCGGCACCGGGTCGACGGCGGGCGCCCCGTCGATGAAGTCCTGCCAGTCGATGTCGCGGCCGGCGACCATCGTCGCCTCGGCCTGCGGGCGCTGGAGGATGACGCAACGGCCCGGCGTGTGGCGCGCCTCGGCGATCGCCCGGTCCAGGAGCGGCTTGTATTCGATGACCCGGTCGACCTCGATCCCGCATGACGCCGTCAGGATGACCTTGGGTTCGGCATCGTCGATGCGAATCGCGAGTTCGCGGGCGGCGAAACCGCCGAACACGACCGAGTGGACCGCCCCGATTCGCGCACACGCGAGCATCGCCATGAACGCTTCGGGCACGAGCGGCATGTAGATCACGACGCGATCGCCCCGGCCGACGCCGAGCCGCGCCAGCGCGCCGGCGATGTGTGCGGTCTCGTCACGCATCTCGCTGTACGTGAAGCGACGGACCTGGCCGGTCACCGGGCTGTCGTAGATGAGCGCGAGCTGATCGCCGCGACCGCCGTTGGCGTGGCGGTCGAGCGCGTTGTGGCACGTGTTCATCTCGCCGTCCGCAAACCACCGGAAAAAGGGCGGTCGGGACCGGTCCAGGATGACGGAGGGCTCGCGGTACCAATCCAGCGAGCGCGCCGCTTCGGCCCAGAACCCCTCCGGGTCCTCGAGACTGCGGCGGTGAAGATCGGCAGCTGTCGCCATAGGCGATCGCAGCCTACAGACAGCCTGGTTGGAGCCGCTCGACGCCCGCCCTTGCACAGTCAATTGGCCGCGCCCGCGATTGCCAAATGGCCACGCGTGCAATCGCCAAGTGGCCGCGGGTGCGACGGCCAAGTGGCCACGCATGCAACTGCCAAGTGGCCACGCCTGCAATCGCCAAATGGCCACGCATGCGACTACCAAGTGGCCACGCCTGCAATCGCCAAGTGGCCGTCGGTGCAATCGCCAATTGGCCGGTGGCCACAGCATCACCGTCAGGAGCCGCGCACCGCCACGGACCGAGGACACCACAGCCGTGTACGAATACGGGGATCTCCGACTCATTGACGTACGACACCCACGACCGTCAGAGTCGCGGAGGACGACAAAGGAGCCAGACATGCGCGTGCTCACCCTCACCAACCCGCGGATGAAGGGTCCCGACGTCACGGCCGTTCAGCGGGCGCTCCGCATCGGCGCCGACGGGGTCTTCGGAGCGAACACCGCCAAGGCCGTCTTGGCGTGGAAACGGCGCGTGGGATACCCGGAAGACGAGATCAACGCCGGGATCGGCGTTCGCGGACAGGGATACCTGCTCGGCAAGACGCCGTTTCCCGTCGACTACCTGATCCGCGCCGGAGTCCGCGGGCTGCAGCACTTCGCCCACGAGTTGATCCGCGACGCGCCCGCATTCGGAATCGGCACGGCGCCGACCCGCCAGCTGCGCTGGCCGGTCAAACCGTTCGATGGACCGCATCAGGTCCGCGGCACGTTCGGCGAGGTCCGCGGCCTGGTCGGCGTCGCCGGCGCCAAGGGCTTGGTCGGCGATGCCCTGCACACATTCCTGGACGGCCTCAACCCGGTGCTGGCAGTCGGACGGCGGATCATCCACCATGGGATCGACATCGTCGCACCCGACCTGACCCCGGTCTACGCGCTCACGGATGGCGTCGCACAGTGGGGCGGTAGCGCCAACTATTCGCGGTTCGTCCGCGTCGGCGACTTCGAGTACGTCCATCTGAAGGACCCGATCAAGGAGGGCGCGCGCGTCAAGGCGTTCACAACCGTCATCGGCAAGGTCTTTCCCGGGCAACAGCACGTGCACCTGAGCCGGTGGTCGGGCGGGAGGACCGTCAATCCGCTCGGTTTCGGAGGGATGCTGAACTTCGTCGACACGGCACCACCCGAGATCCACGACCTGATCGCGTATCGCATCGACGGCTCCAAGGTCAACCTGCAGCAGATCAACGGCGCTGTCGCGCTCGTCGTCAACGCGACCGATGTCCAGAGCAACGGCGGTAACCAAACCGGGGTCTACACGTTGGGGTACGCGGTCAAGGATGCGAATGGCGCGACGGTCGTGGGCCCGTACAAGTGCGTGCAGATGGACGTGATGCTTCCCGAGGAGATCGGCAACGTGCTCTACACCACACAAAGCACACGGCACAAGTTCGACCCCATCTTCTGGATCCGGCTGACCGTCAAGAGCCCATCGGCTGATGGCCTGCTCCACACGGGCCACCTGCCGGTGGGGGCATACACCGTCGAGGTCACCGCTGGGGACATCTCCGGCAACACCACGACCCGTGGATTCCCGATCACGATCATTCCGGCCTGACCGACCCTCGCGGTCGCAGGGCCTCTCGCAGGCGTGCGAATTGCCGTTTCTTTGCCAAAGGCATCGCAGCCCTTTGGAGAAGGTGGCGTTTCCTTTCCCCCGTCTTATCCGCGTGGTTCTAGCGTTCTTCCCATCAGCGGCAACAGATCAGAAACGACAGGGAGAACGACAATGAAGGCAGTCACCCGGACACTCGCAGCGCTCCTCGCAGTTGGGGTCATCGCCCCGCTTCCCGCAACACTCG
>JANMKR010000015.1:0-12759 GCA_031372145.1 Actinomycetota bacterium | reverse complement strand
TCACCGCCTGCCCACCGCTCCCACACCTGCACCCGCTGCACCTCCGACAACCCAGTGTCGTTCATCTCCCACCTCCACGACGAGAATTCCATTCCCCGCCCAGGTGGTGCAACCACCCGTTGAGACCACCAACGATATGGGTGCAGACTGCGTCCTCGTCCGGCGGGCTTTTCACTCGCCAAACCGTCAAAGAACTTCCGTGACAGGACACTAGCCGGCGACGGCCTCGAGGACCTCTTCGCTGATGTCGAAGTTGGCGTAGACGTCCTGGACGTCGTCGTTGTCCTCGAGCGCGTCGACAAGGCGCAAGAGTTGACGGGCCTCCTTCTCATCGGGCTCAACGGTGGTCTTGGGGACCATCGTGAGCTCGGCCGACACGTACGGGACGCCCGCCGCGTCGAGGGCGCGACGCACCACCATGAGCTCGGCGGGGTCCGTCGTGACCTGCCACTGGCTGCCATCCTCCGAGATGTCCTCGGCACCGGCTTCGAGTGCCAGTTCCATCAAGGCGTCTTCGTCGATCCCGTCGGCGTCGATCAGGACGATGCCCTTGCGGTCGAACTGCCACGCGACGCTGCCCGGAGTCCCGAGCGAACCGCCGTTCTTGGTGAAGATGAACCGCACGTCGCTCGCAGCGCGGTTACGGTTGTCCGTCAAGATGTTGCAGATGATCGCCACACCGCCGGGGCCATAGCCCTCGTAGAGGACGGCCTCATAGGATTCGCCGTCACCGCTCCCGGCACCGCGCTGGATGGCGCGCTCGATGTTGTCCTTGGGCATCGACGCGTCGCGCGCCTTCTGGATCGCGTTGGCGAGGGTCGCGTTGGACTCCGGGTCGCCACCGCCCTCTTTGGCCGCGACGATGATCGCCCGCGACAACTTCGAGAAGAGCTGGCCGCGCTTGGCGTCGGCCGCACCCTTCTTGCGCTTGATCGTCGCCCACTTACTGTGCCCTGACACGAACCCCACCTCCCACTGAATCGTCTGCCGCCGTACGGGCGACCGAGGCCCGCACCATGTCGACGAACAACGCGTGCACGCGCCAGTCGTCGGTGAACTCCGGATGAAATGCCGTGACCAGCATGTTGCCCTGCCGCGCGGCCACCGGATGCCCCCTGACCTCGGCGAGGATCTCGACGTCAGGGCCGTGCGCCTCGATCCATGGCGCCCGGATGAACACGGCCGGCATCGGTGCTTCGCCCAGAACGGGCATCTCCAGATCAGTCTCGAACGAGGCCACCTGGCGCCCGAATGCGTTGCGGCGCACAACGGTGTCCATTCCGCCGATCAATGCCTGCCCGCCTGATGTCGTCGCACGGGCGAGCATGATCATGCCGGCGCAGGTGCCGAAGACCGGCAACCCCGCGTCGATCAGCCGGCGTATCCGCTCCAGCAGACCCGAACGTCCGGCCACGAGGCCGATCGTCGTGCTCTCGCCGCCCGGGATGACCAACCCGTCCAGGCCCTCGAGTCCGTCGGGCACGCGCACCTGCAGGGTATCGGCACCAACCGCGCGCAGGGCATCCTCGTGCTCCGAAAACGCGCCTTGCACGGCAAGGACGCCGACCTGCGGACGACCGATCACGAGCCTCGAGTATGCAGGAGTTGGCTGGCGCCGATCGTTTCCATGCCGATCCCCACCATGGCCTCGCCCAAGCCGCTCGACACGCGGGCGAGAACATCAGGGTCCCGGAAATGGGTCACAGCCTCGACGATCGCTCTCGCTCGCGGCGCCGGGTCCTCGCTCTTGTAGATGCCGCTGCCGACGAAGACCCCGTCTGCTCCCAACTGCATCATCAGGGCGGCGTCCGCGGGCGTCGCGACCCCACCGGCAGAGAAGTTGACGACCGGAAGACGTCCATCACGAGCCACCTGCGCGACCAGCTCGTACGGGGCGCGGAGATCCTTGGCCGCGGAGTACAGCTCGTCCGCGGACATGGACGAGAGTCGCGCGATCTCGCCGCGGATCGTGCGCATGTGCCGCACGGCCTCGACGACGTTGCCGGTTCCGGCCTCGCCCTTGGTGCGGATCATCGCGGCACCCTCGGCAATGCGACGAAGTGCCTCACCCAGGTCGGTCGCACCGCAGACGAACGGCACGGTGAACGCGTGCTTGTCGACGTGGTGCGCCTCGTCTGCGGGCGTCAGCACCTCGCTCTCGTCGATGTAGTCGACCTTGAGGGCCTGCAGGATCTGCGCCTCGACAAAGTGCCCGATGCGGCACTTGGCCATGACCGGAATGGTGACGGCCTCCTGGATGGCCCGGATGACGGCTGGATCGCTCATACGCGCCACGCCACCCGCGGCCCGGATGTCGGCGGGGATGCGCTCAAGCGCCATCACCGCGTCCGCGCCGGCATCCTCGGCGATGCGCGCCTGCTCGGGGGTCGTGACGTCCATGATGACGCCGCCCTTGAGGGTCCGGGCAAGGCCCGCCTTGACCCGCATGGTGCCGGTGCGCCCGTTGGTGGGCGTCTCATCCTGCGACAAGCTCGTGCTCCCTGACTCGACGGTCGTGTCAGACGATTGTAACCGACCGGTCTCGAACCGCCGCAACCACCATGATCAGGCATCGCACCCGCGTGCGACCCACGATTCCGTACCTGATCAGTGGAGTCAGGCGTGGCCGCCCGTCGACGGCGTATGGAACGAGACGCTCACGAGGCTCATTTCCCGATCGGAGCGCGCGCGAACGGTCTACGCACTGACGGCGGCGAGCTGACGCGACGGCTGCGCCGGGGGCGCCAGACTGTCGGCCAGGGCTTGTGCCACCGCGATGAAGGCGACCAAGCCGGGTGCACCGCCGCGCTCGTCAGCCGGCACGACCAGCGACACCGGGGCACGGGCGACCGGCGACAGACTCGAATCGACCAGTGCAACGGCGGGGATCCCCGCCGCGCGCGCCGCCTGCAACGCGGCATCGGCCACCGCCGTTTCGCGACCGACCGCGACGGCCAACACTGCGGCGGTGCGCTCCAACGCGCCCAGACGGGCACGGAACCGCGGCTCAAGACTCTCGACGACGAGCACCGCGCGTCCGGCGCGCTCGACGCGCTCCTCGATCAACGCGATCACCGGTCGGGCGTGACCCTCGCCGGCCAGCACCAACGGACTGCGGCCCGCAAGCGTCGCTGCGAGGGGTCCGATGCCGTCACGACCAAGGCGCGACAACGCGTCGTCGAGCGCCAGGTGATCTGCGGCAAAGACATGTTCGAGTCCATCGCCACCCGCGAACAGGCCGAGCTGGCCCGAGCGCCGTGGCGGCAGGGCAGGACGCTGCGCCGCGCGCACGGTGCGTTGCAGCTCCGGGTATCCGGCGTACCCGAGCGCCTGGGCGAACCGTACGACGGTCGCCGGGCTGCAATGCGCGGAATGAGCGACCTCGTGAGCCGACAGGAGCGGCAGTTCGGCCAAGTGGTCGACGAGATAGCGGGCAAGGGCCTGCTGCGCAGGGCTGAACGTCTCGTAGTCACGGCGGAGGCGCTCCGCGAGAGTGTGGGCGTCTGGTGGCATCGCGGAGTGGTTTCGACATCAACCCCCCGCGCCCTTCTCGCCGAGACCAGATCTCGCGAAATCCGTATCAGGCGCCGGTGGCCGCCGCTCCACGTCGGCCGTCCTCGGAACGCGCGGGCGTGGCGGGGACCGGTTGCCCGCTCATCGCGGCCGCCTCGGGGCTTCCGGGCGGTGGCCAGACGAGGTCCTGTGGCTCGAGTGTCGACAGCTCGACCTGGGTGTCGTCGGCGGCGCGTTGGGCGTGCGAGGCAACGGCATCCTCGAACAGGTTCCGCACCTCGCGGGCGTTGCCGAAGTTCGCGCCCTGGTTCGCGATCATTTTCGCGCAGACCTCGACCAGGTGTCGCTCGGCAGCAGGCGAGAGCGCGTAGTCGTACTTGACCATGATCCGCCGGAAGATCTCGGCCAACTCGTCCGCCGAGTACGCGACGAACTGCAGGATCGTCGGGAAGCGGCTGCGCAGACCCGGGTTGCTGTCGAGCATGCGCTGCATCGGCTGGTCATATCCGGCGAGGATCGCCGCGAGCCGTTCACGCTCGTCCTCCATACGCTTGAGCAGGGCGGCGATGGCTTCCTGCCCGAAGTCTTGATCGCTCCCCGTCGCGAGCGTGTACGCCTCGTCGACGAACAACACCCCGTCCAGTGCCTCGTGGACGATCTTGTCGACCTTAAGGGCGGTCTGGCCGATGTACCCCGCCACCAGCCCCGCCCGGTCGGTTTCGATCAACTGCCCCGAACGCAACACGCCCAGGCCTCGGTAGATCCGCCCGATCAGTCGCGCCACCGTCGTCTTGCCCGTTCCCGGAGGTCCGACGAACACCAGGTGCAGCCCCATTTCGGGCACCTTCTTGCCGGCGGCTTTTCGGCGTGCCTGCACCGCGATGAGGTCCACCAGGCGGTCGACTTCTGCCTTGACGGTCGCCAACCCGACGAGGCCCTTGAACTCGGCCATCGCCTCCTCGAGCTCCTTCGCGCGCTCCTCGGGAGTCGGCTCGGGATGGATCGCGTCCCCTTCCGCGGCGGCTTGCGGCGTCGCACCCGTGCCGGCCGCGCGCGCGGCATCCCCCTGCCCGGATGCCTGCAACGCGTCTGCCCACTCACGGCGGACCGCGGCGATCACGTCGGGATCCAACGGACGGCTCCCCACGGCCGACGACACAGCGCGCCCCAGGGTACCGGCCGCCTTGGCATTGTCGCCCTGCGCCGTCAACACCGAGGCCAGCAGCCGCATGACGCGGACCGTCGCCCAGTCGGCCCCGCGCACGCGATCGGCGATGTCGACGCCTTCCTCCAGGGCCACCCGGGCGCCCGCCAGATCGCCGGCCTTCTGGCGCGCGCTGCCCAGATCCGCCAGCCACCCCGCGGCGAGCAGGTCGAGCCGTCCCGCCGTGCGGGCTTCAGCGATTGCAGTCGCCAGGAAGTCGCATGCCGCAGTCACCTCGCCTTTGGCCGCTGCCAGCTGACCGCGCATGCGCAGGACCGTCGCCGAGGTGACCGGATCGTCAGAACCCGCCGCGATGCGCTCGGCGATCGCCTCGGCCTCCGCCAGCCGGTCGGAGGTGATCGCCCGGTCGAAGGCGTCGGTCAGGACATTGAGTCGTTCGCGTGGCATCGGTGCCCTCACTCGGATGACGAGCGCCATTCTAGAGACGAAATATCCGGCGTTCCGTAGCGCCCACGTATCATTGCCCGGTGTCGTCCCGAGCCATGAACGGACCCCTCGCGGTCACATGGAGCCGCATCCTCGCCATTCCGGGGCTGATGGTGCTGTTGCTGATCGACGAGGACTCCCTGCCGGGCGGGCGCTGGTGGGCCTTCGCGCTGTGGGTCGCAGCGGTCCTGACCGACTGGGTCGACGGCCGCATGGCCCGTTCGCTCGGCCAGGTGACCGTGCTGGGCACGTTCCTGGACAGCCTGGCCGACAAGCTCCTGGTCAGCGCCGCGCTCATCGCGCTCATCGACACCGGTGACATCAGCGCCTGGGCCTCGATGATCATCATCAGCCGTGAGTTCGCCGTCACCGGCTTGCGCCTGGTCGCCGCGAGCGAGGATCTGATCATCCCCGCCAGCCGACTCGGCAAGTGGAAGATGGTCGGGCAGAGCGTGGCATTGGGGTGGATCATCGCTCCGGGAGGCCCGAGGATCGTGGAGGACATCCTGCTCTACATCGCGTTGTTCTTGACGGTCCTGTCCGGGGCGTACTACTTCATCATGGCGCGCCGCCGGCTCTTCGGCGGCACCCGCCCGGACTCCAAGACACTCGGGCGCCTGTGAACGAACTCATCGCCCTGGTCGCCGGGTACCTGTTCGGCGCAATCCCGTTCGGCTACCTCGCGGGGCGCGCCAAGGGTGTTGACCTCCGCACGCTCGGGAGCGGCAACATCGGGGCAGCAAACGCGTTTCGCAACCTGGGTCGCTCGTGGGGCATCGCAGTCATGGCCGGCGACATCGGCAAGGGTGTGGCCGGCGCGCTGATCGGCCGCTGGCTGACCGACGATCCGTGGCCGATCTTCGTCGGGGCCGCCGTGATGGTCGGCGCCATCTTCCCGATCTGGCTGCGCTTTCGCGGCGGCAAGGGCGTGGCCGCAGGCGGTGGCGTGATGATCGGCTTGTTCCCCATCGTCAGCGCGTGCTTGTTGCCGCTGTGGCTGGTGATCGTCGTGACCTCGCGGATGACGTCGCTCGCGAGCATCCTGACGGCAGCCGCGTTTGCGCCCCTGGCGTTCGCGTTCGGCTACCCGTGGCAATACCTGATTCTGGCCGGAGCCATGTCGCTGCTGGTCATCATGCGTCATCGCGCCAACATCGGCCGGCTGCTCGCGGGCAAGGAAGCCCGCATCGACCTGCGCAAGTCAAGGCGCGCCCAGGCGGCGGCAACCCCGCCTGCCGGTCCGAATGGCTGATACCGGACGCGTCTTTCTGACGGGCGCGACAGGGTTCGTGGGCGAAGCCATTCTCGAGCGGCTCGTCGCGGATGGGCGCACGGTCCGGGCGTTGACCCGCAGCGCCGCAGGCGCCGAACGCCTTGCCGCCGCCGGGGCTGAGGCGGTCCACGGCGACATCCTCGATCAGGCGAGCCTGCGCGCGGCGATGGCGACATGCGACGTCGCCTACCACGTCGCCGGGCTCAACGGGTTCTGCCTGCCGGATCCATCCCAGCTCATGCGAATGAACGTCACCGGGACGGTCAACGTCGTCCAGGCGGCCGCAGCCGCAGGCGTGCGCCGCATCGTCTACACGTCCTCGGCCGCGACGATCGGCGAAATGCACGGGACGGTCGGCCGGGAGGACTCGCCCCATCGCGGATCGTTCCTGTCGCATTACGAGCACTCCAAGTGGCAGGCGGAGCGCGACGCGTTCGCCGCAGCCGCAGCGGCAGACGTGGAGCTGGTGAGCGTCAACCCCGCGTCCGTCCAGGGCCCGGGGCGCACCCGCGGGACGGCCAAACTGCTGCTGGGCTACCTCAACGGGACGCTCAGGGCGGTCATCGACTCACGCATGAGCATCGTGGACATCGCCGACTGCGCAGATGCACACCTGCGCGCCGAGGAGCGCGCCGTCTCCGGTGAGCGATACCTGATCGCGGGCGCCACGCTGACCGTGCGCGAGGCTATTGCGGTGATGGGAACCGTCGCGGGAATCGCGGATGTCCCCCGGGTCCTTCCGGCACCGGCGGCCATGGCCACGGCGACGGTCATCGGCGCAATCGGCCGCGTCCGCCGCCGCCGCGCGCCGTTCTGCCGGGAGATGATGCGGACGCTGCTCCATGGCCACGCGTATGACGGGACACGCGCAACCCGTGAACTCGGCCTGAGCTACACGCCGCTCGAAGACACCCTGCGGCGCACGCTGGCCTGGTACCAGTCCCACGGGTTCATCACCCGCGCCCTCCCTGGGCCGACGCCGACAGCCGCTGGGGCGTGAGCTCGACGATCGGACCGACGCCGACGCGCATCTCGAGACGACGGACGTCCGACGGACGACCTCGAAAGACCACGTAGAGCGATAGCGCACCCTGCTCGGGCACGAACGGGCCCGGGGCGGTGATCTGCACCTTGGCACCGGTGTCCGCGCGACGCATCACCGTGGCGCGCGCAAGGCGCTGGACCCTCCCGCTCGGCCTCGTGACGAACAACGCCGGGATCGGCTGCAAATGGTTGGAGCGGTTGACGATGCTGACCAGACCGACCGACCACGCCGTCGGTGTGTCGAGCGCAGCCCGGATTGCCTGGGTCGTCGCATCGTAGGCGCCGAAGTCGATGGCCACCCCGATCCCGGCGTCGTCACGCCCCGCGAACCGACCGGTCACCTGCGACGGGCCGGGCAGCGCGGTCGTCCCCCCACCGCAGCCCACGAGCGCGCCGGCAACGATCACGGTCAGCACGGACGCGATCGCGCGCGCGGCGCTCACGACCGGCCCAAACGCGCAACCGCTTCGACCAGGTCCTGACGGTCGGTGAGCACGCTGGCGAACAGATCGCCGGACGCGGCGACCCGCGCGGCGACGGCGCCCATCGTCAGGCGCGTGTGATCCAAGCCGGCGGCGACCTCGTCCCACATGAGCGGCGTCGACACCGTCGCGCCGGGAACCGGCCGTACCGAATACACGCTCGCGATGGTCTTGCCAAAGCCGTTCTGGTTGGCATCCATGTAGATCCGGCGCCCCCTGCGGGCGATCATCGTCTCGACCGTCACCAGTGCGGGGCGTTTCGCCACCATCCGCTGCGCGATGACCTGCGCAAACAGGCGGGCGGACTCGTGCGGAACCGGGACAACGGGCACGAGCACGTGAATCCCGCGTGAGCCCGACGTCTTGGGGTATCCCCTTAGCCCGACCAGCTCCAACTCATCGCGTACGAGCAGGGCCGCCTCGATGACCGCGCCGAACGGCACCCCCTCGGCCGGATCGAGGTCGAACAACACGTAGTCGGCCAGTCCGGCCGATGCAGCCCGGCCGTGCCACGGGTTCAGATCGATGCACCCGAGGTTGACGACCCACAGCAGCGACAAGGCATCCTGAACGACGACATAGATGACCTCCTCGTCGTCCTTTGCGATCGTCGCCCGCTCGATCCACGCGGGCGCCGTGTCGGGAATCTGGTGTTGAAAGAAGAACGGCTGGTCCCACCCGTTGGGATACCGCTTGAGCACCATCGGCCGCCCCGCCAGATGCGGGACCAGCACCGGTGCCATCCGTGCGTAGTGGTCCAGGAGATCACCTTTGGTGATGGCCTCGGCAGGCCAGAACGCCTTGCCCAGGTTGGTCAGACGGGCCTCCCGGTCACCGTCACGCACCCGGAGCTCACCGCGCGACAGGTCCAGCACGGGCGGCGGGCGTTCGGGTGGCTCCTCCTCGACAACGCCCAAGAACGCCGGGGCCCGCATCAATCCGTCGTCGGTCCACTCTGCGTACGCGGCTCGACACGCGATCTCGGGACGCACCCAGCGCGCCGCGGCGCTGTCGATCGGAACCTCGGCGAACGGGCAGGTGGTCGACGTCAGCCGCTCCAGGCGGCGACGAAGCTCACGGGAGCCGGCATCGGTGAACCCCGATCCCACCCGCCCGACATAGACGAGCCCGGCCTCGGAGTGCTGACCGACGAGCACCGCCGCGATCCCTCCGCGCCGGGAACCCTCACCTTCGATGTATCCGCCGATGACCACGTCCAGCTCATGGCGGACCTTGATCTTGCGCCAGTCGGGGCTGCGCCGGCCCGGTTGGTACGTGCCGCGCATCCGCTTCGCCACGATGCCCTCTCCGCCGCTACTGACGATCGCGTCGAACAACGCACGCCCCTGGCCGCGGACATCCTCGGGGGCGATGACACGCGGGACCCCTTCGGGCGACAGCACCTCAGACATCCGTTGACGGCGGGCGCTCCACGGCGCGTCCAGCAGCCACGTCCCGTCCACGTACACCACGTCGAACGCGACGAACGTCACGGCGCCGCGGCCGGTCTGCAGGTCTTGGAAGACGGCACGCCCCTGATCGTCCAGCACGACTACCTCGCCGTCCAGAATGACCTCTTGGGCCAACGTCGCCCGGCGAAGGTCCGACAGCGTCGGATACGAGGCCGTCATGTCGCGCCCCGAGCGGCTGCGCAGGTGGGTGCCGTCGGGCCCGACGAACGCCAGCGCGCGGTAGCCGTCCCACTTGATCTCGAAGGCCCATTCCGGGTCGTCGAACGCCCCGTCCCAAGCTGATGCGATCATCGGACGCAGCTCACGGAACTGTGGGAGCGGGTCGGGCGGACCCGGCTCGCCACGGGCGGAGCGGAAGATGAGCCATTCCTCGCGCCCTTCGGGCCCGCCGGTGCGCACCAGGTGATATTCGCCGGCCAGGATGGAGCCGTGCAGCACGATCTTGAACTCGGAGTCCTTGGACGCGAGAAGCTCGAACGTGCCGTGATCCCAGATCGTCATGCGCCCGGCGCCATATCCACCGGCTGGGATGACGCCCGCGAACGTCAGGTACTCCAACGGGTGGTCCTCGGTCCGCACCGCCAGCCGTTTGACGCCCTCGCGCAACGGGACGCCCTTGGGCACGGCCCACGAGACCAGGGCGCCGTCGATTTCGAGACGTAGGTCGAAATGCAGCGCCCGCGCATCGTGCCGCTGGATGACAAAGCGGGGCGCCTCGCCTGCGGCGACGACATCGGCTGGCGCCGGCTCCGGTGTCGTCGCGAAGTCGCGACGGCGTCGATACTCGTCGAGGTCCGTCACGGAACCGTCCTCACGATCGCCGGAAGCTCTCCAGGATGCCGCGTTGCCACATCGAGGTCTGTTCGGGAGATTGCAGGTGGTGTGGAGGGGTTACCCAGAGCCGATCCACGATCCCGTCGTAGTCGAGCGCGCGTTCGCGCACCTGCTCGGGAGTGCCCGCGGCGGCGAACTGGTCGGTCATCTCGTCACCGACGGCCTCGGCGAGCCGCTCCGTTCCGCCTTCCATGAAGGCCCGCCGGATTGCGACCAGGCGCGTGTCGAAGCCGTGCGCCTGGAACAGCGGTTCGTAGGTCTTGACCGTCGCATAGAACCCCACCGTGCATGCCGCCGCGCGTCGGGCCCCCTGCGGATCGTCCGCGCTCGCCGCGGCGACCAGACCACCCGCCACCACGGGCATCGGACGCTCCGCATGTTGCGCGCCGACGCGGAGCGGTGGCAAGAGCCGGTCGCGCAACCAGTCGGGCGTCGTGATCGGATGATCCAGAAACCCATCCGCGACCTCGCCGGCCAGACGCGCCATCCCCGGCATGACCGCAGCGAGCCACACCGGGATGCGACCCCGTGTGGTGGCGACCTGGCGGCGATAGCCGGCCACGTGAATGTCCACGTAGCGGCCTTCCGAACGCGCGTCTCGCCCCGCCGCCAGTGCCGAGACGATCTCGCGGAACGCGGCGATGTGGTCCCGCATGCGGGCCACCGGCGGATCGTACGCCGAGACCGCGTGCCAACGCTCGTTGAGGCGGCGCACGCCGGCGCCCAAACCCACCACCATCCTCCCCCCGGACAACTCGTCGAGGTCCAGTGCCTCGAGCGCGAGCACGAACGGACTTCGGGTGAACGCGAGGGCGATCCCCGTGGCGATCTCGATGCGTTCGGTGTTGGCCGCGGCCACGGCCAGAGGGATCGTCGCGGAGCGGTAGAGCTCGGGTGCCCACAGGCGGGCGAACCCGGCATCCTCGGCCTCGCGGGCGAGCACGCCCAGCTCAGCGGCTGACGCGCCCACCAGTTCTGCATCGACGGGAAAGGGAATCACGTGTGCGAGTATCCCAGGCGATGCAACCACTCGCTCGGCTCGCCGACCAACTTCGCACCGGAGCGATCGCCAACATCGTCATCGGCGACGCCGCGCTGCTCGTCGCGGCGTTCCGCGCCGATCACCCCGGGCGAGCCGGCCTGTTGTTCGCCATCGTCGCCATCGTGCTCGCGCTGGTCAGCGGCCGGTTCGGACCGAACGGGCGGATTCGGCGTGATGCCGCGCGGGCCACGCACCCACCGGCGGGGGCCGTGCTCGAGCCTTTCACGTTGACGCGGCGCAGGGTCCTGGTCGGGTTGGCGCCGGTCGTCGTCGTGCTCGGCGTCCTGATTGCGATTGCGCCGGAGAGCGCCGCGGTCATCGCCGGGGTGCCTGCGGGCATCGGCGCAGGTGACCTCTGGATGCTCGGCTGGCTCCGTACATTCGAGCGGGCCCGTGACGACACCGTCCTGCGCGAGGCGGCGACGTCACCGTTCGTGACGGCAAACCGTCCCGTCTACACCCTGCCGATGAACGAGGCGACGGACGCGACGTAGGCCTCGGTCTCGCCGAGCAGGCCGCGGGTCGACACCGATCCAAGGCCCTGGTAGTAGGACGCGATCGCAAGCCGGCGCGAACCGGTCTGGCGCTGAAGGTAGCCCAGATAGGCGACACCGGCCTCGATGTTGTCCGAGGCGTCGTACGGATTGACCGTCCGTCCCAACAGGGCCGGACCGATCCAGGATGCGGTTCCGGGCATCAACTGCATGACACCGACGGCGCCGGTGCTCGAACGCGCACCCTGCCACCAACCACTCTCTTGCCACGCGACGGCACGCACAATCGCGATGTCAACACCGCGGCGTGCGGCGGAGGTCGCCAGGAGCGACGCGACCGTGGACTTGGACGGGTGGTTGCCCCAGCCACTTCCCGCAGCGGTGACCGGCGTCAAAGGACCGCTCGAAGGGGTGCTTGCGCCACCCGGCACCCGCAGTCGCTTCCCCACGACGACGAGGTTGGGGTTGGTGATCCCGTTCGCCTGCGCGACGGCCTGTGCGCTGGTGCCGAAACGTGCTGCAATCGATCCGAGGTTGTCTCCCGATCGAACGGTGTAGCTGCCACCGATCGTCGCGGCCGATGTCGCCGTCGTCGCGCCCCGACCCGCGCCCGTCACGCGCAGACGTGTCCCGACGATCACCACGTTGGGATTGCCGATGCCGTTCGCACGTGCCAACGCCTGGGCGTTCGTGCCAAATCGTGCTGCGATCGAACTGAGCGTGTCGCCGCGCTGCACCGTGTATCCGCTGCTCGCACCGACCCTCACGGTCGCCTGTCGCGTTTCACCACCGTTGCCGACGCGAATTCGCGCTCCGGCGATGACCACATGCGCGCTGCCGAGTCCGTTCTGGCGCACGATCGAGCTGATGCTGACGCCGAAACGCAGCGCGACGGCGCTGAGCGTGTCACCGGGCCGCACCGTGTAGCTGCGCGATGTCGACGCTGTCCGGCCC
>JANMKR010000011.1:0-1685 GCA_031372145.1 Actinomycetota bacterium | reverse complement strand
CTCGTTCATCACGGGATGTCAGAGTGGGCGAGGGGGGACTCGAACCCCCAAGCTCTTTCGAGCACTAGACCCTGAACCTAGCGTGTCTACCAATTTCACCACTCGCCCGTGGCTTCCTGCCTGAATCCAGGGTCGCAGGATGGTAGCACGGGGCCGGCGAAGGAATCCTTTCATGACTGTGCGCGACGACAATCAGCGGTTGGTGTTGGGCCGGTACCGCATCGGCGCAGTACTCGGCCGTGGAGGTGCGTCGCAGGTGCACCGCGCGCTCGACGTGCAGACCGGGCACGACGTCGCGGTCAAGGAGATCCCCATCGACGTCGAGATGGCACGGCGGGCCGGGGCGGAGGTACGGGCTGCATGCCGCCTCTCGCATCCCGGGATCGTCCGGCTGCTGGACTTCGGTGAGGACGATTCGGCGTGTTATCTCGTCAGCGAACTGGTCGAGGGCGCGTCGCTCGCCGAGCGCAGCCGTGAGGGGTGGTCCGCATCACACCCCGCTGCGCTGATCGACGTCGTCGCGGATGTGCTCGACGGACTGGCCCATGCGCACGAGCGCGGTGTCACCCACCGCGATGTCAAGCCGGCCAACATCCTGGTCGACCGCTCGGGCCGGGGACGTCTGACCGACTTCGGCATCGCCCGCATCGCCGGCGAAGCCGGTCTGACCACGACCGGTGGCCTGGTGGGAACCGTCTCGTACATGGCGCCCGAGCAGGCACGTGGTGACCAAACCGGCCCGGCCGCAGACGTCTACTCCGCGTGCCTCGTGCTCTACGAGGGGCTGGCGGGGCACAACCCGCTGGTCGGCCCCAGCCCGGGTGAGACGCTGCGGCGCGCGGCCGGCGGACACATCCCATCGCTCGCGCTGGCTCGACCGGACTTGCCGACGCCGCTGTGCCGTGCAATCGATTCGGGTCTTGCATCCGATCCGCGCACCCGGCCGGAGCCCGAATGGTTGGCGCGCACCCTGCGCGCGCAGACGCGGTCGCTCAACGGGGTGGGCGCCCCACCCCATCGGTTCGCCGGCAAGCTGGCCACCTGGGCGAACGCCGCCGGTGGCGCGACCTTGGTGGGATTGCTGCTGCACCACGGGACGAGCCTGCATCCCGGGACCATCGGGGCCGGCGCCGTCGTGGCGGCGATCGCGTTCGCGTTGCGCCCGTGGGCCGCGGCGCTGATCGGTCTGATCGGCGGAACCGTCGCGCTGGGCATGCACTCACCGGGCCTCGCGATGCTGGTCGGCGCGCTCGGTCTGGTGGCGCTGGCACCCTTGCGCGGCAACGGCCGGCTGGTGGTGTTGCCCGCGGCCGCGCCGGTGCTCGCCGCAATCGGCGTGGCGCCCGTGTACGCGGCGATGGCCGGAGCCGTGCGCGGCTGGCGGTGGCGGATCTGGGCCGCCCTGACCGGCCTCGGCGGAACGCTGGTCTGGCAGGCGCTCGCGGGCGCCGACCCCGC
Source organism: Actinomycetota bacterium (assembly GCA_031372145.1). Classification (GTDB taxonomy): domain Bacteria; phylum Actinomycetota; class Thermoleophilia; order Miltoncostaeales; family Miltoncostaeaceae; genus CALMEC01. The sequence goes on along the minus strand of JANMKR010000011.1, from coordinate 227 downwards.
CGTCGACGGCGGGCGGCTGACGGGCGCGTGGGCGGACATCGACGGCGTGATCTCGCCCTTCGAGGTCGTGCGCCGGGTCGCCGAGCCCCTCCAGAACCGGCCCGCCGTGGTGATCGCAGCCGGTGTGTTGGCGCTGGCGTCGCTCGCGATGCCGGTCATCGTTCGTTTGCGCCGAGGCGTGCCACGTGCACTGGGCGTCGCGGCGTGGATCATCGCCTTGATCGTCG
>JANMKR010000005.1:0-50081 GCA_031372145.1 Actinomycetota bacterium | reverse complement strand
CGGTAACCAACCCGCGGATATCAGTCTGACCGCGACCGTCGACGCGAAGCCCCGACGTGCTCTGCCCACCCAAACGGCCCGCCCACGCGGGCCATCTCGGCATGCCCCTTGACAAACACACCTCCATATCAGTGTCCTGCGCCCGCGGAGATCGACCGGTCGAGAAAACCGGCCGGCGGCACCGCACGGGTGACGCCGGACCTGATTGGTCAGCCGTTCTCGGCGTCTTTCATGGCCCAGAGGGGCTTGTCGAGCGCGTCTTTGCTGGACTCCGCAGCCTCGACGTTCTGCGACTGGATCTCGAGAAACACCTCTTTGCGAAACACGGCGACGTCTCTGGGCGCCTGGATTCCCAGACGCACCTTCTCGCCCATGACCGACAGCACCGAAACCTCGATGTTGTCACCGATCATGATGCTCTGATTCGCCTTTCTGGTGAGGACGAGCATGCTCTACGCCTCCTTGCTGGGGCTCTCCCCTGATCACCGCCGGATGGATCGCCAAATAGATTGTACTATGAGCTGCTGATTTCCTGCTCGTACCCGCTATCGGAGGATTCTACATGCTTCATGGTCGTCGGCTGGACCACGCTCTCGAGCACGTCAACGGCTCGCGCTACGCGCTGGTCCACGCGGTTGCGAAGCGCGCGCGGCAGATCACTCTCTGGATGACCGCCGACCCGGCAGAACTGCGGGCCGAGGCCGCACCGCCGCCCATGGCGGGCGCGACGCTCACGCGCGATCCGGTGGCGCTGTCCGAGGCCGAGATCCTCGATGGCGAGGTCATCGTCCACTGGGATCCGGACGGACAGGTCGAGGAGGTCGAGATCCCCGCCACGGCATTGCTCGAGACCGATCCGCTGCTCCTGGAGGGGCTCGATGGCGACGATGACGAGGTCGACCTCGATGATGAGACCGACACCTTGACGCCTGCGCTGGCGCAGGCGATCGACGGCGCATCGGCCGAGGTGGCCGAGGTCACCGAGATCGATGACGATGCAGATGACGATCCGGTCGTGGCAGACGACGCAGTTGAAGTCGACGGCGCCGCAGACGTGCTGGTGGTCGCCGGTGACGACGAGATCGAAGAGATCTCGCTCGAAGAGGTCGACGAAGGCGACGACGACGAGGACGAGCCCGAAGGCTGATCCGCAGTCTGCCCGCGCCGCGCGATGCGGTGGGGGCTACGGGAGTTCGCAGATGCGATGGCTGGTGGTGTACTCCCCGTTGAGGAGCACCACCTGCTTCGCGAGCCGGATCTGGGCGTTGACCACGAGCGGGGCGCGAAGGTTGATCGTGAGCTCACCGTGCTGCTGTGACACGGTCATGATCCCGTACAACGCGGTCTGCGCGAACGACAACGCGTCGAGCTGCTCGGCATCGGAGTCCGCGATCTCGGGTGCGTAGTCCGGCGCGACGCTCCACGGGTCCGCCACGATGAACGTATGGAACGGTGGGTCCATCGCCTGCACCCAGCGGATCGCCGCATCCTCGCGACCGCTCGCCTGCATGTACGGAAGCAATGCGTAGCGCAGGCAGGTCGGAAAGCCGGCGATCGGCTCCAAGAACTGGATGATGCGTCCGGGGTCGACATCCAGGCGACCGAGCACCGGTGAGTGCACGACCCCTGCTGAGACTTCGACATCCGGCACGACTCTGAGCAATTCAGATCCTCACGATTCGACTCACGGCGCAGCCGCACGGCGTCTGCGCTGTCAGGGTTCTCATCGGTGCCGTTCGAACGAAACTTGAGCACCGCGCTACGGTTGAGTTGTGACGACCGCCACCCCCTCAATCGCAGACCTGCACCGGGATCCCGCGACGGTCGCGGCCCGCCTTGTCGCGTGGCAGCGGGGCAATGTCGAGGAGGCCGTCTCCCAGGCATTGACGGTATCGGCCAGCTCGACGTTCACGCGGGCCTACACCGCCTGGATCTGGACGGGGACCGGCCCGAATGGCGAGCCTGCGTGGGTGCTCCCCGTGCTGACCTCCAGCACGGAGCAGTTCTCCCCGCGTGGCACCATGACCGTGCTGACGCGCTGCCTGCGTGCCGCAGGACACGCCGGCGCAAGCCCCGCCACGATCGGCCTGGTGGACTGGAACGGCTTCACGGCGCTCCTGTTGCCGGGGCTCGAGCCACTCCTCGCCGCGGTCGCGCTCGCCGAAGCACATCCCGCGCCGGCGCGCTGTGCCGTGGCGTCGCTGGACGGCACACCGATCGATGGCCCCCCGCTCGAGTTTGCACCGCTCGCGACGCCGACGACCGGAGGTGGACTCGTCGCGATCGGGCGGGCAACCCGCGTGCATCCCGTGCCCATCGCACTCGCCCTGCTGGAACAGGGGTGGGCACTTGAAGAGGCGGCGTACCCCGCCGACGTCATCGATCTGCTGCGACACCGTGGTTTCAACGGCCCTGCCGAGCGCGCCGCCGAGCCCAGCTTTGCGATCGAGGACGACGCCTGTCCCCGTCGCCGCCATGCCCGGCGCGTGCTGCGGCGGTTGTTGCACAAGCGCAAGATCGGATCGCAGTACCACACCGAGTTCGATCACCTCGCCCGCGGGGCCCCTCAAGAGGACCGCGCCGACGCGTTGCAGATCGGCGAGGCGCTCATCCGCGCCGGGCTCCTTGGCGAGAAGCCCAGCGTCGGACAGCGCCATGTCTTCCTGCGACGCGAGGCGCTGCCCGCCATCCACGCGTTGATCGACCGGGGCGAGACCACCGATCCGCACCTGGCGGCGCAGTGGACGGCCGCCGCACCTGCACAGGGACCCACCAAGGCCGGCTGACCGGTCGGATATCCTCGCCGGCACCGGATCGCGCGCTGCGTGACGATTGCGCGGTCCGCGCCGTAAGGAGGGTATGACCGTCGCCGCGCTCGCGTTGAGAACCCACACGATCAGCTCGAGCCGCCCGACCTTTGCGCAGGCCGCCGAGGCGCACCTTGACGCCGTCTACCGCTACCTGCGCCAGCTGACCGGCAACCCCCACCTGGCCGAAGACCTGGCGTCCGAGACCTTCGAGCGGGCGCTGCGGGTCTGGAGTCGATACGACCCGGCGCGAGGGCCGGTCCTGCCCTGGCTGATCACGATCGCCCGACGGATCGCGCTCGATCACTTTCGCAGCGATGCCCGCCGTCGCGGGCGGGAGCGACGTGTCGCCGCCGCTCGTGTCGACATGTCACGCGCACCGGACGACCACGGCGATCTGCCACCACAGATGGCGGCGGCACTCGCTACGTTGACGCAGGCAGAGCGCGAAGTCGTCGCCCTGCGGGTACTGCTCGATCTGGACGGCAGCGAGGCGGCTGCAGTCCTGGGCATCACGCCATCGGCGTGCTCCACTCAATTGCACCGGGCAATGACCAAGCTCCGAAACGCGTTGACTCCATGAGCCACGACGAGATGACACCCGCACGCCTGGACGCCATCCTGGATGGACGCGAACCCCCCACCGACGACGAGGCGCGGGACATGCTGGCGCTGGCTGGTGCGCTGCGCGAGGCCGCTCCGGGCGCGGGCACCGAACTTCGGGCCCGGGTACGCGCGTTGCCAGAGCGACAGCCGGGGCGCCTGCGACGCCTGCGCGACTCCGGATGGCGGGGTCGGATGCTCATCGCCGCGCCGGCGCTCTCAGCCGCGGTCGCAGTGGTGATCGCAGTCGGCATGATCGGTCACTCATCGGGTGACCCGAGTACGGTCGCCGAGAACCATGCCACCTCACGTGCCCAGACACTGGGGAAGACCGCTCCCACGACCAGCACCACACCCTCCCTGTCCGCCGTGCCTCCCTCGGTGGAAGGGGCCGCGACTGATGCCGGCGTGCCGGCGACGCCGATCACACTACGAATCGCTCCCGCCACGCTCGCCACGCGCATCGTCGACATCCGCGGGCTCGTGACGGCTGCCGGCGGCACGGTGGAGCTGGCCGATCAACGCGCGCAACCGCCCAGCTCGGTTGTGTCGATCACACTGCCGGCCGGGCGCAGCGCCGACGTGCTCGACGCCATCGCCGCCCTTGGCACCGGCCCCAGGTCCGAGGCCTGGTCGCCCTACCTGCTGAGCCCGTCGCAGACGGGTGCCGCCGCGGACGCGCTCGGCGGGCTGACGACGGTACGCGTACTTTTGACCGAAGCTCCGTAGCCGCCGAAGTGCTCGCTTTCGTAAGTACGGCAACGTCTCCCGCGCGAAAACCGAGTCAGGCAAGGACGCAGTGTCTTGCCGCTCTCGGTACCCATACCGGCGAGACCGAGGACACCGCCTGACGACGTTTGCAGCCGGGAGACGTGGTTGTACTTGCGAAAGCGGGAACTACGTTGTGGGGCTCTCGGTCGTCACGGTGACCACGGGGATGTCCTGCTGGGTCGTGACGAGCACGCCCGCAGGCGGCCCACCCCGAGCCACGTACCCCGCCACCACGCCGAGCAACAGGGCCGCGAGGGCCAGGAGCACCGCCAACCCCAGCGTGACACGCCGCTTTGTGTGCCGGGGGCGCCCGACGCCGCTCGGCTCGCTCACCACAACCCCGCATCGATGGCACGGCGCATGTACGTGGCGAACGCCCCGTCGAGGGCGATCGCCGCATCGTGGGCTTCGGGGTGCCGCGGGGCCACCGCCGTCGCCACGGGCAGAAACCACGTCGCCGCGTCACGATGTGCGGCAGCGAGTTCTGCCACGGTGAACGTCTTGCCCAGCCGTTTGTTGAGCTCGGCGTGGATCGCGCCGACCACCGCAAGGCAGGCGACCCGGGCGGCGCCTGCGGTCTCCCCGAGTCGGCGCGCCCCGTCCTGCCATTCAAAGACCGCGGCGGCGGTCGCGGCATCGAGGCTCACGCCGAAACCCCGACGCCCTGATCGACGCAGCAGACGTCGGGCCAGCTGAGGGATGCGTGCTCGACAATCCAATCGCCGACCGGATTGCCGCCGGTCGCAAGCGCAAACGCCAGCTGGGCGTGCAGGCACTTGACCCTGCCCTCCTCACCGACCCCTCCGATGCGATGGCCCTCGTGGCCCGCTGCGTGCGCGGTGTGTGCGCCACGGAGGGACTCGCGCATCTCCTCGTCGGCCTCGAGCGCCCGCACGCCACCGGCGGCCTCAAGCCTGCTGACGTCCCCGCCGAGGGCGCGGCACGCCAACCAGTAGCGCGTGGGGAACGGCCGGCCCTCCATATCGCGTGGGCCGTTCTCGAGGACGGCCGGCCGGCCGAACGGGCAGCGCACCGCGACCGCAAACCGCGTGAACGGCGCACGGCCCAGCAGCCGGGTCACCGTCGCGACATCAGAAGATGTTGGGGAGGAAGTCCCAGAATCCACCGTGGTCACGGCGGACGACCGGAGCGGGCGGGGCGAGCTCAAGCCCGGTGACCCGCAGCGGGATTTCGTCGGGCTTGGTGTAGCCGAGTTCCCGTGCTCGCGCCTCGATGACGGCCGGGTTGTCCAAGGACTTGAGGCGCGCGTGAATCATGTCGCGCTGCTCGCGCAGCGAGCCGAGCGCCACCTGCTGCCGGCCCAGTTCGTGGCGTTGCGCCAGGTAGCCCCGCGCCGATCCGAGGTAGGACACCGCCAGCGCAACGATGATCCCGATGATGAACAGGCGCTTGGGTGTGAGCGAGTTGGTGACGGGTCTTCTCCGGATGCGACGAACCAGGGCGGTTCGCCTTCGAAACGGCGTACGCCATGGGACCCCCGGTTCCTGCCCTTCGGTGTTGCATCAGCGTGCGAACGCCGCCCGCCCGGGGTAGGCGGCCGCGGGGCCGAGGCGCTCTTCGATGCGGATGAGCTGGTTGTACTTGGCAACCCGTTCGCTGCGCGCCGGCGCGCCGGTCTTGATCTGTCCGGCACCGGTCGCCACCGCAAGATCGGCGATCGTCGTGTCCTCGGTCTCGCCCGAGCGGTGCGAGATCATGGCGGCATAGCCGGCGCCTGCGGCGACATCGATGGCGGCGAGCGTCTCCGTCAGCGTGCCGATCTGGTTGAGCTTGATCAGAATCGCGTTGGCGACACCACGGGCGATGCCTTCGCGCAGCCGCGTCGGGTTGGTCACGAACAGGTCGTCACCGACCAGCTGCACCTGCCCCCCGAGCCGGTCGGTGAGGGCCTTCCACCCATCCCAGTCGTCCTCGGACATGCCGTCCTCGATCGAGACGATCGGGTACGCGCCGGCGAGTTCGGCCAGGTAGTCGACCATCTGGTCGGGGGTCAGGCTCCGACCCTCGCCCTCCAAGTGGTAGGCCCCGTCGCGGAAGAACTCGGTCGCCGCGACGTCAAGCGCCAGCGCGACGTCTGTGCCCGGTTCATACCCCGCGGCCACGATGGCCTCGACGATGATGTCGAGCGCTTCGCGGTTGCTCCCGAGGTTCGGTGCGAACCCGCCCTCGTCACCGACACCGGTCGCCAGGTTGCGCGCCCGCAGCACGCCTTTGAGCTCGTGGTAGACCTCGGCGCCGGCCCGCAACGCTTCGGCGAACGTCCTCGCCCCGACCGGGACGACCATGAACTCCTGCAGGTCCATGTTGTTGTCGGCGTGCGCACCCCCGTTGAGGATGTTCATGAACGGCACCGGCAGGCGATGGGCCCGGGCACCTCCGATGTACCGGTAGAGCGGCAGCTTGGCGTCATTGGCGGCGGCCACGGCCACGGCGAGCGAACACCCGAGCATCGCGTTGGCGCCGATACGCGACTTGGTGGGCGTGCTGTCGAGCTCGATCATCACGCGATCGATGGTCGACTGATCGGTCGCATCTCGTCCGACCAGCACCCTGGCGATCTCGTGCTCGACGTTCGCGACGGCTTTCAGTACGCCCTTGCCGGCATACGCGCTGGTGTCGCCGTCACGCAGCTCGAGTGCCTCGTGCGCGCCGGTGCTCGCACCGGACGGGACCGCCGCGCGACCCACGGTGCCCGACTCGAGCTCGACCTCGACCTCGACGGTCGGCTGGCCCCGCGAGTCGAGGATCTGACGGGCGTGGACACGGGCGATTTTCGACATGCGGCCTCCGGGGCAAGTAGTTGGGGGCGGATACTAAGGGACCACGCAGAAACTACTGCACCGTTTGGCGGCTGCAAACCGTCGCCATGCGGCGTCGCCGAGATCGCCGTTACCACCGGTAGCAGCGAGGCTCGGCGACACCGCCTGCCTCGGTTTTCGCTCGCCATCCGGTACAGCAGTTGTTTCTGCGCGGACCCTCACCGGGGCGGGGGGCCATGGAGGCCCTCGGTCCGACAGCGAGGGCACGCTCAGGACGACCCGCCCGCGCCGCACCCGTGTCACGCTCGTCCCCCGTCAGTTTTTTGCCTGCTCGTACCACGCGAGCTGTTCGTGCGGCGGCAGGACGTCGAAGCTGACCCCCGCCTCGGCGGCCAACGCGGCGGCGCCCTCCACCCGGCTGCGGAAGCGCTGCGCGGCTGCGCGCACCGCGATCTCCGGGTCGACCTGGAGCGCTCGGGCTACCGCGACGCAGGCGAACAAGACGTCGCCGAGTTCATCCACACCGGGATCGGCGGCGAGCTCCGCGACCTCCTCGTCCAGTTTCGTCATCGCCTCGGCGGCGGCGGCGAACTCGAAGCCCACCGACGCGGCCCGGCGCTGCGCCTTGGTCGCGTAGGCCAACGCCGGCAGGCCCACCGGCAGCTCGTGGAAGATTCCTCCGCCGCGTCCCTCACGCTTGTGGCGCTCCCACAGGTCACGAACCCCGCCCGCAGTCTCGGCGACCTCCTGGCCGTACACGTGCGGGTGGCGGGAGATCAGCTTGCGCGCATGGTCGGCGGCGATGGCGCCCAGATCCGCATCGCCGGTCTCCTCGAGCAGCTGCGCCAGGAACACCGACTGAAACAACAGGTCGCCGATCTCGTCGGCTTGGCGGGCGACATCGCCGGTCGCAACGGCCTCGGCGACTTCGAAGGCCTCTTCCACGGTGTGCGGCACGATCGTCGCCGCCGTCTGTTCTCGGTCCCACGGGCATTCGCGGCGCAAGTGCGCGCCCACCTGGGCCAGCCGGGCGACGGCCGCCCCGATCGCCCGATCGCGCAGCGTCGCGCGGGCGGGGATCGTCAGCGCATCCGGCGTCTGCACGGCCAAGCGGTGCGCCGCCACGTCGTCAGCGACGACGATGGCGCCATCAGGGACATCACGCAGATCCTCGACCTGGTGGGGCGTGCGGTCGATCGCCTGCGCGAGGACGGGATCGAGCGCAAGGGTGTACACACGCTCGTGCCGCGCGATCACAGCGATTGCGGAGACGGGCACCCCGTCGGGATCGCCAGGCCCGAGCCCAACGATCGTGACGGGCATCAGGGGGTGGCGGGGCCGGTGGTCGCGCCCGTCGTCACCGTCGCGGGAGCTGTCGCAGCCGTGGTCGTCGCCGCACCGGTCGTTGTCGCGGCGGTCGTTGTGCCTGTCGTCGCCGACCTCGTGCTGGTGCTCGATGTCGTGCTCGACGTCGCCGTCGCGGGCTTCGCCGGGGCGATCTTCGCGTTGAGGTACTTGGCCTTGTCCTGCTGCTTCTTGACGACCGTGTCGCGCCACGTCTGCACGGCGGCGGCCTGCTTGACCTGGAGTTCCTGGTCTTGGATCTCGCGCTTGACCTCGGCGTAGGTCTTGGTGCGCGCCTTGACCTGGCGCATCAGCAGGATGTGCCAGCCGAACTGACTCTGGATCGGCGCCGAGATCTGGTCAGGCTTGAGTTGCTGCGCCGCGGCGGCCAGTTCCGGCAGCAACCCCCCCGCGCTGACCGAGCCCAAATCCTCACCGCCGGGCGTCTTCGCAGAAGGATCGATCGACTTGCTTCGCGCAAGCGCAGCGAAGTTCTCAGGGGTCGCCTCTGCCCGGATGGCCACCGCTTCGGCCTTGGTGTTCACCAGGATGTGCGAGATGCGCTTCTCGGCGATGAGCTTGTACTGCGCGATGTTCTTCTCGTAATACGCCAGGCCCTCGACGTCGGTGTAGACGACCTTGTCCTGCACCCGCGCGGTCAAGCGCTGTTCCTGCTGACTCGCCTTGAGGCTCTTGCGGAGGTCGGCCATGGTGATTCCCCGCGTCGCGAGTGCCTTTGTGAACTCGTCCTGAGATCCCTGGAACTGCTGGTCGCGAATGTCCTTGAGCTGTTTGTCGATCTCCTTCTCGGTGACCGCACAGTCCTTGCCACACTGGGTCGCGAGGATGCCGAAGACGCGTTCGTCCCGCAGCTGTTCGGCCGCCTGAACGCGAAACTCCTTGAATTCCTTGCTGTCCTTGGCCGGTGCCGTGACCGCCTGGCTGGACGTGGGGTTGGTCGAAAGGAACTTGGCGCGACGCTCGATCTCGACGTTGGTGATCGTCTCGGCACCGACCTGGATCGCGGCAGCGCCGTCGGGACCGAGGCTCTTGTCGCCGCCGGCGCCACCGCCACCGCACGCCGCCAGCGTGACGGTTGCGGCCAAAGCGCCGAGGAGCGCGATGATTTTCGTGGTCGGCCTGGTGCTCACGGCGGGCGATCGTAGCACGGGCTGCACCGCGCGCTCAGCACTCATGCCGCCACCGCGACCGCTTCGAGCAACGCGTCAATCACGCGCTCGGCGGCCTCGAGCCGTTCGTGGGGCGCCGATGGCGCCGGTACCGAAACCGTGTGGTCAGCCGAGGAGTAAACGGCTCGCGACTCGAAGCCCCGCAAGGCCTTGAGCGCCGCGCTCGTCAGGGCGACGGGTGACAGGACGACACGCCCTGCCCGCACTGCCAATCGCGAGCCACCGACGCGAAGCAGCTTGAGCTTGAGCCGCTGCACCGCCACGAGCGCTTCGACCGGTGGCGGCAGCGGACCGAAGCGATCGGCGAGCTCGTCCGACAGTCGCGTCAGCGCCTCTTCGTCGGCCATTGCGATCCGGCGGTGCAGATCGATTTTCGCCGCTTCGAAGCCCACGTATTCGCTCGGAATGTACGCCGAGATCGGGATCTCGACGCGCGCGTCGTGCTCCGGGGCGATCTCGCCGCGCCGCGCGGTGATCGCGTCCTGGAGCATCTGCAGGTACAGCTCGAACCCGATCGCCGCGACGTGCCCGCTCTGCTCGTCGCCCAGCAGGTTGCCCGCTCCGCGGATCTCAAGGTCGCGCATCGCGATGCGAAGGCCGCTGCCCAGCTCGGTGTAGTCGGCGACCGCCCGCAGCCGTGCGGCGGCGTCACGGGTCAGGTCGGTGTCACTCGGATACATCAGGTACGCGTGGGCCGCGACGGGCGACCGTCCTACCCGCCCGCGCAACTGGTAGAGCTGCGACAGACCGAGTTGATCGGCGCGTTCCACGACCAGCGTGTTGGCGTTGGGAACGTCCAGGCCGGCTTCGATGATCGTGGTCGACACCAAGACGTCGGCCTCGCCGCGCAGGAACGTCATCATCACCTCTTCGAGCTCATGCTCGGGCATCTGACCGTGCGCGACCACCACCCGTTGCTCCGGCACGAGCCCCCGCACGGCCTCGGCGGCGTCATGGATCGACTCGACGCGATTGTGCAACCAGAAGCTCTGGCCGCCGCGGGCGCGCTCGCGCTCCAATGCCTCGCGGACCAGGGCCTCGTCGTATTCGCCCACGTGCGTCGCAATCGCGCGCCTGCCCGCCGGGGGCGTCTCGATGACGCTGATGTCCCGCATCCCCGACAGCGACATCTGCAGGGTGCGGGGAATCGGCGTGGCCGACAGTGACAGCACGTCGACCCGCAGACGCAGCTGCCGCATCGCCTCCTTCTGGGCGACGCCGAAGCGCTGCTCTTCGTCCAGGACGACCAGCCCCAGGTCCTTGGGCTGCACGTCCATCGCGAGCAGGCGGTGTGTGCCGATCAGGATGTCGAGCGTGCCCTCACGAAATTTGGCGAGCGTCGCCTTGGCTTCGGTGGGAGATCGAAGGCGGCTGACCAAGTCGATTTCGACGGGCGTTTCGGCGAAACGTTCACGGAACGTCCCGAGATGCTGTTGGGCCAAGAGCGTCGTCGGCACCAGCACCATGACCTGCTTGCCACCGATCGCGGCCTTGTAGGCGGCACGCATCGCGACCTCGGTCTTGCCGAATCCGACATCGCCGCAGATGAGGCGGTCCATCGGCCGCGGTCGCTCCATATCCTCCATGACCTCGTCGATCGCACGCTCCTGGTCGGGCGTCTCGCGATAGGCAAAGCGATGCTCGAACTCGCTGACGGCGGTGTCGTTGGCAGGAAACGCGAACCCGTCGACACGTCCCCGGCTCTCGTAGAGCGCAAAGAGCTGCCCGGCCATCTCGTGGACCGCCGCGCGAACGCGTGCCTTGAGACGCTCCCACGCCTTGCCGCCCAGTCGCGAGAGCGGCGGCGCCGAACCGTCCGAACCGATGTAGCGCGTGACCTTGTCCAGCTGGTCCTGGGGCACCCACACCCGGTCCTCGCCGGCGAATGCGAGCGCCAGATAGTCGCGCGTGACGTTGGCGACGGTCTGAGTCTCGAATGCGACGAGCCGTCCGATGCCGTGGTCCTCGTGCACAACATGATCCCCGACCCGCAGCTCCAGAAAGGAACGCAGCCGGCGACCCATCGTCGGACGGCCCGTCGCCCGGCGCCGTCGCAGCAGCTCGCTTTCGGGGATGATCGCGACGCCCAAGTCGGCCGAGATGAATCCGCGCCGCACGGGCAACACACCGAATGAGACGACCCCCGGGCGCGGTGCGTCGGTGGTCAGATCGATCGTGACCGGTTTCGCACGCTCGAGCTGCACCGCCGCGCGCTCCAGGTCGCCGCGCCGCGAAAAACACACCAGCACCCGCAGGCCGCCGGCTGCCAGGCGGGCGATCTCGTTGGTCGCCTCCGCGTGGCCGCGCGCCGCAAACCGCGCCTCACGAACGTCGGCGACACCTGATGCTCCGCCAGTGGCCGGGGCGATGTCGAGGAGCGCGAGCTCGGCCAGTGCCGCCAGCGTCGACTCGGGGTCGGCGACGGCCCCGACCGCAGCTTCGTCCTCGATCAGCTCGAGTGCCTGGCTGAGCGCCCCGGCGTGCTGGGCCGGCGCCAACCGCACCACCGCGGCCCGGCGCAGCTCCCGCGTCGTGTCGATCAGCGCGGCGTCCTCCGGTTCGCCAGCGGGCCAGATGGTGACCTGCTCGACCTGGCGGACCGTGACCTGTGTGAACGGCGAGAACGCGCGGATCTCGTCGATGTCGTCGCCGAACAGGTCGATGCGCACCGGCTGATCGGCGGTCGTCGGAAACACGTCGACGATGCCGCCGCGCACGGCAATCTCGCCACGCTCTTCGACCTGGACGACGCGCTCGTACCCCAACGCGGCCAACCGCTCCACGATGTCCCCGTCGATGCTGCCGCCGCGACGAAGCTCAAGCGGCGCAACCGGGGACTCGGGCACCCGTTCGACGAGCGCGGCCACGCTTGCGACGACGAGCGTTCCCGGTGTGCCCAGCCTGCCGACCGCACGGGCGCGGAGTCCGACCAGGTGCGGGGCCGGACCGACCGCACCACCCACCGGAACCCCGCGCGACGGCCACAACGCGACCGACGCTCCCCCCAGCAGGGCCGTCAGTTCGGCGGCGAGATCTCGTGCTTCTTCGTCACCGGGCGCCACCGCCACGATCGGTGTGCTGCCCGACCGCTGCAGCGCGGCGAGCACATACGGCCACGCCGGTCGACCGATCGCGAGCTGACCGGCACGACCGCGGGCCGCAAGTGACGCCTGCGCCGCCGCGAGGGCATCAGCCGGCAGGACGAGCGGATCGAGGGTGGCGCTCATGGCAGGGTCGGGTCAGCGGACGCGTCGGGCACGGTGGGCTCCGCCGGTTCGCCGTCATCCCCACGGAGTTTGCGCGCCCGGGCCCGTGAGCCCGGCTCGGCCGCATGGAACCTGGCGATGGCGGCCTCCATGCCGTCGGCGATCGCACCCTCGGTCATGGCCAACGCCGCGTTCAACGCCTCGTCAACCGCCGTTTTCGGCTCCATGAACGCCATCAGCACCCAGTCCGCCTGATCGCCACGAAACTGGGGTGGAGGCCGTCCGATGCCGATCCGCACGCGGAGGTAGTCATCGCCCCCGAGTCCCAAGGTGATCGACCGCAGGCCGTTGTGTCCACCACTGCCGCCTCCGACCTTTCCGCGTACGGTGCCGAACGGCAGATCGAGATCGTCGTGCACGATGAGCACCTGCCGGCGGGCGGCCTTGAGGCTCCCCGTCGCGGGACCCACGGCATCTCCGGACAGGTTCATGTACGTCGTGGGAATCAGCAACGCCAGCGGCCCGGACGGCCCGGAGACCTCGGCGTAGCGGCCTGCGTAGCGCGATTTCCAGCGTCCGGCGCCCATGCGCTCCGCCAGGCGTTCGACGACGACCTGACCGGCATTGTGGCGCGTGCGCGCGTAGCGCGGCTCGGGGTTGCCGAGGCCGACGACCAGCCGAACGGGCAGGTCCTCCTCGGCCGTCAGCTACTCCGAATCGGCGTCGCCGGGGCGGCCGCCGACGATCTCGGGCTCGGCCCCAGCCTCGCCATCCTCTTCGCCCTCGCCCTCGACCTCCGCGCGCGACGCCGCGGTGATCGATGCGACGACGATCTCAGGATCGCCCAACAGCTCGACGCCCGCGGGAACGGCGACATCGCTCAGGTGCAACACGGCCCCGCCTTCGAGCGCCGCGACGTCAACCTCGATGCTGTCGGGCAGCGCGTCAGGCAGGCAACGGACCGTGATTTCGTGCACCGGCTGTCCAAGGACGCCGCCGTCGCGCACACCGGCCGCGATCCCGATCAGCACGAGGGGCACGTTCGCCTCGATCGCCTGCTTCAGGTCGACCTGTTGGAAGTCGACATGAAGCACGTTGCCGCGCACCGGAGCCAGATCCCAGTCCTTGAGCAGCGCAGGTACCGTGGGATGCCCCTCGACGGTGATCTCAAAGACGGCCGTCTTGCCGTGCTCCCCGTGGAGCGCCTTGTCGAGATCACGCGCGGGCATCGAGAACGACAAGGAGTTCCTTCCGACCTGGTAGAGCACGCCGGGCACCAGCCCGCTCGCGCGCAGGCGCTTGGTCTCGGTGGTTCCGAACTTGGTGCGCTCCGCAGCTTTGAGCTGAACATGCTCTGACGACATTCGTGAACTCCTCGGGGGTGACTGGCAGCCAGGCAGTGTAGCGAAGCCACGCGCAACAGGTGACCGGACCGCTCAGTCGCAAACGGCCTGGAGTTGTCCGAATCATGCCCAGGGGCGGTTCGGGCGCGCCTTGTCGCTCGGCCACCCGTTCCGCCGCTTCGGGAGACCTCAGGCAGATCGCGACACCAGGCGAAGCCCGATTGCGTGTTGGGCGTAACGGCGCCATTCGAATCATCCGTGGAACCCAAGGCGCGTGACCTCATCCCCGAGCGCTTGTCTGTTGCTCACGAGGCGGCCGACCGCCGTCGGGCCACGGGCAACGAGCGTCACGCGCGGACTGCCGGTGTCATTTCCGGTCTCGGGGTGGTCTCCCAACTCGGCGATCGGGTAAGACACCGTGGCAACGCGACAGAGAGGGAGATGTGACCATCACAAACTATGACGTGATCGTGATCGGCTCGGGCTCGGGGGGACGCGCGGTGGCGGGGCGTCTGGCCGATGAAGGCATGAGGGTGGCCATGGTCGAGCAGGAACTCGTGGGCGGCGAATGCCCGTACTGGGCGTGCATGCCGGCGAAAGCGCTCCTTCGCGCCACCGATGCCGTTGCGGGAGCGCGTCGAGTTCCAGGTGTCTCCGCCGCAATCACTGACGTGGACGAGGTGATCCGCTTTCGCGAAGATGTCGTCTCGGCGCGCGACGATGCGCGCAAGGCGGCGCGCTACGCGGAGCGGGGAGTCACCATCCTTCGCGGCCGCGCCCGCCTGCGGGGACCCGGTCACGTCGATGTCGACGACCACTCCTGCGAAGCGGCCCGCATCGTGGTGGCGAGTGGCAGCGTGCCCGTCATTCCACCGATCGAGGGCCTTGATGGCATCGACTACTGGACCAATCGCGAGGCGATGGAGACGTGCCGGCCGCCGTCAAGCGCGCTCCTTGTCGGGGGCGGCCCGGTGGGCCTGGAGATCGGGCAGGCATTTTCCCGGCTGGGCACCCGGGTGACGATCGTCGAGCCGCAGGAGCGTTTGCTTGCTCACGAAGCGCCCGAGGTCGGCGAACTGCTCGCGCAGAGCTTTCGCGCGGAACGCATCGAGGTCATGCTGGGTGCCGAGGTAGTCGCCACGCAGAGCGAGGGAATGCTCACCCGCGTCCGTGTCGAGGGAGGCGAGGAGCGTCTCGTGGAACGGGTGGTGCTTGCGAGCGGCCGGCGGGCCAACGTGGATGACCTCGGGCTCGAGAGCGTTGGTATCACCCCCGCCGCGTCAGGCATCGTCGTAGACGAGCGCTGTCGTGCCGGACAAGGCATCTGGGCCGTTGGCGACGTGACCGGGATTGGCCAGTTCACGCATCTCGCTGCGTACCAAGCGCGGATCGCGTGCGCGGATATTCTCGGCCAGTCGGCACGCGCCGACTACTCGGCCGTGCCGCGCTCGGTGTTCTGCGATCCGGAGGTGGCCGCGGTGGGGCTGACGGTCGCCGGTGCGCGCGATTCGGGGATCGAGCCGGTCACCGCGACGGTCGCCCTCGCCGACTTCGAGCGCGCCCACACGTACGGGCGAGGCATTGTCGGCATCGTGGGCGTCGTGGCCGACCAACGCCTCGGTCTTCTGGTCGGCGCGTACGCGGTAGGGCCGCTCGCCGCCGAGTGGATGGGGATGGCGTCGCTCGCGGTCCGAGCCCGCGTCCCGTTGGAGGTGCTCCGCGATCTGATCGTGCAGTTCCCGACCTTTTCCGAGACCTTGGTCACAGCGGTGCGAAAACTCGATATCCAATGACCTCCCCCGTTCCCGTCATACCGCGGGCTCGCCACGGTGATCGGAGCGCAGATCCATCGGCCTGGCGGGCGCCCGCATTGATGGACCGTTTCACGCGCTCGGGCCCGGGACCGGCCTCGTGCATCGGCGCCTACGGCGGCATGTCGATCGCGTCGAGAAACGCCGGCTGACCAGAATCGATGACGAGGTTACGCGCCAGAGGCATCTGATGGGAGCTACTCTCGAGGATGTGCATGAGGTAGCCCGCGGTGTTGGGAAAGACGACGATATCGCCGATTCCAACGCCGTTCGGAAATTTGAGCCGGCGCCAGGTCAGGAGTTCACGCTCGATGCAGTAGGCACCCACGAGGTAGCCCTCGATCGGACCCGTTGGCGCGCCCCGACCCGCAAACTGGCCGGGTGCTTCCGGGTTGATCAGCAGTGGATCGACGAGAAAGTCGTCCGAGGTCGAGCGGCATTGCGTACGGTTCATTTCGACGCCGATCAGAAACGTGCCATCGCGGCGTCGTTTCCGGTACGTCACGCGTGCCACGGTCAGACCACATCCGTCGAGCAATGCCCTGCCGGGTTCACACCGCAGCTGGAGGCCCCGCTCACGGAGGCCTTCGGCAACAGAACTCCTACGATTTCGACTCACCACCGTGCCTGTCAAGACGTTGGTCAACCAGCTGCCGCGAGTTGGACTCTGGTGGTATGGATACACAGCGGGACGCCCGATGATTTCGCCGTTGTGAGCGATCAGCCCGAGGCCGTGGCCCGCGAAGGTCAGCGGCGCCCGCTGACCGAGCAGTCCCCGGCGATGCTCCTCCCAAAACCGCTCCCACTGTTCGGACGATTCGAGATAGCTGATTGGAATGCCGCCGCCGATGTCGATGAACGTCGGCTCATGGCCTCGTTGGCGCAGCGCGTCGATGAGCTCAAAGGCCTGAGCAATCGCAATGACGCGTTCACTCGACTCGTAACCGTCGAGATGGAAATGCGCCCCTTCGATCGTCAGATTCGATGGCCGCTGGGCGATCGTCGCAAGGGCTTCTTCGAATCCGAAGCCGAAACGGGTCCCCGGTCGCTGGTCGCCGAGCGTCGGTGCCAGACGAAGCGCGACCGAGACCATTTGGCGCGCGGATTCGGCGAGCTTCACCACTTGCCGCAGCTCGTCTGTGTTGTCAAGCACGATCGTCGTGCCCGAGGCGATGCAGAGTTCGAGGAGTGACGCCGGTTTCACGGCTGCGCTCATGATGAGGCCTCGGGCCGGCGCGCCACGCTTGAGAACCTGTATCAACTCCTGTTCGCTGGCCAGATCGAGTCCAAGACCGAGCCGAGCCGCCTCATCGACGAACGCGAGCGCCTTGTTGGCCTTACGGGCGAAATAAATCCCAAGGTCAACACCCAGGCGAACGGCCGCGTCCTCGAGTTCCGCCGTATTGCGAGCCATGGGACCACGATGGATGAGGTTGAGAGGGGATCCGTGCGCCTCCAGCAACTCACCCACGAGTCGCGCTTGGCGGCACTGTTCGAGCTGCCAGGGCTCAAGGCGCGCCGACAGCGGGAGAACGCCTTCGCACCCAGCGCGCGGGCTGATCGGCAGGTCGGTGAGATCCGAGGTCGCGTTCACGCCGCTCCCCGCGGCCGGAAGTCGGCTGCCGTTGTCACACCGGGCGCCGATCGCCGGGCCACGTCGTGCCCCCAGAGATCAGCTTGAGGGTGCAGTGTCCGGCTGAGCGTGTCGTTGCCGATCACCGAATCTTCTGTTGGGCGACCGATCGCGCAAAGACCCGGGGTGCGCCGTCCGTCGCGACCGATGCAACCCGAGTCGGGAGCGACCTCGAGGCCCCGGCCTCGAGAAACGATCCGCGCGTACCCGTCTGCAACCATCTGCCCCAGAAGACCACCGAGGCGCTCAGGCACGCCGGGCCCCGGCAGGACGGCGTTGACGACCGCGTCGACAACGCGTTCGCGGCCCCGCGACCAGATCGACGTGATGCCGTTGACAGTGGACATCCTCGCCGCGGTGACGTGGGACAGGTCAATCCTTCCTGCAGCGATCAGTGCGAGGAGCTTCGCGGCGTTCATTGTTGGGGGTCCGAACGACACGCGTTCCATCTGCGCGGCCAGACTGCGAAACTCAGGCCAATCACGATCGGCCAGCCCCGTCCCGCTGAGACGGGCGACAAGCGCCGGATAGAGGCTCCGCCACGTGTGTCCGAGCGCCCAGTGAAGGTCAGGAGGGTGCAGACCCGTGCTCACGTCAAGGGAGCGCTCCAACGATGCGGCGACCCCCCGCATGACCGTCGGCGGCGCGCCATCACAAGCCGTTCCCAGCCAGCGGCCGGCTGTTGTTGTGGCACGGCGCAACCGCTCGCCGCTCAGCCGGTGTCCCCGCGCGGAAAGCAGACTCGCGGCGCTCGTCGACGTGAGGATCGCAAGCAGGTCATCCCGCAGACCGAATCCTTCGGAGAGCGTGAGGATCTGTTCTTGCCCTGAATTCGTAATCGATTCAAGGGCAGGGATCCCGGCAGCCAGTTCGAGTTCGGGTTTGGCCATCATCGGCCACCCGGTCCTGGAGAACGGCACCATCACGCCCACATCCTGCTTCGACGGCGTGTAGTGAAGCCGATACGGGTGACCATCAGTTTCGAAAACGCCACCCCGGCCTTCTGAGAGCGTGATCGCGGCGTCCAAGAATGTGAGTGCGAAGCCGCGAATGGCGACCGTGGCTCCGGGCGCCACCTGCTCGGGCGAGAGCCGGTCAGTCACCGGGAAGACCGCGGGAATAAGAGGCGCTGCGTGGTTCCACGGACGCGCCGGGCATGGTTCGTCGCGGATGCCGTGACCGACCGACACGAGCACTTCGTCGTATCGACGGGTTGTGTGGTCTTCCCCGACAATTGCCCAGTTCGACCGTACCCGATGGACGGCGCAGGCTGCCACGGGCCACAGCGTCACGCTCGTGCCCGTGGGAACGTGTCGGCGCAGACGCGTGAATCCTTCGGCGAGGTACCGACCGACCTGACCTCGCGGTGGATAGCGATCATCTCCAGATCGCTGTTCGGTGGCGCGTCGCCACTCGGAGAACGAGAGTTGCTCCGAGGTGGGCGCAGCACGACTGTCGGCGTCCCACATGTCCAGGTGATCGGCGGGGACGTTCATCCGCAGGTACTCGGGCTGGCCTGGATCGTAGACGGGTCCTGCACCCGGAACCGGGTGAGGCTCGAAGATGTCGATCTCGAGCATGGCGTGCGGCGAGAGGCGGTGTGCGTGATGCAGGAGACGCTCCAGTGCGAACAATCCCTTCGGGCCGAAGCCGACGATTGCGACCCGCAGGCAGGGACGGGTACTGCTCATACCGCGATCGTCGTCGAGGGGAAGGGACTATTTTCGACGAGACCGACAAGGTCTTCGGGCGCACAATCGAGCGTCCTGGCCACCCATGCGTCGTCATAGACGGTCTCCAAGTATCCCTGGCCGCCGTCCGAGAAGATGAGCGCACAGCGGCTTCCGCTCGGCATCAACGGTGCGAGCGATTGCAGCGCAGCGGCAACCCCTCCAGATGAGCCACCTGCGAACACTGCCTCACGCTCGATCAGTCGTCGGCAGCCAACCACGCAGTCGAGATCGGACACCCGCACGAGCGTGTCGAACACGGCTGATCTCGACAGCCCGGTTTCGACACCGGCGCCGAAGCCGGGGAGCTGACGGGCGGCCCGAGCTCCGCCGAAAAGCACGCTGCCAACGGCGTCGACGGCAACGATTCGGGTAGGACGACCATGCTCGCACAGGTAGTCGTGGCAGCCGCGCAGCGTTCCCGCAGTGCTGGTGGCAACGAAGAGATAGTCCAGATCTCCACCGAGTGTCTCGTCGATTTCACGCATCGTCCCATCCGCGTGTGCAGCCGGATTCGACTCGTTCGCGTATTGATCCAACCAATAGGAGTTCGAGGTGGTTTCGAGCAAGTGCCGGACCAGTTTGAGCCGAGCAGCGAGCAGGTCACCGGTCACCGGATCGACGCGTGAGACGACTCGCACCTCCGCCCCGAACGCCCGCAGAGTTCGCACGTTTGTGTCGTGGGTGCGACTGTCGACCACGCAGATCAGTTGCATGCCGTGGTAACGACAGGCTTGCGCGAGCCCGACCCCCATGTTTCCCGACGTCGATTCGATGACGGTGGTGTCGGTCGTGATCACCCCCTGCTCAAGGGCATCGTTCAACATACGCGCCGCCGGGCGGGCTTTTGCGCTCCCACCTGGGTTGCATGCCTCAAGTTTCGCCCAGACGTCGATCCGGGCGTCCCCCAGGAATCGTCGCAAACGAACCAGCGGTGTGTCGCCGATCGCAGCCAAGATCCCGTCCGCGGGCGGCCCGGCGCTTGGTGTGATTCCGGCGTCAGAACGTCGCAGGAGTGAAGTCGTTCGGATCGGTGTGGTCGGCATCACGGTTGCATCAGAATCTGCAGCGAAAGGAGCGTCGCCTCGTCGGGAAGCGATCCGTTTGGTTGGGAGCACCCGATCGCCGCTCGTCCGTCCCCGGTCAGAGCCGGGCGCGAGTTCCAAGGGTCCCGCAGGTGCAGGCGTGCCAGAGACTCGCTCCCGATCATCCATTCGGCCAGAGCACTCATACGCACATTGATTCCCATCTTCGCGATGGGCAAAACGTCGACGAATCGACCGACGTCGTGAAGACGGACGGTCGGTTCGAACACTGTTTGCATTCGCCCTGAAGCGGTCTGTGCCGGATCTCGACGCATGGACGCCGGTGCGATCCAGATCGGCGTGGTTTTCGACAGTCCGCCGTCGCAATTCTCGCCCACACGCCTGCAGCGAACCCTCGTGCGATGTTCCCTTGCGTTCTTAAGGCTCACAGTCCGACGGAACCAAATCGTCGCCCGTGTCAACCTCCTCTCAGGAACCGTGTCCCAGCCTTCGCCCATCTCCGGCATGAACGAAGCCTGCACCCTTGTCCTACAGGTTTTCGGACGCTTTGCTTTTCGGCGTGGGAGTGTGGCCGACTCGCCGCCCATTTTCGGTAACGCCGCCGCGCCCATGCGGCTGGTCAGAACTCACCCGCGTCGAGGCGAGTGCCCTGTCACGGGAGTTCTTTGATGGTTTGGCGAGTGAAAAGCCCGCCGGATAGGGATATTGGACTCGGGAGTCCGATATCCCTACGCCGGGGACCGGTGGTCACACCGGTCCACCTGTCGAGGACGCGGCCTGTGGCCATATCAATTGGATATGGCCACAGGCGAGGACAAAGCCCCCGGGGCGATTGCTCCTGCTCCAGCGGATCGAATCCGGCGGAGCTTTGCAGCCGCCAAACCGCAAAGAGACTTCCGTGACAGGGCACTAGTCCCCGGTCGAATTGTGTGGGGCTCCGACCGGTTTACTCTCGGTCGAGCCGCGCTGGCGCAAGTAGATCGTCGCGACGGCGAATATACCGACAGCGAGAAATTCGGACTGCCAGTTCTGCAGGGTACGATCCCAGAAGTAGAACGTTTGGAGGAACTGGCCAAGGCTCAACGCCGGCTGATGCGCGAGCAGCCGTTGGTCGTTGAACACGTTGCGCTCGGTCACCGCCATCGCAGCCCACGACAATGCGAAGAGAACGGTCATCGAGAGCAAGAGCGAATTGGAGTAAATCCGCAATCGCCACCCTCCGCTGCGCGCCCATCGAGGTGAATCCGGTTGCAGATACTCGCCGAGCAACTCGTGTTCATCCGAGCTCGTCTCCTGCTCGCGAAGCCCACGGGACTCCGCCGACCCGCGTTGCCTGAACCAGACGGCGAACATGACATACAGCGCGATCTGCAGGAACTCGGACTGCCAGTTCGACATCACGTTGTCCCAGAGGTCCGAACTCACCAGGTAGTGCCCGTAGCTCACGAGAGGAGCGTGAATCTGTACCTGCTGCTCATCGAAGTCTCTGTATCCGACGTATGTTTGGCCTGCCAGGGTGATCAGCGTCATCGCGAGCAAAACGAGGCCGAGCGACTGGTCGTGGAGAAACCGGCGAGTGGAACTCATCGTCCCACCAAGCCCACCACGAGGGCGAGCGTAAGCGCGCCCGAGGCGAGCACGAGCCAGATTGCGAACGAGAAGCGCATCATCCACCACCGACGGCGTGCCGGACGAGCGCCTGCCAGCGGGTGCTGATCGCGGCATCGAGCGTGATCACCACTTGGGAGTCGTCAACCTCCGGCGGCCTGCGCCTGACGCGCAGCCTCGCGTTCACTGTTGGCGCCGGCGGTCGACAGTTGTCCGTCGGACGATTCGAGATGCGCCCGTACGAACCAATGGAACTGCTCGAGCATCCGGAGCTGATCGATCAGGACGTCCTGGGAGACCGGTTCGATCTCGGCGAGCTCGTCCATCGCATCACGATGGCCTTGGATCACGCCGTCATACACGAGGTCCAGTCCGCCCAGGTGCTCGAGGGTCGTCGCGCGCATGAGCGAGTAGTCATCCCAGGACCGGGCCGCGACCAGGCTTCCGGCAAGGCCATTCGGCGACGCGCCCAGCGCCGCGATGCGCTCGGCGGACTCGTCCGACATCAGCCGCACCGCGTCGACCTGCTCGTCCAACATCTTGTGGACGCCGATGAACGCCGGGCCCACGACGTTCCAATGGACGTGCTTCAGCGTGAGCGTCAAATCGAGGAGCGCGACCAGACGCTCCTGCAGGATTCCGGCCGTGCGACGGCCGACATCCGCATCCATCCCCGGGATCGCGAAACGCGTCTCGATCTTCGTTGTATGAACGGGCGCCATCGATACCACCTGTCTTTGGTTGCGCGGTCTTGGGCGATTTACCCGATGTCTTCCTCCACAAACAACGGGGAGACCCGACGTCCGCCCGTTGGTCCCGCCGATGCAGGCTTCGTTCACCTCCCAGGTTGCACGTCAGTTCGCGGTGGGGTGTCACCGCACACCGGGGTTGCCGCGGGCCACAACGAGTCGCCAGGCGTTTCGTGGTAGGAGGTCACGCCATCGCCCAGACACGATGAGATCGTCGGGCGTCTCCTTGAGGCAACGGTTCGCGCCACACGCGCTCGTCACCTCCGACGCGACTATTCCGTCGTTTCAACTTCCGTTTTCCATCGAGTCCCGGCGTTGGTTTCGACGTCGACGACCGCTCGCCTGATTCGAACGGCCGTCCCCGAAGGGCCGTTTCGGCATCGGCCGCTCAGGGAACGTATCGGCACACGACCTCTACGAAAGGAGCGGCATGCTGTCCAGCGAGATGCAAGTAGCCGACATGGAACGGCTGAAGGGTGCAGACGTCTGTGACTCGTCAGGCGAGAAGATCGGAACCGTCGACGACATCTACCTCGACGATGATTCCCATCTTCGGTACATCGCGGTCGCGACCGGTTGGTTCGGCCGTGACCGTCACGTGGTCCCGTTGGAAAATGCGCGGATCGAAGACGACAGACTGACGATCCCGTATGACCGGAACCAGTTGGAGAAGGCCCCCCGGTATGGCGGTGACCAGCAGAACCTGACCGGTCAGGACGAAACACAGATCTACAACCACTACGGTCTCGAAGGATACTGGGAGACGGTTCGGGCACGCCAGACAGTCCCGAGCCCGACGCCTGAGATCGCTCAGGCCGATGTGGCCGCATCAATGGCAACCGGTGGTGACGGCCTGCGAAACGGAGCACCAGGCGAGTCTGATGGGGTCCACGCCTCACACAGCGGCGCGCACGGCGTCCGACGTCACGACTGGTAGTACCCGTGCAGGTTACTCACGTACCGGTCGTCAATAGCAGAACGACCGGTACGTGATGATTCGGTGAGTTGACACCGTCGACCAGCTCACCCAGCGATGCGCATCGTCGCCGGCCGGATGGTCACCGCGTGGCTGAGCGAGCAGGAGCAGTTCGTACGGACCGCCTCCCACTGGACACCCACGCGAACAGGTCGCCTACACGCCAAGGTCCTGGAACATGTTTCAGGCGATCCGTGTGGGGCAAACGTTAATCATTGGAGCTTCGCATCGTTTGAGGATCGAGAGACATGCCGATTGTCCATGAAGGTGAATTGCCGGTCATTTACCCTGATTGGGCAGCGTGGCGACTGGAGCAGGCTGTGGCAACCGGAGGGGCACCGCTCTTCACGCCCGGAGTGTCCTTCTGCTTCACGTGTTCAGGGAACGGACGCATCTATGAGTGGGCACGGAACGGTGAAGGCCTCATTCCGACTCCCTGCTTGAGCTGCCTCGGTCGGGGGACGACGAGTTCATGATCGTTGGACCGGCGCGTGCGTGCCCCAACGGCAGGATCGCCGGCAAGGATGTGGGCGCGAGACGGCCCGCGCGAGAAGATCGTCATCAGGCTCGGCGGGATCCGTTCGCGAGGGTCGCCCTTGCGTGACGGGCGGTCCGGCGTCACCACCCGTCGTGCCGTGTGCGTATTCATTCCGGGCGCGTGTTTGGCGAGGCACAGCCGGGGGATAACACGGGGATGGGGATGCCGCCGATCACGTCGCCGCTTCGTCGCCTCGCCGACCTCGGCCAGCGCGTCTGGCTGATCGATCCTTCGCGAGAGTTCCTCGATGCCGGACAACTGGAGCAGTTGATCCGCCACGACGGCGTGCGAGGGCTCACGTCGACACCCACGTCGTTTGCCCACGCCGTGTTTCGGGACGAGTCGTACGTCGCGGAGCTCCTGCGGCTCCCGCCGAACTGTGCGCATCCCAGGGACCTGCTGCTCAAGCTCGCCGTTCGGGACGCGCAGCGGGCATGCGACATGCTCCGGTCGTGCTGGGACGGCGGCGACGGTCGCTCCGGGTGGGTGTCGATCGACGTCGACCCGCACATGGCCGACAACGCGCGCAGCATCGTCCGGGCTGCCCGCCGTCTCGTCAGCTCGATTCGGCGTCCGAATCTCTTCGTCGGCATACCGGCGACCGACTCCGGGGTGATGGCCGTCTCGGACTGCGTCGCGCTGGGCATGTCGGTCAACGTCAGTGCCGTCTGCAGCGCGTCCCGGCATCGACAGGTCGCCCGTGCCTACCTCCACGGCCTGACAAGGCTCATCAGGACGGGCGGGAACCCTCGGCGGATCGCCTCGGTCGTGAGCTTTCCCGTCTCGCGCATCGACGACGAGGTGGACGCGCGGCTCGCGCGGTTGAGTCGATCCGAAGATCTCGGACGCGCCGGCGTCGCAACCGCCAAGCTGGCGTACCAGACGTTCGAGCGGGTGTTCGCCAGCGCCGATTGGGAGCGCCTCGAGGCGCACGGCGCCCACCCGCAGTGGTGCGTCTGGTTGTCGGACGCTCAACCGTCGGCGGCGCACGAGCGGAGGCACATGCAATCGCTCGTCGGACCGCACACGATCGCGGCCATCCCACATGGGTCGATCCAGGCGCTCCGCCGGCCCGCACCCCTGGACCCTCACCCGGTCGCCAATCCGGCGGGCGCGGGCGCCGTCATCCGCAGGTTGCACTCGGTCGGCGTCGACATGGATGAGGTCGCAGCCGTCCTCGAACGCAAGATCGTCCTCGATGAGCAAACCGCCCTCTGCAAGGTGGAGCAGCACGTCGAACAGCGACTGAGGGGCGACCGGGTGAGTTCCCCCCCGCCCAGCCGGCCGATCCAGGACGCCCCGCGACGCCCCAAGGTCGAGCGAGCAAGCTCCCCCCCGCCCAGCCGGCCGATCCAGGACGCCCCGCGACGCCCCAAGGTCGACCGCCACGTGATCGCCTCGTCCAACGGCGTGCCGGTCGCATGGGCGCGGGCCGGGCAATGACTGCCGAGTCGGCTTGGGATGGGGTCGAGGTGAGAGCGGGTAGCGCTCGAGCCAGGCGCCCTTGCGGGCGTGGGCGCGATCGTTGTCCGCGATCAAGTGCGCGGGTGGAGGTCACCGTGGGGTCGAGGGTGCATCGGGAGCCTTCAGGAACCTCGGCGGCACGCCCGTCGCTTCGCGTTGCCGTCAGTCCGTGTCCGTGTCTGCACCGCTTCCGAACCACTCGGGGAGACCGTAGCTTTGGGGAGACAAGAAGTCTGGAAACAGCTTGTATGAGCCGCTCTCGCGAGGTCTTCTAAAAGAGCTGGTTCTCGCCCTCGAAAACGTCGCTGACGGACTCGTCGTGGAACACGTTGTGGATGCAGTCGGCCAGGATCTGGCCCGCGGGAAGCTGACGGATGATCGCCGGAGCGCCCTCACGCAGCGGCACCGTGTCGGTGACGATGAGCCCCGCGAGGTCACACCGCTCCAAGCGCTCGAATGCGGGCGGAGAGAAGAGCCCGTGTGTCGCGGCCGCATACACCTTGATCGCACCGTTTTCGCGGACCTTCTTGGCGCCCTCGACGAGGGTGCCCGCCGTGTCGATCATGTCGTCGACCATGATCGCGACCTTGCCCGAGACGTCACCGATCAGCATCGTCATCTCGACCTCGCTGTGCTCCGGACGCTGTTTGGTCAACACGGCGAGCGACGCCCCGAGCTTCTCGGCGAAGTGGTTGGCGAGCTTGGCGCGCCCCGCATCGGGGGACACCACGACCAGCCGCTCGCCACGGATCTCGGGGAGGTCTTGGAAGTACTGGGCCAGGATCGGCCCAGCGGTCATGTGGTCGACCGGGATGTTGAAGAACCCCTGCACCTGACCTGCGTGCAGATCCATCGTCAGCACGCGGTCGACGCCGACGGCCTGCAGGATGTCGGCGACCATCTTGGCCGTGATCGGCTCACGCGGCGCCGACTTCTTGTCCTGGCGCGAGTAGCCGTACCACGGCATGACCGCCGTGATGCGCCGAGCCGACGCCAGCTTGGCCGCGTTGATCATGATCAACAGCTCGACCAGGCTGTCGTTGACGCTCTGACGAATGCCGTTGAACACGCTGCACGTGGACTGCACCAAGAACACGTCGGCACCACGGATGCTCTCGATGAACCGCGCATAGATCTCGCCGTTGGCGAACGTCTTGACGTCGATGCTGCCCAAATCGATGTCGAGGCGCTTCGCGATGTCCTCTCCCAGCGCGAGGCTGGACCGGCCGGCGAACACCATCATCCGGCGGGCGTCATCCCGGTTGACCGCAGTGTTCATGCGCCGTCGCGCCCGTGGTCGATCGTGATCATCGGCTCCCCTTGCCGTCGCGTTTCATCGCCGCGCGCGCCTTGGCCTCGGCGCGCTTGGTGAAGCCCTCCAGGTTCTCCTGCCGTGCCCGGGCGATGCCGAGCGCCCCCGCCGGCACGTCATGCGTGAGAATCGACCCGGCCGCGGTCATCGCCCTGTCCCCAATGCTAACCGGTGCGACGAACACACAATCCGATCCGGTCTTGACCCCCGCCCCGATGGTCGTGCGGTGTTTGCGGAAACCGTCGTAGTTGGCCGTGATGTTGCCTGCGCCGATGTTGGTCCCGTCACCGATGTCGGCATCGCCGATGTATGAGAGGTGCGGAACCTTGGCCTTCTTGCCGACGCGGGTGTTCTTGACCTCGACGTACGTGCCGATCTTGCCGCCGTCCTCGACGGTGACTCCGGGTCGCAGGTAGGCGAACGGCCCGACCTGGCAGTTGGCGCCGATCGCCGAGTCGGACATGTGCGCGAACAACGCGGTGGTCCCGGCGCCGATCGTGCAGTTGCGCGCCACCACGTTGGGGCCGATCTGACAGCCCGTGCCGATGCGGGTCGCGCCCTGCAGGTGCGTTCCCGGATGCAGGACCGTGTCGGGGCCCACGATGACGTCGGCGTCCAGGTAGACGGCCTGCGGATCCGGGAGCGCGACGCCCGCGGTCATCAGCCGCTCACGGAGCCGGCGCTGGATGACCGCCCCGCATTCGGCGAGGTCCGCGCGGCTGTTGACGCCCAACACCACGTCGGAATCCGGGGACACGAGCACGCCAACCGGTCCGTCGAGCAACGGAAGGACATCCGGCAGGTAGACCTCGCGTTGCGCGTTGTCCCGGCCGACGCGACGCAAGGCACGTTCGAGCTTGACCCGGTCGAAGACGTAGAGGCCGGCGTTGATCTCGCGAGTTGCCAACTCGGTCGCCGAGGCATCGCGCGCCTCGACGATGTGCACCCCGGCGTCATCGCGGATCACCCGTCCGTAGCGTGCGGCGTCGTCGAGAACGGCGCTGACAAGCGTTGCGGCACGACCGCCCTTGCGGTGTGAGGTGACGAGGGTCTTGAGCAGCGCACGCTCGAGCAGCGGCGTGTCGCCGGACAGGACGATCACGGTGTCGCACGACGGGTCGAGCGCACGCAAACCCACCTGGGTCGCGTGGCCCGTGCCGCGCTGCTCGCGCTGCAGCGCGACCTTGCACCCGGCAGGCACCACCCGACGGACGGCGTCGGCGCCATGGCCGATGACGACGACGGTGTGGTCGACCTTGAGGCCGGCGAGGGCATCGAGCACCCATCCGACCAGCGGGCGTCCCGCGATCTCGTGCAGCACCTTGGGCAGCGCGGACTTCATACGCGTGCCCTGCCCTGCCGCCATCACGACGGCCCCAATGCTCATGCCTGTGCGATCCCCTTCATGCGTCAGATTGCTGGTTGGGGCGGGAGGATTCGAACCCCCGATCGCGGGACCAAAACCCGCTGCCTTACCGCTTGGCTACGCCCCATCGGAGGGGCGTGAGTATAGACGGCCCCCGGAAGCTTCCCACGCGGCGCGAACGCCGGGTGATCCCGTTCGACCCGGTCACGTTGGCGGTACCGCGGACGTCAGCGTTCGTCGATGGCCTTCTGCCGCTGGCGAGCGATCCCCTCCACCCGGGAGACATCGCGGACGGCGCCCGTCGCGGCGCTTGTCGTCAGCGCAGCGTAGGCCCGAAGGGCGACCGAGACCTTTCGCTGACGGGTCGCCGGGGTCCACGCCAGGTCCCCGCGGGCCTCTTGCACGCCGCGCCGGCGTTCCAGCTCGTCCTCGTCGACCGCCAGGAGGATCGACCGGTTGGGGATGTCGATCTCGATCACATCGCCCTCTTCGACAAGTGCGATCTCACCGCCGTCGGCCGCCTCGGGTGAGACGTGGCCGATCGACAGCCCGGATGTTCCGCCCGAAAAACGGCCGTCGGTCAGCAACGCGCACGCCTTACCGAGGCCCATGGATTTGAGGTAACTGGTGGGATAGAGCATCTCCTGCATCCCGGGGCCGCCCATGGGGCCTTCGTACCGGATCACCACGACATCGCCCGGCACGATTTGTTGCGCCAGGATCCGGTCGATCGCCTCGTCCTGGCTCTCGCAGACCCGCGCGCGCCCCGAGAACACGAGGTTGTCCGCGTCGACGCCGGCGGTCTTGACGATGCACCCGTCACGGGCGACGTTGCCGTAGAGCACCGCCAGCCCCCCGTCGGTGCTGTAGGCGTGCTCGACATCGCGGATGCAACCCTCTGCCCGGTTGACGTCGAGGGTGGGGTACCGGCGCTCCTGTGAGAAGGCGACCTGCGTGGGCACACCACCCGGAGCAGCCCGGTAGAACTCGTGGACCTCCGCGTCCTGAGACTGGACGACGTCCCAGCGCGCAATCGCATCGGCGATCGTCGGCGCATGGATCGTCGGGACATCGCGATTGATCAACCCGCCGCGATCCAGCTCGCCGAGCAGCGCCATGATCCCACCCGCCCGGTGCACATCTTCCATGTGGTAGAACGGCGTCGCCGGTGCGACCTTGCAGATGCACGGCACCCGGCGCGACAGCCGATCGATGTCGTCCATCGTGAAGTCGATGTCGGCCTCGTGCGCCGCGGCCAGCAGATGCAGGACGGTGTTCGTCGAGCCGCCCATCGCGATATCGAGCGTCATTGCGTTCTCGAACGCCGCGAGCGAAGCGATGGAACGCGGGAGCGCCGACGCGTCATCCTGTTCGTAGTAGCGCTTCGCGAGATCCACCACGACCTGACCCGCCCGGCGAAACAGCCGCTCCCGGTCGGCGTGCGTCGCGAGCAGCGAGCCGTTGCCCGGCAATCCGAGACCGAGGGCCTCGACCAGGCAGTTCATCGAGTTGGCGGTGAACATGCCGGAGCAGGAACCGCAGGTAGGGCAGGCGGAGCGCTCGTGTTGCATCACCTCGTCGTCGGAGGCATTCGGGTCGGCGGCGATGACCATGGCGTCGACGAGGTCCACTGAACGTTCGGTGCCGTCGATGATCACCTTGCCGGCCTCCATGGGCCCCCCGGACACGAACACGGTCGGCACGTTGAGGCGCAACGCCGCCATCAGCATGCCCGGCGTGATCTTGTCGCAGTTGGAGATGCACACCAGGGCGTCCGCGCAGTGCGCGTTGACCATGTATTCGACGGCGTCGGCGATGACCTCGCGTGACGGCAGGGAGTACAACATCCCGTCGTGGCCCATCGCAATGCCGTCGTCGACCGCGATCGTGTTGAACTCCTTGGCGACGCCGCCGGCTTGGGCGATCTCGCCGGCCACGAGCTGACCCAGGTCCTTGAGGTGGACGTGACCCGGAACGAACTGCGTGAACGAGTTCGAGATCGCGATGATCGGCTTGCCGAAGTCGCCGTCGGTCATACCGGTGGCGCGCCACAGTGCGCGCGCGCCGGCCATGTTGCGCCCGTGGGTCGTGGTGCGACTGCGATACGGCGGCATGCTCGAACTCCTTCGGAGAAAACGTGCAACAGACGATAGCCGGAACACGGCCGACCACGTCGACGTTTGCACGCGGGTGCGACGCGATCCGCGCCGAGCCGAGCCGATGCGGGTACCAGTACTGGGTACCGCGCCTCACGCGTCGTGTTGTTGTAGACCAGTGCGACCCCGACCACCAGGATCGCTCCGAACAGCGTCGGGAACCACAGGAAGTCCCAGTGGGGACCGCCGAGCACCACGATGACCGGCTGGGAGCCGGCCGGAGGATGCACCGTCCGTCGCCATCATCACGGCGATCGCCGCCCCACGGCGAGCGCCACCGACCACCAGTGCGGGTCGAAGACCTCAAGAACGACCAGGCCGACGAGCGTGCTGAAGACGTGGCCTCCGACCACGTTCCGCGGTTGCGAGAACGGCACGTCGGGAAAACCGAAGACCAGCACACACGTCGCGCCGAACGAGCCGATGATGAACAGCTTGTCGGCCGCGTCGGTCAGTCCCGCGACGACGGCGATCGCGAGCACGCCACCCAACGCAGCCATCCCGATCGCACGCGGCGCAGCCCGGGGTGCCAGCGCCTGGCCGTCACCCTTGACCTTCTCGCCCTACTCGTCGACATGAAAGGTCTCCCGGATCTCGTCCAGGTTCATGCGCGCACGATCACAACCCCGCCGGACGTCGGGGACCACGCAGAAACTGCTGCACCGTTTGACGGCTGCAAACCGTCGCCATCCGGCACAGCAGTCATTTCTGCGCGGACCTTTATCCGCGCCGGCCGCGCACGTCGTCGATACGCCTTCGGTCGCGTTTGGTTGGTCGTTCGCCCAGATCGGCGCCCATCGGCCGCGCGAACTTTCGATCGGCGCTGCGCTTCTCGCGTTCCGCCCGCGACGCGGCGGTCTCCACGTAGAGCGTCGACGCGACGGTTGCCGACCCGCGCTTGTCGGCCAGGCCACGGACCACGACGGTCCACGGGACGTCCGCCACCGTCAGCTCGACCGTGTCGCCCATGACGACCTCTTTGGCCGGTTTGGCGCGTACGTCGTTGACGTGGACGCGCCCGCCGTTGACCGCCTCGGTCGCGGCGCTGCGGGTCTTGAAGAACCGCGCCGCCCACAACCACTTGTCGATTCGCACCCGCTCCATGCGTCCCACGCCCGCTCCTCACGCTCCCGTGTCGTTGGAGCATGGCAGTCAGGGAAGCCGAAGCCCTCATGTTCTGCCGGCAAAGCGCCGATGAACACGCACCAGTCCTCCCGACCGGAACCGAGGCCTCCTTGCACGAGGCGACCGTCGACATTTGCGAACCACGCACGCACCGCACGCTCGGCACCTGCGCCGAGGTGATGATCTGCGTCGCGATCGCGCTGCTGATCGGCGCGTTCGTTCTGGGCTCGCTCGGCCGTTCCGGTGGATCGGTTGCCACCTGGCTCCCGATCAGCGTGGCCCTGACGGCCATGGTCGGTTGCGTCATCCGCATGATCACCATCCCGGATGATCGGGGCGCATGGGGGATGTTCGCAACTGCGATCGCCGTCTGGACCTTGGGATCGATCTACTTCGAGCTGGCCGTGCGCGGACTCGACCTGGGCCCCAATCCGACGCTGGCCGACGCATGCCACGTCGCCTTCTACCCATTGTGTTACCTGGGGATGGTGCAGCTGGTCCGGCGTCGCGTGACGCGCTTTGCAAGCGCGCTGTGGCTCGATGGATTGATCGGCGCGCTGGCCGTCGGCTCGGTCGCCGCCGGCGTCGTCTTGCCGCCGGCCTTGGATGACCCCGGCGATGGGCTCGCGGGCCTGGTGCTCCAACTCGTGTTCCCGCTCGGCGACATGCTGCTGCTCGCGTTCGTCGCCGGTGTCATGGCGCTCAACGGCTGGCGCCCCGGCCGGGCCTGGGTCGTGTTCGGCGCGGCATTCGGGATCCTGGCATTCGCCCACGCGCTCGAGCTGTCCCACACAGCGACGGGCGGGGCAGCGTCCGGTGTCGTCGAGCTGATGTGGCCGCTCGGTCTCAGCCTCTTGGCACTCGCCGCGTGGTACCCGTCTGACCTGCGCCCGCAAATCCGGCTTGAGGGATGGAGCCTGCTGGTCGCGCCGACGCTCTTCGGGTGGGTCACGGTCGCACTCGTCGGCTACGGCAACTTCCAGCGCCTGGGTCCGGCGGGACTCGCGCTGGCCGGCACGACGCTGCTGGTCATCATGATCCGTGCCGCGCTGACATTCCGCGAGAACGCCGCCATTGCGCGTGAGCTTCGCGAGGACATCGCGCAATCGTCGCGCGACGCGCTGACGGGACTTCCCAACCACCGCGCGTTCCACGAGGCCCTGAGCCGCGAGGTCAGCCACGCGCGGCGGCACGAGCGCGAGCTGTCCGTCGTCGTCATCGACATCGACGACTTCCGCGCCGTCAATCAGACACACGGCCACCAGGTGGGCGACGCCGTCCTGACCGAGGTCTCCGCACGGATCGCCGAAACGCTTCGCAGCGAAGATGTGCTCGCGCGAATCGGGGGCGAGGAATTCGCGTGTCTGTTGCCGTCCACCGGCGGTCAGGCCGCGTGGCGGGCAGCCGAGCGCGCGCGTCAAGCCATCGAAGCGACGCCGTTCGACGCGGTCGGCGAGGTCACCATCTCGGCCGGCGTGTGTGACCTGGCACTGACGGATGACGGGGACGAACTCGTGCGTCTGGCAGACGGGGCGCTGTACTGGGCCAAGAACCACGGCCGCAACGTCGTGTACCGGTACTCCCCGGAGGTGATGGACGTCCTGTCGGCTGAGGACCGTGCCGAGCAAGCCGAACGCTCCAGGACCCTCTCGGCGATCACTGCACTGGCCCGCGCAGTCGACGCCAAGGACGCGACGACGCAACGTCACTCTGAACGTGTGGGCGCCGTCGCCGCATCGATCGCCGGTCTTCTCGGGTGGACGAAGGAGCGCCGCGCCAAGCTGCACGAGGCCGGGCTGGTGCACGATGTCGGCAAGATCGGTGTGCCCGACAGCATCCTCCGAAAGAACTCTCCCTTGACAGCGGCCGAGGTCGAGGTCATGAAGACCCACGCGGCGCTCGGCGCGCGCATCGTGCAAGACGTGTTGAGCCCCGAACAGGCGCTGTGGGTACTCCATCACCACGAGCGCTGGGACGGCAGCGGCTATCCCCGAGGTGTGGCCGGTGAATTCATTCCCGAAGGCGCTCAGATCCTGGCCGTGGCCGACGCCTGGGACGCGATGACCGCGAACCGGCATTACCGCGCGTCGCTTGCCATCGATGATGTGCTCGATCAGCTCCGCGCAGGCAGGGGCCGTCAGTGGAGCCCACGCGCGGTCGACGCGTTGATGGAACTGTGGGCGACGGGGCAACTGATTCCCCTGGCCACGAAGGTCGAACATCCCGACTGGTCGGCGGCGCCGGACCAGGGTGATGCCGCTCAGCCGCTCACCGCACCGGATCGTGGTGACTCCATCCCGATCGAAGTCTGAACCGACCGTCCCATCGCTGATACATTCGCTGCCGATATCGCAGAACTCGTGGGCTGGGAGGCTCTGATGCGGCGGCTTCTCGTGCTCGGCGCAGGCAAGATCGGCGGGGCGATCGTTGATCTTTTGGGCGCCTCGGGCGACTGGGATGTGACCGTCGCCGATCAGCAGCAGGAGTTCCTGGCTCTCATCCCGGAGGACCGCGCCAACCACGCGCTGGTCGATGTCGCCGACCCGGTTGCACTGGCCACGCTCGCCCATGGGCACGAATACGTCATCAGCGCCCTCCCCTTCTTTCTGAACCCGACGGTCGCGCGGGTGTGCCGCGAGGTTGGCGCCCACTACTTCGATCTGACCGAAGACGTCGCCACGACACGGACCGTCCGCGAGGTCGCCGATGGGGCGTCCACGGCGTTCGTGCCCCAATGCGGCTTGGCTCCCGGGTTTATCAGCATCGCCGCCTACGACCTTGCCAAGAAATTCGACCGCCTTCGCGATGTGCGGATGCGGGTGGGGGCCCTGCCCCAGTACCCGCTCGACACACTGAAGTACAACCTGACCTGGAGCACGGACGGGCTCATCAACGAGTACTGCAACCCGTGCGAGGCGATCCGCGACGGGCGGCTCGTCGAGATGCTGCCGCTCGAGGGCCTTGAGAGCTTCTCGCTCGACGGGGTCGACTACGAGGCGTTCAACACGTCGGGTGGGCTCGGCACCCTGTGCGAGACCCTCGAGGGCAAGGTGGATCGGCTGGACTACAAGACGGTGCGCTACCCCGGCCACCGTGACGTGATGAAGATGCTCCTGGAGGATCTGCGCCTGCGCGATCGCCGGGAGCTCTTGAAGGACGTGATGGAACGGTCCGTGCCGATCACCCATCAGGACGTCGTGCTGATCTTCGTCTCAGTCAGTGGCTGGCGTGACGCCCGGCTGACGCAGGAGACGTATGCCAAGAAGGTCTACGCCCATGAGGTCGAGGGTCGATTGATGAGCGCCATTCAGCTGACGACCGCGTCCGGCATCTGCACGATGGTCGACCTGCACGCCAAGGGCCAACTGCCGCAGAGCGGCTTCGTCCGCCAGGAGGAAGCCGCCCTCGAACCGTTCCTGGCGAACCGCTTCGGCCGCCACTACGCCTAGTGCTCTGTCACGGTCCCGCGTCGGAGGTTCGGTGATTTCCGGCGAGCGAGAAACGGCCGGAGATGACGCGCGGTGCCGTGCGCCTCGGGTGATGGGTCACACCGGGTCTGGGTCCTGTTCGGCTGCGTTGCTGACCTCACGCCATGCCGCCGCCACGTTCCCCTGAGCCGGATATCCGTCCTGGGCCTTGAGCATCCGAGCCAGATGCATGAGGTTCCATGCCATGAAGGTCGTGTTCTTGTTGGTGAATTCACTGTCGTACCCGACGGGTGTGTCCGAGCCGTCGATGACGTCTCCGTAGCTGGGCCCGGGTCCGATCTCTCCGATCCACCCGCAGTCAGCTTGGGGTGGGACCGTGTAGCCGATGTGCTGCAAGGCGTATAACACGTCGCGAGAGCACGCCTTGACGCCATCCTCGTTGCCGGTGACGATGCAACCGCCGGCCTTGCCGTAGTAGAGGTACTGACCCTTGTCGTTGGTGTCGCCGCTGTAGGCGTACATTCGCTCGACGACGAGCGTGGCGACGCTCGACTTGACGCCGAGCCAGATCGGTGTCGCCAGCACCAGGATGTCGGCGGCCATGATCCTGTCCTGGATGCCGGGCCAGTCGTCCGCCCTTCCGAACTCCTGTCCCAAGTCCTTTTCCATGCCGAACGCGATGTGATGTTCCAAGGCGTGCAGTACGTCGACGTGGACGCCTTCCTGTTCCATGATGCCGGCGGCGCGGCGGATCAAGCGCATGGTGTGCGAGCCCGCGCCATCCCGCTTGAGCGAACAGTTGATGAACATGGCGCGAAGATCGCCGAATCCAGATGTCATGACGCGCACCCTCTCGTGTTTCGGCCAAGCCTACGCGCGACCGGTCCGACACCGGGACGGTCACCGGACATCCGCCCGCTTGCCTCGTCCCAGTCGTGCCACGACCACCTCGTACCGGGCGACACGCACCCATCCCAGACTTGACAGGTAAGTGAGTGGTCACTTACCATGCCCGCATGGCCACCGAGACAACCCGATCAGCGCGCAAGACCGCTGCCGAACGGCGAGAGGACATTCTCGAATCCGCCCTCACGGAGTTCGCTGATCACGGCTTTGAAGGGGCATCGACCGATACCATCGCCCGGCGGGTCGGCATCTCACAGCCATATCTGTTCCGGCTGTTCGGCACCAAGAAGGAGCTCTTCATCGCGACCGTGCAACGATGCATGGACGACGAACTTGAGCGGTTTCGCCAGGCGTCCGACGGGCTCATGGGAGCGGAGGCCATCGCGGCGATGGGTCGTGCCTACGTCGAGATGATCACGACCGATCCCCGTCGCCTTCGTGGCCAGATGCAGGCGTACGCCGCCTGTGACGATCCGCAGATCGCCGCCGTCGCGCGCCAGGGGTTCGGCCGGCTCGTCGAACACGTCGAGGGCTTGGGCCTCACGCCCGCCGAGGTCTCGGGGTTCTTCGCCAAGGGGATGCTGATCAACGTCTTGTCGTCAATGGGCCTCCCGGCCAAGGAGCATCCCTGGTCGGAACGGATGCTCACGGGATGTCTCGACCCGTCGTAGGTACCCTTTTTTTCATGGCAAAGCTGAGTAATCACTCACTACTCATGTTGGAGGATCGATGAGCAGGACCCACACCATCTGGACCTTTGTCATCACGTCGTTGGCCCTCGTCATGGTGACGTTGGACAACCTCGTGGTGACGACGGCCCTGCCGGTCATCAAGAACGAGTTGAGCGCATCCCTCGAGTCGCTCGAATGGACGGTCAACGCATACACGTTGTCGTTCGCCGTGTTGCTCCTGACCGGAGCGGCACTCGGTGACCGTTTTGGGCGCCGGCGCCTCTTCGTCCTGGGGCTGGGAATCTTTACGGCCGCAAGCGCTGCAGCCGCGCTCGCGCCGAACATCGAGTTCCTGATCGGCGCCCGCGTGCTGCAGGGACTCGGCGGAGCAATCGTCACGCCACTGACGCTCACGCTCCTGTCAGCCGCCGTGCCTCCCGACAAGCGCGGGATGGCGTTGGGAGCCTGGGGTGGCATCGGAGGGCTCGCGGTCGCGCTTGGCCCGCTCGTCGGCGGTGCCGTCGTCCAGGGGATCTCGTGGCAGTGGATCTTCTGGCTCAACATCCCCATCGGTCTGGTGCTGATCCCGCTGGCATGGCACTTCTTGGCCGAGAGCCGGGGTCCCAACGAGCGGCTCGACCTGCCCGGACTGGCGCTCGCGAGCACGGGTTTGTTCGGCATCGTCTGGGGTCTTGTGCGCGGCAACGCAAGCGGCTGGAGTAGTGCCGAGATCCTTGCGTCGC
The DNA here is from genome assembly GCA_031372145.1 of Actinomycetota bacterium. GTDB lineage: Bacteria > Actinomycetota > Thermoleophilia > Miltoncostaeales > Miltoncostaeaceae > CALMEC01. Next base: position 12,775 of record JANMKR010000005.1, on the reverse strand, counting down.
TGGTCATCGGCGGCCTGCTCGTCATCGCGTTCGTGGCGTGGGAGCTTCGCTCGCCCGCACCGATGTTGCCGATGCGCTTTTTCCGCAACCCCACCTTCGCGATGGCCAACGTCGCGTCGCTGTTCATGTTCTTCGGGATGTTCGGCGCGATCTTCCTGCTGGCGCAGTTCTTCCAGCTCGTCCAGCAGTACTCGCCGCTCAGCGCCGGCCTTCGCGTCCTGCCCTGGACGGCGATGCCGATGATCGTCGCGCCGATCGCAGGCGCCCTTTCGGACAAGCTCCCGGGACCGCGCATCATCGCGGTCGGTCTGTCGTTGCAGGCCGCCGGGCTGGGATGGCTGGCGGCCGTCTCGACACCCACGGTGCCGTACAGCCACCTGGTCTTTCCGTTCATCCTGTCCGGCATCGGCATGGGCCTGTTCTTCGCCCCGGTGGCCAACGTGATCCTGAGCTCGGTCCGCCCGATCGAAGAAGGACAGGCGTCAGGCGCCAACAACGCGATTCGCGAGCTGGGTGGGGTGTTCGGCGTGGCGGTCCTCGCATCGATCTTCGCGGCGACCGGCAGTTACGACACTGGACAGACCTTCACGGACGGAATGAACGCCGCGGTGTGGGTCGGCGCCGCCGTCGTCGCAGTCGGCGCGCTCGTCGCGTTCATGATCCCGGTGCGATCGAAGCGGGCTCCGGTCGACGCCGGTGATCCGCTCGAGGCCACCCCCGCGCTTAACCGATGAACGGCGGTGGAGGGTCTCCGGGCGTGACGCCGTGGCGTGACGCCAGGAGCTCTCCCCGGCCGTAGCGCACGGCGCGCCGGACGGCGACGGGGTCGAGACCATGCTCGATCAGCGCCTGGCGCAGCTCGCCTTCGCGGGCCATCCTGAAGAACAGGACACCGGCCACGATCAACGTGACGGTCCCGGTCCAGGCCATCATCACGGTCCCGGCATAGCCCTGATCCTCGAGCGCCGACACACCCCACAGCGGCGCCGTCCGCTCGTACGAGGCGTAGAACGGGGTCCCCGCCCACCAGAACGCGTTCGCCAGGATCGCATCCACTGCGCGGATGCCGCCGATGTACGCGAGCTTGGCGCCCGTTCCGAACCACTCGGGAGCGGGCAGGGTCTCGAGGATGGGCGCCCACATCAGGGCCCCCGCCAGCAAGAACGACGCGTGCTCGAGGGCGTGCACGGCCTGGTTGCCCAGTGCCGCCTCGTACATGACCGGCAGGTGCCAGCCGATCAAGATCACCGCCCAGATCGCGCACGCCGCCATCGGATGGGTCAGGGCCCGCAGCCGCTGCACCAGGCGAAACTGCAGCGCCGGCTGCAGGATCGGACCGGTCACGCCAAGCACCAGCAACAGGGCCGCCAAATCGCCGATGAGCATGTGCTGCAGCATGTGGACCGAGAAGAGGCCGCCCTCTCCGATCGCGTCGATTGGCGACATGCTCGCGAACGCGAGTACGACGAGCCCCGAGGCGAAACACACCGACCGCCAGCGCGGCAGGCGCTTGCCGAGTGTCTTGGCGCGGGAGATGTAGAGCGCCGCCGCGACGACGATGAGCACGCACTCCGGCCACGACGGCTGCCACGCCGACAACCAGTTGTGGCGAAGCGCGGTGGCCTCGGATGGGTGTTGGACCCCTCCGTGCCCCGCGGCGACGGCCGGCAGGATGACCATCCCCGCCGCTACCGCTGTCAACCGGGCAAACACCTCAGCTCCCCGTCGCCGGATCCCCGAGCGCCGGCCGGCGACCCCGACGCACGAGCGAGAGCAACCTGGGACCGAACGCGAGGGCGCAGATGTCAAACAGCACGTAGCCGCTCGCGGCGCCGCTCGGCGGGTTGCCGTTGCGGACATCGATTCCCGGGATCACCTCGGCCCATTGCCAGGTGCCGATCGCCGTCCCGTAGATCTCGAGTGCGGCGACCGCGAGGAACACACCGGCATAGAGCGTGGCCGCGCGCCGGCTGCCGAGGATGAACGCGGCGAGGGTCGCGCACCCCACGGCGCCCGCGACATCGTGGCGTCCAAGCAGGCCGGTCAACCCCAGCACCCCCCACCCGGTGATCAGGGTGAGCGCGACGCGGATGAACGCGGTCCGGTGCTCTCGCGCAAACACCGACTGGCTGATCCGCAGGCCGGTCAGGTAGACGAGCCCGTGACCGGGCGGGACGAACAGGGGCAGGTTGCCCAGACGGTACGTGTAGGCGCCCCAGATGATCGAGCCGATGATCTCGCCGATGGTCGCGACAATGACGACCACGGCGGTGCGTGCGCGTTGCTCCGGCGTCAGCGGGATGCAGACGACCAACAGGATGATCCAGGTGCAGATCGACAGCAACACCTGCCAGCCGAGTGACGCGAAGTGATCGAGCCCAAGGCCCAGCACCATCACGCCCAGCATCAGCACGCTGAAGCGGCCCGGGCTGGTCAACAGTCGATTGAGGGACACAGGCATGTCAGTCGTTGATGGTATCGGGGCCGGGCCCAGGCGCGAGTGACGTTGGACCCGGTTGCCCCGCGCGTCCGCCCACCTGGGGAGCGACTCCCGGCGCGATTGTCGACAGCACGCGCGCCGGCAGGTATGGTGGCCAGGCTTTCGGTCGGTGCGAGGGAAGCCGGTGCAAATCCGGTGCGGTCGCGCCACTGTGACCTGGGAGCGGCGTCCGCCGGGCGAAGAGCCAGCCACTGAGGGTGACCTTGGGAAGGCGCGGGAGCCGTGATGATCAGGAAGCCAGGAAACCTGCTCCGACCGGCGCTGAAACCACATATCCCTCCGCGCTAGAGGAGTCACAGCATGAAAATCCGCCTGACCGGCGCCGTGATCGTTGCGGCCGTCCTGCCTGCCGCCGCGAGCGCGGCACAGATCAACCCGACACTCCGCGTGGAGGGTCGGTCCGCCAACGTCGTCGCGCCCACCCCGTTCGGCGTCGACAACTCGGCGACGGTGATCGTTCGCGACACCACCGATGCCAACACGATCACGGTTGCGGCCCGAAGCGCGACCGCGCACGTCGCGGGCGCCGCATCGCGGCTTGGCCTCGGACTCGGGTTCGACATCTTCAATTTCGGCGGGCCGTCGTCATTCATCACCCAGATCGGGGTGGACAAGATGCCCACGTCCTTTTCACCATCGTGGCGACTCAAGGTCAACCACAAGACCACGCCCACAGGCTCGGATGCCACCAACCTCAAGGCCACCGACTCGGTCCTCTGGTCATTCGACACGAGCTTTGACGCACCGGAGCTCGACCTGCAGACGGCCAAGCAACGGGTCGGGCTGGGCACCGTCGTTCGGGCACGCGTGGTCGCGTTCGACAACAACGGGGTCGCGCTTGCGGCCAAGGGGGCCTCGGTGCGATTCGCCGGTACCACCAAGACGGCCGATGCCGTCGGTGCAGTGACGTTTACCGCGACCCGAGCAGGCGCCTTCTGGATGTCGGCGACGCGCACCGGTTCGGTCAGGAGCCAGCGGCAGCTTGTCTGCGTGCGGCCCGCCGGCATCGGCAGGCTCTGCAGCGCAGTCACGTTCCCCAAGCCCGCAGGGCGTGTGACCACACCGCGGGTGATCACGGGAATCGTGGCGGGCACGCTTGCCAACAGCCGCGTCAACGTCTCCCTGGCGAAGCTCGTCGGGTCGAACTGCAGCTTCCTCAGGACAGATCGACGGACCTTCTCAGCACCGCGCGCGTGCAGCAACCCCATCGCGATTCCGCTCTCGGTCACGTTCGCGAGCAATTGGACGCTCCGCATCGCGTCAAAGCGGGCGGGCGTGGACGGACGACTCTCACCGGGCGACTACCGGGTCTGGAGCCGGGTGACCACGGGACCTCGACGTGAGACGCCGGCCACTGCGGGCATCAACACCGTCTCGTTCACGGTCGTCTCCCAAGGCGTCTACGGATGAGCCGAGGGTGTGCCCGTTGGTTGATCGCGGTGGCGTTCCTCGCACCATCGGCGGCGCTCGCGCAAACCGACGGTCAGGCCACGCAGCGGGGGGCTGCGTGGCTTGAGTCACTCTCGATCGGAACGGTCGGCCAGCAGGCAGACGCGATCGTGGCGCTGGCCGCAGCCGGCCGCTCCCGGGCATCGCTCGAGCCGCGGCTCACGACGCTGAGCGCCTCGGCCTCCGCATATGCCACAACCGCGGGAGGCGCCGGCAAGGTCGTGCTGGCGACGATCGCCGCGGGCGGCAACCCGCGCGCGCTCGCCGGGGTTGACTACATCGCCCGGATCGAGCGTCAGTACTCGGCCGGCAGGTATGGCGTGACGGCTTACGATCAGGCGCTGTCGATGCTGGCGCTCCGCGCGGCGGGTGCGCCCACGCCCGCGGCGGCGGTGACCGCGCTTCGGGCCGCACGCGGAAAGGGCGGATGGGGATTCGCGCTGCGCAGAACGAGCCCCGACGACGTGTCGGCAACCGGGTTGACGATCGAAGCGATGCGGGCCGTCGGCGTGTCCAAGACCGACCCCGGCTTGAAGGGCGCAACGGCGTGGCTGGTTGCGCAGGTCAACACGCGGGGCGGTTTCGGCATCGACGGCCGGGGGCGGGCGACCGAGGCCAACGCGACGGCCATCGCGATCCAGGCGCTTCGTGCAATGGGTCGCACACCCGCCACGACAACGCGACGTGTGCTGCGCAAGCTGCAAGAAGCCGACGGGGGCTTTCGCTTTACCGCAACGAGTCGGGAGAGTCGTCTGCTGGCGACCCTCGACGCCGTCGTGGCACTCTCAGGTCACCGGCTGCCACCGCCGTACTGACGTCAATCACTCATGCAGGGGAGACGTCGCATGACGCCCTCCGCATTCCAGACATCGTCAGCCGCGTGAAGGCGGCTCGTCCGCAATGTCCTCGTCGTCGGTGCCGGCACCGTCATCCGTCGTTCCGTCAGAGGCGACGGGCTGTTCCTTCTGCTCGGCGCGTTCGAGGGCCTCAAGCACCGTAAACGCATCGTCGGCCGCCATGTGGCGGATGCTGCTACGACGTTCTTTCTTCGACTTCGCCACCCATCACCTCCGTGATCACCGGGGACGGATTCTATCGATATTCGCACGAATCGTCAGCGGGCAGGAAGTAAGAATCGCCGCCCACGGCGGGCCAATCCGTCGATGATCAAACTCTCCGCCGCATCGGGGTCCGCATCGAGCTCGACCCGGCCATGCGCGGCGATGGCGGCGAGCAGACGTCCGCGACGCTGGCGCATGGAGCCCGCGTACCGACTCTGACGCCGCCCCGCAGGCGTGACCTCGGCGACGTGGCCGCCATCCGCGGCCGGACACCCTTCGCGCAACGGACACCCGCGTGCGCAGGCGGGCGCGCGCGCCGTGCAGACCAACCGACCCAGGTCCATCAGCGCCTGCCCCGCCTCCCACGCGCGATCGTTCGGTGCGCCCGGCCAGCCGTCCGGCCAGCGTCGCGCCAGCACACGTCGGACGTTGACGTCCACGGGCAAGACGTCCTGACCGTCCGCAAAACACGCGATGGCGGCTGCCGTGTAGGGACCCACGCCGGGCAGCTCCTGCAGTCGCTGTGGCCATCCCTCAGCAACAACCACCGCCGCCGCCCGCTGCAGGTTGCGCGCCCGCCGCGGATAGCCCAGCCCGTGCCAGGCCGCCAGCACCTGACCCAGTGGAGCCTCCGCGAGCGCTTGCGGCGTCGGCCAACGCTGCATCCAACGTTCGAAGAACGGCACGACACGCGACACCTGTGTCGCCTGGAGCATCACCTCGCTGACGAGCACCGCGTAGCGATCACGCGTGCGACGCCAGGGCAGATCGGCACCGTCACGATCGAACCACACGATGAGTTGCTCGACGCCGTCCTGGGGACCCGTCACGCGCGCTGCGCTCGCCAGATCACCTGCCGCGTCGGTCCACTCGCCCCGTGCATCCATCGGACCAGCAGCGGGTTGTGGCCGACCTGGCGGCCCTCGCCATCCACCGCGAATGTCCCGAAGAACGTCGACGTCCGGAGCGATCGGACCGCATCCCAGACCGCCGCCGCCTCGACCGTGCCTGCGGCTGCGATCGCCTGCTCCGCGATCAACCCGCATCCGTACGCTTGCGCCGCGAGGTAGTCCGCGCCCGGTCCCAACGCAGCGGGTGCATCACCATCGTCCAGCCATTGCGCGGGGCCAAACCAACCGATGAGCGCCTCCCCGAGGGCATGTTCGGATTCGGTCACGCCGCACGCCACAAGCCCGACCGCGACGTCCTGACCACGAAGTGCGGTCCCCAGGGCGATGTCGTCGTCGAACCGACCGCAGCCGATGATCGCCCGGGCGCCGGCGTCGAGGGCCGCTGTCGCCACGATCGCGGCCGTCTCCTGGTCGAATGTCGCGACCATGAGGGGCGCTGCTCCCGCCATGCGAAGCGACGCGATCGCTCCCGCGCCAACCGCCTGGCCGAAGCCGCCATCGGAGTAGAGGATCGCGACACGGTTGATGTCGACTCCGTCGGCGACAAGCACATCGACCAGACCCGCCCAGTAGCGCTCAGCCGGTGCGAGCACATCGACGATCCACGCGCCGGTCCGGTCGATGGCGGCCCCGCCGTGGTTCCACACGACGACTTGCCGACCCGTCATCGCCTCGACGACCGCACGTGTCGCCCCGCTCCCATACGGACCGAACAACACGTCGACATGCCCGGCAAAGACCTCGGCACGCCGCGCGGCCTCGGCAGGCTCGTCACCGCAATCCTCGATCGTCAACCGGGCACCGGACGCGACCGCCCACGCGCAGAGCCCGCGCGCCGCTTGCATCGCCAGTGCGCCGTAGCGGCCCGTCAGCGGAAGCGCGGCAGCTGCGCGAAGCGTCGAGCTCCCCACGCTAGTGGTCTGTCTCAGGAATGCCTTGACAGTCTGGCGAGTGAAAAGCCCGCAGGGCGAGGACGCAGCCTTCGTTCATATCGGACCATATGGGCGAAGGCGAGGACAACGCTCCAAAGGCGAAACGTCTGTCTGAACGGTATGCGCCCCTACGGAGCTTTGCAGCCGCCAGACTGCAAAGCTATTCCTGAGACAGGCCACTAGGCGGGGGTCAGTTCCTCAGCCGGCACCGGTGGGGCGGGGGGAAGGTTCGCGATCGGAGGTCCCGCGTGCGTCTGGCGTCTGCGCGCGACGAAGAAGAACGTGCAGATCGCAACGGCGACGACGAACGTGATTCCCGAGCCGCCGGGAACCCGCGTCAGGGTCTCCATGAGCGCACCCATGAGCGCGGCGCACGGGATCGTCAGGAGCCACGCGACCGCGATGTTGCCGGCGACGCCCCACCGCACCGCCGAGAAGCGCTGTGTTGCGCCCGCGCCCAGGACCGAGCCCGAGATCGAGTGCGTCGTCGACACCGGATACCCGTAGTGCGCGGTCATGAAGAGGATCACCGCGCACGAGGTCTGGGCGCTGAACCCCTGCAGCGGCGTCAGCTTGGTCACGTTCTGACCGAGCGTCTTGATGATGCGCCAGCCGCCGAACCACGTCCCGGTGGCCAGTGCCGTCGCCGCGCTCAAGATCACCCACAGCGGTGGATCGGAGCCCTTGTCCAGGACGCCCGCCGAGATCAGCGCGAGCGTCATGATGCCCATCGTCTTCTGCGCATCGTTGGTGCCGTGGGCATAGGCGACGAAACTCCCTGACAGCACCTGCAGCCGGCGGAAGAGCCGGTTGACGAATCCCGGCCGGCGGCGCGCGAAGAGCCACGTGCAAAGCACGACCAGAAGGCCGGCGCCGATCATGCCGAGCACCGGCGCGAACAACGACGGGATCAACACCTTGTCCTTGATGCCGACCCACTTGACGCCATCGGTCCCCGCAGCGGCCAGCACCGACCCGGCCACGCCGCCGATCAACGCGTGACTCGAACTGCTGGGAAGCCCGAAGAACCACGTCAGCAGGTTCCACGTGATCGCGCCGATCAAGCCGGCCATGATGACCTTGAGCGTGACCTCGTCCTGAACGACGATGCCCTTGGCGATCGTCGCGGCGACCTTGATCGAGACGAGCGCCCCCACGAAGTTGAGGACGGCAGCCGACAGCACCGCGACCTGGGGAGACATCGCCCGCGTCGAGATGCTCGTCGCGACGGCATTCGCCGTGTCGTGAAAACCGTTCGTGAAGTCGAACGCAAGCGCGATGGCGATCACAAGGACGAGGGTGGTACTCCACATCGAAACGGGCGGCTCTAGCTGTTCTTGACGACGATGTTGCCGATGTGGTGAGCCGCCGTCTCGCATGCGTCGACCGCGTCTTCGAGGGCGTCGTAGACGTCCTTCCAACGGATCACGTAGAGGGGGTCAGGGTTGGGATCGGCGAACAGGCTTCCGATCGCGGCCTTGACCAACCGGTCGCCTTCGTCCTCGTACTTCTTGACCTCCATGAGGTGGCTCTCTGCTTGCGCGAGCCCCCGCAGGCTGCCGAGCGCCGCCGCGAGGTGTCCGGCCGCGTTGACCATGACCGCACATTGTTGGCGTGCGAACTCCGTCGTCTCGGACAGCCGATAGACATCGAGAAGCTCTGACGCGTAGTCCATGTGGTCCAACACGTCGTCGGTGGCACTCGCAAGCCCGTAGATGTCCTCACGGTCGAACGGCGTGACGTACTGGGTGTTGAGCAACGTGATGATCTCGCCGGTCATGTTGTCGCCCACATGTTCCAGGGCCTTGACCTGGGAGTGCTTGACCGAGGAAGGGTCGGCGAAGCGTTGCTCGACCAGGTGTGCGGCCTCGACCGCATTCGCTCCGGCCCGCGCGAACATGTCGAAAAACTGCGTGGCTTTGGGCAGGACCGAGAATCCCATACGCGTCCCTTGACGATCAACGAGGTGCGGACGCGGCGGAGACTACGCCACGGTTGCGGGGTTGGCAGGACTCTTGACCGGCGCCAGCCCCTATCGTTCGCGGAATGAGCGGCCTTCCCACGGCAGCGGCCGATGTCGGCTTGCGCGACGTCACCAAACGGTACGACGCCGGCAGTCCACGCCCCGCCGTGGACGCCTTGACACTCGAGATCCCAGCCGGCGAGGTCTGTGTGCTGGTGGGCCCGTCCGGGTGCGGCAAGACCACGGCGCTCAAGATGATCAACCGGCTCATCGAACCGACCTCTGGCACGATCACGATTGACGGACGGGACGCGCGTGCCCTCGCCCCCGCCCAACTGCGCCGTCGCATCGGGTATGTGATCCAGCAGGTCGGACTGCTCCCCCACCTGACCATCGCGGCGAACGTTGCCACCGTGCCGAAGCTGCTTGGCTGGGAGCGCCAGCGCATCAGCGCCCGGGTTGCCGAGATGCTCGATCTGGTCGGGCTCCCCGCCGATGAGTACGGCGGCCGCTACCCGAGCGAACTCTCGGGCGGCCAGCAGCAACGCATCGGCCTGGCCCGCGCCCTGGCGGCCGATCCTCCGTTGATGCTGATGGACGAACCGTTTTCGGCCGTCGATCCCATCACCCGCGACCGCCTGCAAAACGACTTCCTGAAGCTGCAGCGGACGGTCGCGAAGACCATCGTCTTCGTCACGCACGACATCGACGAGGCGGTCAAGATGGCCGACCGCATCGCCGTGATGCGCGACGGGCGCCTGGTCCAGTACGCGACGCCGGCGGAGCTCCTGGCAAACCCGGTCGACGCGTTCGTTGCGGACTTCGTCGGAGCCGATCGCGCACTCAAGCGACTCTCGCTCATGCATGTCTCCGACCTGGCGCTCACACCGGCGCCCAGTGTCACGGCGTCCGACCATGTCGAGGTGGTGCACTCACGCCTTGGTGGCGGGGATCTCGAGCCGATCGACGGGTACCTGCTCCTGACCGATGCCGAAGGACACCCGCAAGGGTGGGTCACCGTGTCCCGGTTGAACGCCGGCGGAAGGGTCGGCGACACCGCGGCCCTCGCGGCACAGCCGCTCCTGCAGCCGCAGACGACTGCGCGCGATGCGTTGTCCCAGATGCTCGATGCAGGCGCGCGCTGCGCCGCCGTCGTGGATGTCAACGGGGTGGTCGCCGGCGTCGTGGAGATCGCGACGATCGCCCGCGTCGCCCACCCCGAGCCCATGGAGGTCTCGGTTGGCTGAGGCAATCGACTGGGACTGGATCGGGCGTCACGGTGATGACATCGCCGCTGCGACGCTCGCCCATCTGGAACTGGTCGGCGCGGGCGTGGGCCTGGCGGTCGCCGTCGCAGTGCCGGTTGCGCTCGCCGTCCGCAACCGCCCCATCGGGGCAACGGTGGCCTCGGGGACGGCGACCGTGCTGTACACCATCCCAAGCTTGGCGCTCTTCGCGTTCCTGATCCCGGTGTTCGGCATCGGCAAGACGCCCGCCATCCTCGGTCTTGCCGTCTACGCCCTTGGCGTACTGATCAGAAATACCGTGACCGGCCTGCGCGGCGTGCCGGCGCCCGTGCTCGAGGCGGCTCGCGGGATGGGGTTGAGCCGCCGCCAGGTGCTGTATCGCGTCGAGCTGCCACTCGCCGTTCCCGCGATCCTGACGGGCATCCGCCTGGCCACGATCGAGACGGTCGCGATCGCGACGATCGCCGTGTTCGTCGCCGGCGGCGGGCTCGGCGAACTCATCCTCACCAACGGCATCGAGCGCAACCTGTTCGTGACCCCCATTGTCGCCGGCACCGTCATCGCGGTCTGCATGGCGCTCACGCTCGATCTGCTGCTCGTTGGCGTGCAACGCATCGTGACCCCGTGGAGCCGGCGGATCGCCACGCGACCGGACGAGGCGCACGGGTGAGCCTGCTTGCCGATACCTGGACTGCGTTCACCGAGAACGAGGGATGGGAGCGTCTGAGTCAACACGTTCGGCTCTCGCTCGTCGCGCTGCTGCTGGCCGTGACGATCGGCGTGCTGTTGGGCATCGCCTGCTCCAAAGGTGGACCGTTCGGGTCATTTGCCATCGCCGCGACGGGTCTGATCGGACGGACGGTCCCGACGTTCGCCGCCATGGCCCTGGTCATCGCGTTCACCTCGATCGGGTTCTGGCCCGCGGTCGTCGGCCTGACGGCGCTCGGGATTCCGTCGGTGTTGTTGAACGTCGCAACCGGGATCCGCGGCGCCGATGCGGCGGCCGTCGAAGCGGCTCGCGGGATGGGGCTGACGCCGACGCAGGTACTCGGTCGCGTCGAGTTGCCGCTGGCGCTACCGCTGGCGTTCGCCGGTCTTCGCAGCGCCGCGGTGATGATCGTTTCGACCACAGCCCTGGCCGGTGCGGTCGGCGCCGGAGGACTTGGGGTCACGATCATCGCCGGCCTCAGCAACAACCAGACTGACGTCCTGCTTGCCGGGGCGATTCCTGTCACACTGCTCGCCGTTGTCGCCGAGGGCATCGTGCTCGCGGCGCAATTGCTCACGACACCAAAACGCCTGCGGCGTGCACGTCGTCAGGCCCAACTTCTGGGGAGAAGTCAATGATCCGACGTGGTCGCACACTGGTCGCCGGTTCAATCACCGTGACGCTCATCGCTGCGCTCGTCGCAGGATGCGGCGGGAGCGACAACAACAGCGGTTCGGGTGATCGCCCTGCGGTGACCATCGCCAACAAGGGATTCACCGAAAGCAACATCGTGACCGAGGCCTACAAACAGGCCCTCGAGGCCAAGGGGTTTCCGGTCACGCTCAAATCGCTCACGAGTACCGACGTCGCTGATGCCGCCATCCGCAAGGGCGACATCGACATGTACTCCGAGTACACCGGCACGATCGTCGGCGCTGTCCTCAAGGCAGACCCGGCGCCCAACGCCGTCGCCGACCAGGTGGCGTTGATCAAGGCGCAATACGAGCCCGCCGGTTTGACGGTGCTCGATGCGGCACCGTTCAACAACGACAACGAGGTGGCCTGCACGCAGGCGGCCGTTGACCAGTATTCGCTGACCGATCTCTCGTCGCTGGCCAAGGCCGCGCCGAATCTCGTGTACTCGGCGAACCCGGAGCACACCACGCGGCCCGACGGACTCCCGCTGCTCAAGAAGACGTATGGGATCAACTTCAAGAGCGTCACGAAGGTGGCGATCGGCCTGCGCTACAAGCCGATCGAGGACGGCCAGGCGCAGTGCGTGTACGCGTTCGGCACCGACCCGCAGATTGCCCAGAACAAGCTCGTCGTCATCACCGACGACAAGGGTCAATTCCAGGGATCTGCGTTCCAGGGCATCCCCGTGGTGACGAAGAAGTACCTTGATGCGGCTCCTGCGGACTTCGCGACGACCGTCAACGCGGTCAGCGCCGCGCTGACGAGCGACGAGGTGCGCAAGATGAACGCTGCCGTGGACATCGATAAGCAGGACCCCGAGGTCGTCGCCAAGGCGTTCCTCGACGCCAAGGGTCTCTCGACCAAGTAGCGCGCTGCGACGTGTGCGGGCGGGCCGCGATGCGTCCCGCCCGACGCGTTCGAGGGTCGCCGATCCCGCGTCAGTTGTGCGGGCGTTGCAAACGCCCACCCCGCTGGGCGAAAAATGGAAGTTGCGCCGCGCGTTTCGCGCGGCGCCCTCGTCCATTTTTGTCTCAGACAACGGCACCGACCGGCACTCACTCACACCCGCCCAAGAGAGCGGAGGCGTGCCGACTCCGCCGCCGCGGCCCCTGCCCGTGCCCGTGCCGACCGAATGTGTCAAACCGTCACAGAACGCACGCGCGTGACGTGACGATTGGCCGTCGCAGACGCGGCCAATTGGCCGTCACGAGATGAGGCCGCGGGACGCACCGAACCGGTCAGGATGGCGCCAACGCGCCGATTGCGGGCGTCCACCCGACCGAGCGCACCGACCCGCTTTGTGTCGG
>JANMKR010000230.1:0-8415 GCA_031372145.1 Actinomycetota bacterium | reverse complement strand
GCAGCTTGACGGCGTTGCGGCCCCACGGTCGCTCGGCGAGCCGAACGCACCTGATGCGGTCCTGACCCTGGGTGAGCTCGCGCACCTGTTGCGCGTCGATGTCGAGGCCGTGCGGCGGCGCGTCGAGGCGGGCGAGCTTCCCGGGCGACGATTCGGGGCTGAATGGCGGTTCTCATTGGCGGGCGTCCTCGCGTGGCTCGCAGCGTCAGAGGATCACGGTCGCAGGAGCACCGGTTTCGAGGCTCCGCCCACATCGTGAGCGTCGAGCTGGGGCTTCAGGTGTGGCGCGAGCCTGGGGCGCGTGGGTCTGGTCTGCGCGCGCTCGCCCGTGCTGCGGAGTCCGCGGGGTACAGCTCTCTGACGGTGCCTGACCATCTGGCCGACGGCATGCCCGCTCCACTGACCACCTGCGCGGTGCTCATCGGGGCGACGGAGCGCATCCATGTCGGCACGCTCGTGCTCAACAACGATTTTCGCCACCCCGTGGTGCTTGCCCGTGAGGTGGCTGCGTTGGCCGATCTGTCCGGCGGGCGATTCGAACTCGGCCTCGGCGCCGGCCACATCGCCAAGGAATACGCGCGGGCGGGACTCCCGTTCGAGCCACCGGCTCGCCGAATCGGCCGGCTCGAGGAGGCGACCGAGATCATCCGGACGTTGCTCGCCGGCGACACCGCCACCTGCGAAGGCGAGCACTACACGGTCCAGAGCGAGCAGATCCGCCCCGCCGCCGCGCATGACGTTCCGATCCTGATCGGTGGCAACAGCCCGCCACTCCAGGCGGTGGCGGCGCGGTGTGCCGACATCGTCGGCCTGACCGGGTTCAGCCAGCGGCGCGGCGGGACCGTGCCCGCAGACCTGTCGACGTTCGGGTCTGCTGCCACCGCCGACCAGATCGCCGCCCTCAACCTGCTCGCCGCGGCGGCCGGGCGGTCGATACGCCTCCAAGCGCTGGTCCAATGGGCGCAGATCACACCAAACCGGCGACGCGCCGCAGCGCCGGTTGCCGCTGACTTGGGTGTCACGACGGAGGTCCTGCTCGATTCACCGTACGTGCTCATGGGAACCGAAGGCGAGATCGTCACGCAGTTGCGCGAACACCGGGACCGTCTCGGCATCGCCCGCTGGACGGTCTTCGCGAATCGCCCTGCGGGCCAGCCGCCACCCCTGCGCGCGTTGGCGCCGGTCGTCGAGCGGCTCGCAAATGGTTGAGGTCAACAGCCACGAACCCAGGCCTGCGGCGCGTCGCCGGTCAGACCAGCCCGGCGCGCTCCAGGATCTCGGGAACGGACTCCTCCCACGCGACGGCCATGACGTGGCAGCCGGCGACACCGTCGGTCTCGCGGAGGCGTTGAATGACCTCGATGCAGATCTTCTTGCCTTCCTCGCCCTCATCTGAGGCCTGCTCCATCCGCTGAATCAACGCGTCGGGGACCTCGACCCCCCACACCTTGTCGCGCATGTGAATCGCCATCTTGAGGTGTTTGAACGGGCCGACGCCGATGATGAGCTTGGGCCACGACGGCAGGTCTGACGCGCGAAGCCGTTCCAGGAAATTGTCGAGCGCATCCGGCATGTAGGTGATCTGCGTCTGGAAGAAGTCGGCGCCGGCGTCCATCTTGGCCTTGATCTTCTCGATCTCGACGTCCGGGTCGGGCGCGAACGGGTTGGCCGTGGCACCGATGTGCAGGTGCGGTGGGGTGCCCTTGATCTCCTCGGCAGCCGCGTTTGCGAACCGTCCCGAGCGAAGCGACCCTTGCAGTCGCAGCAGCGCCATCGTGTCGATGTCGTTGACGACCGCCGCGTCCGGGTGGTTGCCGATGTGAATCGGGTCGCCGCTCATCGACAGGGTGTTGTGGATGCCAAGGGCCGACGCACCCAGCAGGTCGCTCGTGATCGCCATGCGGTTGCGATCGCGCACCGTGATCTGCATGACCGGCTCCGCGCCGGCTTCCAACGCGATGCGCCCTGCCGCGAGCGGCGACATCCGCGACTGCGCCGTCTGGTTGTCGGTGATGTTGACCCCGTCGCACACCGGGCCAAGGACCAGCGCTTTCTGGATCACCGCCGTCGCATCGGCGTGTTTGGGAGGGCCAAGCTCGGCGGTGACGGCAAAGCGTCCTCCGGCGAGCGCGCGTTCGAGTCGTGTCTGGGGCATCGGGCGAGGTTACCAATCTGCGTGACGCGTCTCATCACGACGTTCTGGCCGGTCTGATCCGCTACGACCCGCTGCGTGAGGCCCCCGGAGCGCCTTCCTGCAGGTAGGTCAGCAACGCCCGGTCGGTGACCCATTCGATCGGTGAGTGATCGTCGGTCAGGACCCTCCCGCCCGCCGCGACCTCGACGAGGCCGGTCGCCACCGTTTGGGCCGGCGCCGCCGGCAGTCCGGTGGCGCGTCGGAGCGCGGAACGCGCAGACGCCGCCGCCGTCGGGTCGCGGTAGCCGAACACGATCGAGTTGAACTCGTCGATTCGCACCGCGTGGACCGCGGGAAACACCGCCCGCATGGTCGAGGCGATCTGGTCGACCGCCTCAAGCTGGCCCGGCGGCGTCCCGACGTTGATTGCGACGATGCCGCCGGAGGCGAGCCGGTCACGCACGATCGTGAAGAACTCGCGCGAGACCAGGTGAAATGGGATGTACGGCTGGCGGTAGGCGTCGACGATGATCGCGTCGTAGCCGCCTGCGCTCGCCCGAA
This sequence comes from Actinomycetota bacterium, assembly GCA_031372145.1. Lineage (GTDB taxonomy): Bacteria > Actinomycetota > Thermoleophilia > Miltoncostaeales > Miltoncostaeaceae > CALMEC01. The sequence continues at coordinate 5,720 of JANMKR010000230.1, read as the reverse complement.
GCCACGATCGCGCGTCGGCGGTGTGGACGGTGAGTCGGGGGTTGTGCATCCCCAGATAGCGCCGCCCGACATCGCTGACGAGTGGGTCGATCTCGACTCCGTCGATCGTCGTCTGCGGCCAGGCAGCGGCGAACAGATTGCCGACCGTCCCACCGGCGTTGCCCAGGACCGCGAGCCGTCCGGCTGGGCGCCCGTCGAGGATGGGGAGCGTCAGGAACGCATCCCAGTACCCTCTGGTCATCGGCCCGTTGGCGGGCAAGATCGAATGAATGGCCCAGCCCTCGTTGAGGTGCAAGACGGTGTCGCCGTCTGGTCGTCGCACCACCTGCACGAACTGGTATGCGGATTCGCCTTCGAATACGACGCGACCGTCGGTCGCGTCCTTGACCGCCCCGGGCGAGAGCAGCAGCAGCGCCGTCAGTCCGATCGGCGCGACGGCCGCGGGTCGCGGCAGCACCGGCAATGCGGCAGCGGCGAGCACTGCGGCGGTGCCGATCAGCGTGCGCTGGGTGCCGATCGCCGGAATCAAGATGAGCACCGGCACGAAGGTGCCGACGAGCGATCCCATCGTCGAGAGCGCGTACAGCCGGCCGGCGACGGTCCCGGCCTCGCTGACATCGCGGACCGCCAGCCGGATCGCCCATGGCGAGATCGCCCCGAGCGCCGTCACCGGTAACGCGAACATCAGCAGCGTCCCGAAGAACGACGCGATGTAGGCACCCGCGCTCAGCTGGTCGAACGCGTCGGCGGCCGCGCCGAAGAGGGGTCGCGAAAGAAACGGCAGTACGGCGATCGAGACGGCTGCGACCATCACGACCCACCCGAGCGTTCGGGCGTTGGGGTGGCGATCCGCGAACTTGCCCCCCACCCAGTAGCCGACGGAGAGGTAGAGCAGGATCAGGCCGATCAGGTTGGCCCACACCAGGTTGGAGGTTCCAAAGTACGGCGCCAGCAACCGGGCTCCGGCCATCTCGGTCGCCAGGGAGCACGCCCCGCCGACGAACACGAGGAAGGAAAGGGTGCGCCGGCTCATCCCCCCGGCACGGTAGCGGGGCGCTAAGGCCAGATGTCCGAGTTCTTGTGCAGATCCAGTCGGGCGCCGTCGGCGCAGTCGGTTGTCCGGTACTCGTCCGGCATGTCCGGGTACACGACACGCCAGTAGAACTCAGCGAGCGATTGCGCCTGCCGGGACGACGCACCCAACTGGCGCGCGACCTCCGCGGTGTACTGCACGCCGTAGCACTCGGCGACGGATTCGTCGGTCCAACCGCGCAGGTGGATCGCCTCGTGTGCCAACACGTGGACGGCGATCGCGCGGTTGAGCGTGACCTTCTTGTCGCTCTTCTCATACTCCTTGAGCCACTTGCACGCATCGCTCTTGATGTCGGTCTTGTCAGCCGGGTCGCCTTCGGCGTTGAACTGCACCGTGCCGAGTTCCTGGCCGATGTCGATCAGGTGCCCGAACACGCCCTGGCACCGCACACCCACGTCGCGTTTGGCGACGGCGCTGACCGCTGCGGCGTAGCGCCCCTCCGCCGCCTGCGCGCGGTATTCGACGAACCCGACCGCCAGAACGGCCAGAGCCGCCACGGCGATGGTCCGGGGACGTCGCTCGAGGTCGTGATGCTGCTTCCACAGCAACGACGCCACGCCAATCGCTCCCAGGATGACAACCAGAAGTCGGATGCTCAGATGCACAGCAATGCCATCGGCAGCTCCTGCGCTCGAGTCAACCCCACCGATCCGTTGGCACCGTCAGACGGTCAATTGGCACGAGCGCGTGCGGCCAATTGGCCGTTGCCCGTGTCGGGCGCGCCTCGCCCGACCGCATTCGTCTTCACCGTTCCCTAACTTGACATGAGGAGACTCAGATTTCATACTGCGTACAGCAGCAAGACCACATCGTGGCGCGGAATGCGCCTGAGGAGGAAGCGTTCAGATGGGAAAAACGATCGGCATCGACCTCGGCACCACCAACTCATGTGTCGCGGTTCTGACCGGCGGTGAGCCGGAGGTTCTTCCGAACGCCGAGGGTGGGCGCACGACCCCGTCGGTCGTCGGGTTCGCAAAGACGGGTGAGCGCCTGGTCGGGGCGGTCGCCAAACGGCAGGCCGTCACGAATCCCGAGAACACGGTGTTCTCGATCAAGCGGTTCATGGGTCGCAAGTACGCCGAGGTGGACGAAGAGATGAAGATCGTCCCGTACGAGGTCGTCCGCGGCGCCAATGGCGACGCCCGCGTCCACGTCGGCGACAAGGAGTACTCCCCGCCGGAGATCAGCGCCATGATCCTGCAGAAGCTCAAGGCCGACGCCGAGGCGTTCCTGGGCGAGACGGTCACCGAGGCGGTCATCACCGTGCCTGCGTACTTCAACGACGCGCAGCGGCAGGCGACCCGCGATGCCGGGAAGATCGCCGGCCTCGAGGTCAAGCGCATCATCAACGAGCCAACCGCCGCCGCTTTGGCGTACGGGCTTGACAAGGGCACCGACCAGACGATCCTCGTCTTCGACCTGGGCGGCGGCACGTTCGACGTGTCGGTGCTCGAGATCGGTGACGGTGTGGTCGAGGTCAAGTCGACTGCCGGTGACAACCATCTGGGCGGCGACAACTTCGACAAGGCGATCGTCGATTGGATGACCGCCGAGTTCAAGCGTGAGCAGGGCATCGACTTGTCGGTCGACAAAATGGCCCTCCAGCGGCTCTACGAGGCGGCCGAGAAGGCCAAGGTCGAGCTGTCGACGACGGCGAACGCCCAGATCAACCTGCCCTTCGTCACCGCCGATGCGACCGGTCCCAAGCACCTGGACCTCTCGCTCTCACGAGCCAAGCTCGAGGAGCTCGTCGCCGATCTGCTCGACCGGCTCGTCGGCCCCACCAAGCAGGCGATTGCCGACTCCGGCAAGGAGGGGTCCATCGACCACATCGTCCTGGTCGGTGGCATGTCACGCATGCCGGCGGTGCAGGAGCGCGTCAAGAAGTTGACCGGCAAGGATCCCCACAAGGGCGTCAACCCGGACGAGGTCGTCGCCGTCGGCGCCGCCATCCAAGCCGGGGTGCTGGCCGGCGAGGTCAAGGACGTGTTGCTGCTCGACGTCACGCCCCTGTCGCTCGGCATCGAGACCAAGGGCGGTGTGTTCACGCGGCTCATCGAGCGCAACACCACCATCCCCACGCGTAAGAGCGAGATCTTCTCGACGGCCGAGGACACCCAGTCCCAGGTCGAGATCCACGTGCTTCAGGGCGAGCGCGAAATGGCGAGCTACAACAAGACGCTGGGCAAGTTCCAGCTCGTCGGGATCCCGCCGGCGCCGCGCGGCATCCCGCAGATCGAGGTCACGTTCGACATCGATGCCAACGGCATCGTCAACGTCTCTGCCAAGGATCTGGGGAGCGGCAACCAGCAGCAGATCCGCATCGAGGCCTCCGGCGGTCTGACCGACTCTGAGATCAGCACGATGGTCTCGGACGCCGAGTCGCACGCCGAGGACGACAAGCGCTTGCGCGCGCTTGCCGAGGCCCGCAACAACGCTGAGGCGCGTGCACACGAGGCCGAGCGTCAACTCAAAGAGCACGGCGAGGTCCTCGACGAGGAGCTCACCCGCGACCTGGAGGGTGCCATCGCCGCGGCCAAGGAGGCCGCGCAGGGTGAGGACACCGGCGACATCGAGGCCAAGACCGAGAGCCTGATCCAGCTCCTCCACAAGTTCAGCGAGCAGGTGTACCAGAAGGCCGCCCAGACACAGGCCACCGAGAGCGCCGACCCGGCCGACGAGACCGTGGAAGACGCCGAGTTCGAAGTCATCGACGAAGAGCCGGTCGCGTGACCGGCGACCCCCGGGTTCCCGACGTTCCGGTCGACGCTGCAGCTGCGCCGTTCGGCACCGGGATGGACGCCATCGACATGACCGAGGTCTCCGACCAGGAGGCCCCGGTCGCGTTCGTGCCTGCAGACGAGCACGACAAGGTCGTCGCCGAGCGCGACGAGTACCTGGACGCGCTGCAGCGGCTCAAGGCCGAGTTCGACAACTATCGCCGCCGCGTGGACCGGGATCGCGAACTCCAGCATCACGCCGGGGTTCGTGACCTGGTGGGTGAGTTGCTGCCGGTCATCGACAACCTGGAACGTGCGATCGCCGCGCTCGGGGGTGCAGGCGACCAGATCGTGGCCGGGGTCGAGATGGTGCGCGGCCAGCTTGCGGGACTCTTATCTGGCAGGGGTGTCGAGGAGATCCAGGCCCACCGCACGGCGTTCGATCCGACCGTGCACGAGGCCGTTGCCCAGCACCCGACCGACGAACATGACGAAGGCACCGTGGTGCACGTCGCCGAGAAGGGCTACCGACTCGGCGAGACCGTCCTGCGCCCGGCGAAGGTCGTCGTGGCTGCCCGCCCACCCGTGGAGGAGGGGTAGGTCCCGTGGCCCGTGACCTCTACGAGGTGTTGGGGGTTGCTCGCGACGCGTCCGCGGAGGACATCAAGAAGGCCTACCGCAAGCTCGCCCGCAAGCACCACCCCGACCAGAACCCAGACGATGCCAAGGCGGAGGACCGCTTCAAGGAGATCGCCCACGCCCATGACGTGCTCGCCGATCCCGACAAGCGCAAGCAGTACGACATGGGTCCTCAGGCGTTCGGTCCGGGTGGCGCAGGCTCGGCGGGCGGGGGTTTCGACCCGTCAGGATTCGACTTCGGCGACATGTTCGAGATGTTCGGGCGCGGTCGCGCAGGCGGCCGCACACAACGAGGGGCGACACCCCGGGCAGGCGCTGACATCGAGGTCAACGTCACGTTGTCGTTCGATCAGGCGATGGCGGGGGCCAGCATCCCGGTCAGCTATGACGTGGACGAGGCGTGCCGGGATTGTTCCGGGTCCGGCGCCAAACCCGGCAGCAAGTCGAGCCTGTGTCAGGAGTGTCGCGGCCGCGGCGTCGTGGGTCGCAATCTGGGTGGCTTTGAGGTCATGAGCCAGCCCTGCCCGACGTGTCGCGGCACGGGCACGCTGGTCGATGATCCCTGTGACAGCTGCGGTGGCGTCGGCATGCGTCGCGTGCGGCGCAACGAGCAGGTCACGATTCCCGCCGGCGTCAAGACCGGGACGAAGATCCGCAAACGCGGTCGTGGGCAGGCCGGCGGTCGCGGCGCGCAGGCCGGGGACCTGATCGTCACGACCCACGTCACACCCAGCCGCCGGTTCACCCGCAACGGCGACGATCTCGAGATCGACGTCCCGGTGACGTTCGCCGAAGCCGCACTCGGCGCCAAGGTCGAGGTCCCGACGCTCGAGGGTCGCGTGTCGCTGACCATTCCGGCGGGCAGCCAAAGCGGGAAGGCCCTTCGCGTCAAGGGCAAGGGTGCGCCGCGTCTCAAGGGATCCGGCGCCGGCGACCTGATCGCCCGCCTGCGGATCGACGTCCCCGCGACCTTGACTGACGAGCAACGCGAAGCTCTCGAGCATTTCGCGGCGCTGAACGGCGCCAACCCCCGGGATGGGTTGTTCTCGTGAGCATGTGCGACCCCAGACCGAGCGGCGGAGTGAGCTTCGCCGATTGGCAGTTGCGGTACTTGCCAATTGGCAACAGTGGTCGGCGCCAGTTGGCGCCTCAGCCTCGCGACGGGCGTGGTGCCTGGTCAGAGCCCCCCGTGCATGGCCGGCGCGGTGCGTCGAGTGCGCGCCGGCGCGTCGTCCGCCAAACGGCGCCGACGCTGTGCGCCAATTGGC
>JANMKR010000183.1:0-6666 GCA_031372145.1 Actinomycetota bacterium | reverse complement strand
CCATCGCCGACGACGGGTCGGCCATCGTCAGCTGGTGGCGCAACCTGCGCCCGTACACCGGTGCCATTGCGCCGATACCGCAGGCGGCTGTGGCGCCGGCAGGCGAGGGGTGGGGAGCACCCAGCGACCTCGCAGCGCCGCAGAACGTCGAATTCAACTACTCACAGACTGTGGCAATCCGTGATGCCCAACATGCCGGGGCCGTGTGGGCGACGAGCGACGGCGGCGGCGCGGGAACGGTCGCCTCGTTCGCCGAATACTCCCCGACCGCTCAGGCGGCGACACCGGCCGGTGTGTCGATCCGCGGCCTGGGCACCGCCTCCCGCAGGATTCCGGCGCATTCCGTTGCGACGCTCCAGGTCGATGCCGGCAGGCCCGTCGAGCGGCTGCCACCGGCCGTGCTGGAGCAGCGGGTGGGCACCCGATGGGTGGCCATTCGGCGCTTGCGGCTGGGCGGACTGTTCCCGGCAGACGTCCGCGTCCACGTCGGAGCCCCAGGCCGGTACCGCTTTCGGGTACGGCTGATCGGACGCTCGGCAGCGCCCCCGTCGGTCACGGTGATAGCGGTTCGTTCCCGACGGCGGATCGTCACGCCGTGTTTGAAGCCGGTCCAAGCCGTGGCCGGTGGGGGTGTCGCCTCCGTGTTGTGTGAGGGCGAGAATCTGACGGTCGCCATGCGCCGCGTGGATTTGCGCACAGGGCGGACGTTGGGTTCGGATGCGACGGTCGGTTCGGGTGCCTACGGCGACTTCGGACCCTTCGGCAACGCCGTCGTCGATGACGGCACGACCATCTGGGTCCTCAGAGACACGACCCTCCTGCCGATCGACCGGCGCACTGGCCGGCGGTACCCACCTGTCGCCATCGACGGGGAAGGGCTCGGGAAGAACCTCATCGCATCTGGAAGCGGCAGCCTGGCGGTGATGAACGCGAGGGGCGATACCCTCATCCGCGTGAACACTGCGACGCGCCGTATCGTCGCGCGTGTCGCCCTCCCGCCGGACGACCAGGCCGACCAGCGCGACCTCGCGATCGGGCCAACCGGTGTCTGGATCTCTCGGCGCGTGTCCGGTGACGGATCCTGGTACTTCTTGCACATCACCGACACGAACACCGTGACACGGATTCCCGGGAGGGGGCCACTCAGCGCAGGTCCTCTCGGAGTGTGGGAACTCGGCCCCCGCGGCGTCCGGCGGGTCGATCCACCTTCATCGCGACCGGTGGTCGACGCCAGCCGCCTGAAACTCGACGGGCTTGCGGTCGGCCCCGATGCGCTCTGGGGTTGGCGTCGTCGACCGGGTCGCGCGGGCACGTTGCCACAGATCGTCGCGACCCGCCTCAGCCCCGTCACCGGACGGCAATCAGGCCCGCCGGCAGTCGTCGGCGACGAGGCGACGCTGCTGCCGGTCCGCGGCGGGCTCTGGGCGCTGGGCGCCGATGGTTTGGTCCACATTCGGTGATCAGTCCATCGGCGACACCGGTGCGCGAGCCGGGCCGACACGGCCAATTGGCCGTGTCGCGACGGCCAATTGGCAATCTGGTGCAGCTCGTGCCCCGCGCGCCAGGGGCACGAGCTGATCCCTCGACGCTACGCCGTGTTGAGGCGGCGCAGCACGGTCGGCAGGACGCCGCCGTTGTGGAGGTAGTTGAGTTCGGTCGGGCCGTCGATGCGGGCCAGGGCCTGGAAGCTGCCGCTGGTGCCGTCCTCGCGGGTGTAGGTGACCGTCAGTGTCTGGCGCGGCTCGAGCGTGGTGAGACCGGCGATCGAGAAGACCTCGCGGCCGGTCAATCCGAGTGCCTCGGCGTTCTCACCGGCGAGGAACTGCAACGGCAAGACACCCATGCCGACCAGGTTGCCGCGGTGGATGCGCTCGAACGACTGCGCGATGACCGCCTTGACGCCCAAGAGCAGCGTGCCCTTGGCGGCCCAGTCCCGGCTTGAGCCGGTGCCGTACTCCTTGCCCGCCAGGATGACGAGCGGGACACCCTCGGCCTGGTAGCACATCGCCGCGTCGTAGATCGACGTCTCGTCGCCGGACGGCTGGTGCACGGTCCAGTTGCCCTCTTTGCCACCGGCCATCGCGTTGCGCAGCCGGATGTTGCCGAACGTGCCGCGCATCATGACCTCGTGGTTGCCGCGACGCGATCCCAGGCTGTTGAAGTCACGAGGCTCGACGCCGCGCTCGATCAGGTACTTGCCCGCCGGGGAACTCGCAGGGATGCTGCCGGCCGGTGAGATGTGATCGGTCGTGACCGAGTCACCCAGCACGGCGAGCGCGCGGGCATCGGCGATGTCGGTGACCGCACCCGGGGTTGGCGTCAGCCCATCGAAGAACGGTGGCTTTTGGACGTACGTGGACGCCGCGTCCCAGGCATAGGTGTCACCGGTCGGAGCGGCCATGGTCTTCCAGTGCTCGTCGCCCTCGAACACGCTCGCGTAGTTGGACGAGAACACGTCGGGGCCGATGGCCTCGCTCATCACCGCGTCGACCTCTTCGCGACTCGGCCAGATGTCGGCCAGGTAGACCGGCTGTCCGTCACTGCCGGTGCCGAGCGGCTCGGTCGTCAGGTCGATGTCGACCCGCCCGGCCAAGGCGAATGCCACGACCAGGGGCGGTGACGCCAGGTAGGCGGCCTTGACCTGGGCGTGGACACGGCCCTCGAAGTTGCGGTTGCCCGAGAGCACCGCGGCGACGGTCAGGTTGTTCTGGTCGATCGCGTCGGCGATGGGTTGGTCGAGCGGTCCGGAGTTGCCGATGCACGTCGTGCAGCCGTAGCCGACCAGGTTGAAGCCGAGCGCATCCAGCGACTCGGTCAGGCCGGCGTTCTCGATGTAGCTCGTGACCGCGCGGCTGCCGGGTGCGAAGCTGGTCTTGACGTGGGGCGGCGTGGTCAGGCCCTTGGCCACGGCCTTCTTGGCGAGCAGACCGGCGCCGATCATGACCGACGGGTTGCTCGTGTTGGTGCAGCTGGTGATCGCCGCGATCGTGACCGAACCTGAGCCGACGGGGAACGTCTGGCCGTTGTCGGTCACCTCGACGGTCGGGTAGTGCGGGCCGGCTCCATTGGCCACGAGGCCCTCGCCATAGTGCTCGCGGAACTCCGTACCGACGTTCGGCAGCACGACACGGTCCTGCGGGCGGCGCGGGCCGGCCATGCTGGGGACCACATCGCCCAGGTCGAGCCCCAGTTCCTCGTCGAACTGCGGGGCGGGCGTGTCGTCGGTGCGGAACATGCCCTGTGCCTTGGCGTAGGCCTCGACCAGGGCGATGACCTGAGCCGGCCGGCCGGTCAGCTCCAGGTAGCGAAGCGTCTCGACGTCGACCGGGAACATGCCGGCGGTCGCGCCGTACTCGGGTGCCATGTTGGCGATGGTCGCCCGGTCGGCGAGCGGCAGGGCCGAGAGACCCGAGCCGTGGAACTCGACGAACTTGCCGACGACGCCATGCGCGCGCAACATTTCGGTGACCGTCAGGACGAGGTCGGTGGCGGTCGCGCCGGACTGGAGCTTGCCGGTCAGCTTGACTCCGACCACCACAGGCGTGGGCAACGACAGGGGCTGGCCGAGCATGACGGCCTCGGCCTCGATACCGCCGACGCCAAAGCCCAGCACGCCGACGCCGTTGATCATCGTCGTGTGCGAGTCGGTGCCGACGAGCGTGTCCCAGAATGCGGCGGTCTCGCCGTTCTGCTCGCGTGCGATGACGACGGTCGCGAGGTATTCCAGGTTGACCTGGTGCACAATGCCGGTGCCGGGCGGCACGACGCGAAAGTTGCGAAACGCCTGCTGCGCCCAGCGGAACACCGCGTAGCGCTCGGCGTTGCGCTCGTACTCCAACTCGACGTTCTGTCCGAAGGCCTCAGCGGTGCCGAAACGATCCACCTGGACCGAGTGGTCGATCACGAGGTCCACGGGAACGAGCGGATTGATCTTGGAGGGATCGCCGCCCAGAGCGACCATCGCGTCACGCATCACGGCCAGGTCGACCACGCATGGCACGCCGGTGAAGTCCTGAAGGACGACACGCGCCGGCATGTACGGCACCTCCGCAGTCGACCCGGACCCCGGCGTCCACGAGGCCAGCGCACGGACATCGTCCTCGCCGACGAACTCGCTGCCACAGTTGCGCAGGACGTTCTCGAGCAGCACCTTGACGGTGTACGGCATCCGGGACAGGTCGGCGCCGAGGGCGTCGAGCCGCCAGATGGTGTGTGTCGTGCCCCCGGATTCGAGGGTGGCGCGCGCTCCGAACGGGTCAGTCTGGGTACTCATGCGGCTCCTGGTCATCGAGTTGGCGTCAACTCGACAGGCTACCCGACGCCAGAACGCCCGCCGTCGCGTTTATTCCCGCACGGTGATCGTGCCACTCATCAGGGTCGGGTGGTACGTGCAGAGGTAGCTCACTGTCCCCGGTGTCGTGAAGACCACGGTCTGTGTCTCGAGTGGTGAAATCGGCCGGGGTTTGATCAGGGTGGACCGGATCTCACCCTTCGCATCGACGTCCGCAACCGTGTGGTCGATCTTGCCGCGGTTGACGAACGTGACCTTCTCGCCGACCCGAACGGTCAGGGTGGACGGGGTGTAGGAGAAGTCTCCCATGACGATCGTCGCCGGCCCCTCGGCTGTGGGGCTCGTCGCCTGCGACGCGGTGGGGGGGACGCCCGAAGACGTCCCCCCACAACCGGCCGCGATGACTGCCAGACCAACGATCAGAAGGGCTGGAAGTCGCCGCATCAACCGACGGTGAACGTGGTTTCTGCGACCGGGCCTGCCTCAGAGTGGTCGTTGTTCGCCTCGTACACCTTGAGCGTGTGCTCGCCTGCCGGAAGGTTCGAGTAGGTGATCGTCGGCGTCACACTCGGAGAGTACTTGCCTTGGGTTCCGAGCTTCACGGCGAGGTCGCCGTTGGCGCCCGAGTACTTCGGCTGGTCGTACTTTCCGCCATCCATCTCGAAGTGGAGGTGACCTTCGCCGGCCACAGGTGCCTTACCGACGCTGGCGGCGTTGATCGTGAAGTCACTGAGGCTGACCTTGACCACGACCGGGCCCTTGACCGTCGACCCGGACATCGGGCTGACAAAGCTGATCGGCGATCCCTTGACCGTGAACATCGTCTCGGCGGTGGCACCTGACTCAGAGTGGTCGTTGTTCGCCAGGAACACCTTGAGCGTGTGGGGGCCCGCCGGCAGGTTCGAGTAGGTGATCGTCGGCGTCACACTCGGAGAGTACTTGCCTTGGGTCCCGAGCTTCACGGCGAGGTCGCCGTTGGCACCCGAGTACTTCGGCAAGTCGTACTTGCCGCCATCCATCGAGAAATGGATGTGGCCCTCACCTGCGACCGGTGCCTGCCCGACGTGATCCGCGTTGATCGCAAAACCGTCGATCTTGACCTCGGCCGTCACCGCGCCCGAGACCTCGGCGTTCGCCGCCGGTGACACAAACGACACTGCGGGCCCCGTCGCGGTGGACGTCGCCTTGCTCGCCGTGTCAGATCCGCCACAACCGGCCGCAACCGACGTTGCAGCCACCGCCATAACCATGAGACCTGTCTTGATACCCCTCATCCGCGCTCCTTGTTCCTTGTGTGTGGAGTGGCCTTCGAAGCGCGGCCTCGTCTGGATCACCCCTCCGCCGGAGATCAAGATCCGCGGCCGATCTGTCGATACCTGACATATGGGGTGGACTGCACGTTGCAAGCGGGTCGAACGGTGGGCGATCGAGCGGGTTGAACCCGCCGCGACGCGCCGGCTGATGATCCTTGCCGTGACGTTGGCGAGCGCAGCCGCATCGTTCGGTTTCTGCGTCGCGAGCTACCACGTGTTCAACGTCCTGCCGATGAACGGCATCGAGAAACTGATCTCGTACGGGCTGCCGATCGCAGCGCCGTTCCTTATCGCGCCGCCTGTCCTGACCCTGCTCCTGCGGCTGGTCCGAGTCGTGCACGACCGCTCGATGACGCTCGAGGAGGAGGTCCGACGTCGCCAGCAGGCCGAGGCGCGCCTCGCGATCCTGGTCACCACCGATGAGCTGACGCAGGTCGCCAACCGGCGCGCGTTCTTTGCCCGCGCAACCGAGATCGCCGGCGGCACGGGTGGCGATGCCGCCGTCGCCGTGCTGGATCTTGACGAGTTCAAGCGCATCAACGACACCAAGGGGCATGCCGCCGGCGACGCCGAACTGCGTCGCTGCGGAGAGATCCTTCACGAGGCGGTTGACGCCAACGGCCTGGCTGCCCGCCTGGGCGGCGAAGAGTTCGGGCTGATCCTGCCCCACCGCGACGCCGCGGAGGCCTGGCAGTTCCTCGATGAGCTGCGTCAGCGGTTCGCCGCCGAGTGCGATGTCACGGTCAGCATCGGCGTCGCCGACTGGTTGGCCGGATCGGCGATCGACCGAGCCCTCGCATCTGCCGACGCCGCGCTCTACCGCGCCAAGCAACGCGGCCGAAACCGCGTCGAGGTCGCGAACCCCGACGACGCCGCGTTCGGCACCGACATGGCCCCGGTCGCCCGGCGCTGACGCTTCTTGCTAGTGGTCTGTCTCAGGAATGCGTTGACAGTCTGGCGAGTGAAAAGCCCGCAGGGCGAGGACGCAGCCTTCGTTCATATCGGACCATATGGGCGAAGGCGAGGACAACGCTCCACAGGCGAAACGTCTGTCTGAACGGT
>JANMKR010000220.1:0-1616 GCA_031372145.1 Actinomycetota bacterium | reverse complement strand
CAACTCCACGCCGGCACTGGAGTTCGGGCCCTGACACGGTCGACCCACAACCGACGACAGTCCGCGCCGCAGAGGCCACGGGCACGGTCAGGCGCCAGCTGGGCTAATCGACCCCGTCAGTGGCCAGCCGAACGTAGAGCTCTGCGAACGAGGCAGCGCACGACTCAGGCGAGAACGCGGCCACGCGCGCGGCCCCTCGCGCGACCAGCAGCGTGCGCAGTTGTGTATCGACCAGAACCCGCTCGAGGCCGTCGGCGAGCGCGTCGACGTCCAACGGATCGACGAGGACCGCGGCATCGCCACACACCTCGGGCAATGAGCCCGCATTCGCTGCGACCACCGGCGTACCGAGTGCCATCGCTTCGAGCGCGGGGAAACCCCAGCCTTCATCCAACGATGGAAACGCGAGGGCCTGGGCGCCTCTGACCAAGCCATCACGCTCGCGACTGTCGACGTACGGCAATACCAGCACGCGCTGAGACACACCTGGGGGAAGGTCGGCGATCGCGGCGTCGATCGCGGGCTGAGCGGGCCCCTCCGCCCCGACCAGGACAAGCGCCAGGTCCTGATGCGCCTGCGCGATGGCGCCAAACGCCTGGACGAGCCTGGCGAGGTTCTTGCGCGGCTCACGTGTCGCTGTGGCGATGATGTACGGACGGCCTCCGATCCCATCGAGCTCCGGAACGGGTGCAGCACGATCGACCGGGGGTGCGCCGAGCGGGAGCACCACCACGCGCGTCGCTCCCAGAATCTCACGCACCTCATTGCCGGTGTGGAGCGAGGGAACATGCACGACGACCCCCTCCGCGACCCGACGACGCAGCGCAGCGCCGTAGAGCCTGACTCCGCCACGAATCTGGTGCGGATTGCGCAGAAACCAGCAATCGTGGACAGAGACGATCGAGGGAATCCTGGTGGGCGGTGTCACATAGTTTGGGCCATGCAGCACGGACGCCCCGCCCGGTCGCACCCGCGGACGGTTGAAGCGACCCCACGCCAACAACGCGGGACGCATGGGGTACGCCACGCGCCGCATTCCTGCCGGCATGCGACCACGGACGGAAATCGCATATGGTTTGACTTCAATCGGATGCCCTGGCATTTCGTTGAGTGCGTCGATCAGGATTTCAACGAATCGCCCGATACCCGTCCGTGGGGTGAGCAGCGAGCTTGCTTCAATCGCGACGACGGTGCTCACGCGGAGTGAGGATAGCCGACCCCAACATGCCCAAATGGAAGGCTGATCACCGAATGCCGCCAATCCCATGCCGGGGTGGAGCATGAGCGCCCGTCGCGTGGTCGTCATCGACGGCCGCATGGCGCGGCGCCGACCCACCGGAGCGGCGACCTACATCCGAGATCTGTCGTCGGCCCTGAGCCTGGCCGCGCCTGACGACCTCGACGTACGTGTCAGATACGGCCCACCGGGCCTGCCGCGTCGCAACCGACTCACAAGCCTCGGCAACCTGCTGCTCGATCTGACGTGGCTGCACGTGCTGCTTCCGCTGCTGGCCAAACGCGATGGTGCCGACGTGATCCACGCCCCGTTCAACTGGGCACCCCGGTGGAGCCCCTGCCCAACCGTCGTCACGGTCCAAGACCTGGCATGGGAACGC
>JANMKR010000213.1:0-14761 GCA_031372145.1 Actinomycetota bacterium | reverse complement strand
TCATGCAAGCTCGGAGGCTCCCCGACGGGCCGTAAGGGTCCGGCTGAGTTTCCAACTGGCAGCTGCCAGCGCCACCATGGCGACGGTCACGACGGCATGGAACGCGACGTCCTCGCGGTTCACGATCCAGTCGCTCACGAGCATCGACGCCCCCGCGACGGCCCACGCGAGCGCCAGGAGCCGCAGGCCGATTGCCTTCGCGGCGCACACCGCCCCCGACACGAGAGGCCCCGCCAACACCAATGGCACGAATAGGGGGTCGATCCACGCAACGGCACCGATCGCGAGACCTGCGGCGATCGAAACAACGATTGACTTCGACATCGAATCCTCCTGGTTGGCGACGCTTGGTCGTCAAAGCTTCGTCCGGGCGTGGTTCCCGCACATCGGCCGCGAGGATCAATCGCCTCACCCGCGCGACCGAGCCGGCGACGTCCAACTCGTTCGGGCGACCGGTGCGACGATCCGGGCGAGGCGCTACCGTCGCGGGGCATGGGACGAATCCGGACCATCTTGAGCGCTGTATCGGGCGTCGACCTGATGATCGGCGTGGCCCTGGCCCTTGCGGGGCAGGTCGAGATCTGGGCGCCCGCCGCCGCCATCGGCGTCGACGAGCCGCTTGGCTCGAGGCCGATCCTCGCGGCCACCGCGCTGCTGACGACCTTGCCGCTCGCGGTCCGGCGAAGCGCGCCGCTCGTCTCGTGCGGGCTTGCGATGGCAGGGTTGGCGATTCAGGGCCTCGCGACGACGCCCACGCAGGGACTTACCACACTGATAGCGCTCGTGGTTTCGGTGTACTCGGTCTCGACGTACGCCGGTCGGCGGGCATCGATTGTCGGAGGCGTGCTCGCCCTCGCGGCGGTGGTACCGGTCGCCAACGACCTCGCGGACTGGACGTTCTCGGCGCTCCTGATCGCCGCCGCGTGGCTCGGCGGGACCGCGCTGCGGCGACGCGCGGCCCAGGTCCGGTCGCTCGGTGAGCGCACCAACCTGCTCGAGGCGCAGGCAGTGGAGACCGCGCGCGTCGCGGTGGAAGAGGAGCGGGCACGGATCGCGCGCGAACTGCACGACATCGTCGCCCACCGGGTGAGCATGATGGTGGTGCAAGCACAGGCGGCCGATGCCCTCCTTGGGAAGGATCCCGACGGCGCCAGGGATGCGCTTGGGGCGATCGACGAAAGCGGGCGCCAGGCCCTCGCAGAGCTACGGGCACTCCTGGGCCTGCTCCGCGAGAACACGGGCGATGCGGCGCGAGAACCGCAGCCGGATCTCGGTCGGATTCCGATGCTTGTCGACGAAATTCGCGCGACCGGCGTGGAGGTCACCCTCGACGTCCACGGCGAGCCCCGCCCGGTGCCCGCCGGTGTCGGCGTGACCGCGTACCGCATCGTGCAAGAGGCCCTCACGAACGTCATCAAGCACGCCGATTCCTCACCAACCCAAGTGGACCTTCGCTACCTCACGGGTGCGCTCGAGATCGTCGTCACCGATCGCGGAGTCGGTCGCCAGGAACCGGGCCTGGCAGGTCACGGACTACTCGGAATGCGGGAACGCGTCGCGCTGTACGGTGGATCGCTCGACGCCGGACCATGCCATGAAGGCGGGTTCATGGTGCGTGCCAACCTCCCAATGACCGTGGCTCGACCGTGATCCGCGTCGTCATCGCCGACGACCAACGACTCGTCCGCGAGGGTTTCCGTGCGATCCTCGAGGCCGAGGCAGACATCACGGTCGTGGCGGTCAGCGCCAACGGCGCCGAAGCGGTCCGACAAAGCCGCGAGCTCTCACCGGACGTCGTCATCATGGACGTGCGTATGCCCGAGATGGATGGCATCGACGCCACCCGTGAGATCGTCCGACAACGATCGGCCGCGCATGTCCTCGTGCTCACGACGTTCGATCTCGACGACTGTGTCTACGACGCGATGAAGGCCGGGGCGAGTGGGTTCCTGCTCAAGGACGCCCCGCCGGGCCGCCTCGCCGACGCCCTCCGGACGGTCGTGGCGGGCGAGACCCTGATCGACCCGGCCGTGGCCCGACGGCTCGTTGAACGCTTCGTCGGACGCCCAGCCCCAGGCAGCGCCGTCCCGACTGCGCTCCACGCGCTCAGTGAACGCGAACTGGATGTGCTGAAGCACGTTGCTCGTGGCCGCTCGAACGCCGAGGTCGCGGCTGCGCTCCACCTGAGCGCTGCCACGGTGAAGACCCACGTTGCGAACCTGCTGAGGAAACTCGACATCCGTGATCGTGTCCAGGCGGTGATCGTCGCCTACGAGTCAGGACTCGTGGAACCCGGTGACCAGGAGCCGCGGCCCTGAGGGTCCATCATCCGCTCGAAGCGTTCACTGGGGTCGGGACGGGTACGAGTGCGCCGGGTTCGTAGACCAGAACGATGGCTTGAACGACGGTCGCGCAACTCGGTTTGGCGAGCGGTCGTGCGACGTGCCTCTTGACGAGCTCAAAAGCCCAAAAAGCCCCACCCCGACCGAGTCGCCCTCGGTGGGCGTCAGTGGTCGAAATGCAACGCATCGCTGTTGTATGAGAAACGGAACATCGGCCGGACATCGTTCGAAAGTATGGTGTATCATACATTGTGGCAAATATGTGACAGAGTATGGATATGGATACACCAGCTGTGCATCGCGTCTACAACGCTGATGGGATCGGGCTGGCCCTCCGAGAACTTCGGGAGGAGGCCGGGCTCACACAGGCTGAACTCGCCGAAATCGCCGGGATTCCGCGCCTGTACATCGTGAAGCTCGAGAATGGCGATGTGACCGAGCAGGTCGTCCGGCTCGTCGCCCTCCTGAAGCTCCTCGGATCCCGGATCGTCATCACGAAGGCCAACTGGTGACCGCCCTCGCAGTCTGGATGGACGGCCGCGTACGGATCGGAACGCTCACCATGACACGCGGCTCGATGGCCTTCACCTACACGCCGGACGCACTCGACCTGGGCCTGGGTGTTCCCGTCTTGTCGGTGTCGCTTCCAACCGTGAACCGGCCGATGCGCGGCGCATCTGTTCACGCCTTCTTCAACGGCCTCCTGCCGGAGGGTGATGCGCGTCGGATGATCGCCCATGACTTCGCCATCGACCCGGGCGACGCGTTCGCGCTCCTTGCTGCTCTCGGCCGCGACTGCGCAGGCGCCCTGGTCATCCTTCCCGAAGGTCAAGACCTTCCAGTGCAAGGGACGCCCACTCTGGTCAGCGAGTCGGATATCGCGGAACGGATCCGGAACCTGCGTTTCTCGCCCCTCGGGGTCGATCAGCAGCTGCGTGTGTCACTCGCCGGAATGCAAGAAAAACTCCTTCTCGCTCGCGGCTCCGAGGGTTGGGCGCTCCCGGTTGACGGCGCGCCGTCAACACACATTTTGAAGCCTCGCCACCGCCTCCTTGGTGACACCGTCGCGAACGAGGCGATGTGCATGCGCGTCGCCCACCACCTCGGGATCCCCGTCGCACCGATCGAGATTCTCACGTTCGAAGGCGTCGAGGTACTCGCGGTCGAACGTTTCGATCGTCGACGTGACGGCGAGCTTGTGGAACGGATCCACCAGGAAGATCTCTGCCAGGCGCACGGCCTCGAACCGGAACGCAAATACGAGGCCGCTGGGGGCCCGTCGCTTCGCCGCTGCGCGGCGACCATTTCAGACTGGTCGCCGACCCGGCGCTCAATCGAGGAACTCCTCGATCTCACAACAGTGAACGTACTCGTCGGAAACACCGACGCCCACGCGAAGAACCTCGGTTTGCTTCACGGCCGCGAAGGTTCCATCGCACTCGCCCCCGCCTACGACATCATGTCCACCACGTTCTATCCAGCCGTGAGCACCCTCGCCGCCATGAAGGTGAACGGCACCCGCGACATCGACCAAGTCACCGCTCAGGACATCGTCGCCGAAGCCAGGTCCTGGGGACTTCCCGCTTCGCTTGCCTCCGAACGGATCCACGAACTCATCGAGGCCGCGCCGGCAGCGATCACCGCCGCGGCGGACGAGACTGATGCACCGGACGATCTCGTCGCGCACCTCAGCGCACGCGCACGGCGCTTCGCGCCCTAACCCCCTCCTACCGCCGGTCACCCTTCGCTTGCGGACGCGCCACCCATCCACCCGGCTGAGAAGTGCAATCCCGACAACGGCAGAACGCCTTCATCACGACCTTTACCGGCCGGACGCAGGGGCGGGCAATCGGCTGGCCTATTTGGGTCTCGGCGCGACCAAAAAGACGACCTTTTGCAGGCAGTGCTTCGACAACCAGAGGCGCCGCGACCTCATGGCACTCGGCTCCTCGCGAGCGTCGGCGGGTCGGACCTCATCGGATGATCTGAGATCCTCCGACGATGGCGCGTTCGCCGTCCTCGAACTGCACCAGCGCCTTGTGGCCGCCGTCGTAGTCAGGGGCCCACAGCAGCAGGGTGGCCGGAACGTCCTTGACGTGGACAGCCTCCGAGCCTTCGGGATCAAGGCCGCGCCAGAGGCGGATGAACGGGTTGTGCTCCCACTCCTCACCGATCGTCGTGGGCTCCCGGTGACCGGGCAGGACGCGCGTGGTGGGCGGCAACGCCATCAGTCGATCCATCACGGAGCTCATCAGGTCGGCATAGTTGCCGCCCTGCGATCGCGTGCCGCCGACGGTGCCCTTGAACAGGACGTCGGCGGTAAAGCAGTCCTCGTTGACCAGGAACGCGAGATGCCCCGCGCAATGGCCCGGCGTTTCGATCGCGTGGATTTCGAGTGAGCCGGACTGGATGAGTGCCCCGTCGCCGATGACCTCGTCGACGAGGCCGTCGGCGAGTACGGCGGCGGAATCCTTGTGGGCCACGATCGGGACGTCAAAGCGCTCCCGGTAGCGCTCGATGTCAGCGACATGATCCATGTGATGATGGGTCAGCAGGATGTGCGTGAGCGTGATCTCTTCCCGCGTGACCCAATCGATCAGCGGGTCGAGGACGCCGTTCGCATCGATCAAGACCCCGTTCCTGTCGGCGTCGGCGAGCAGGTACGCGTTGGTCAGCCAGTCGGGGTGCTCTGTACGTTGGAGGATCATGAGAAGTGGATCACGCTCCGAATTCCGTCTTGGGCTTCCATGAGTTCGAAGCCGTGGTTGACCTGGTCGAGGGTGAGGCGGTGGGAGAGGAGGGACTCGACGTCGATCTCGCCGGCGAGCCAGCGGTCGACGAGGTGGGGAAGATCGGTGCGGCCCTTGACGCCGCCGAACGACGAACCGGTGACACGGCGGCCGGTGATGAGAAAGCGCGGGATGATCTCGAGCAGGTCGCCGCGTCCCGCGACGCCACACATCGTCGCAAGCCCCCAAGCTTCGCGCGCGGCCTCGACGGCTTGGCGCATGACCGCGACGTTGCCGGTGGCCTCGAACGTGTAGTCCGCGCCGTACCCGCCGGTCTCGGTGCGGATCCAGTCAACGGTCTCCCCGTCGGCCAGGCGGACATCTGTCGCGCCGTGGTGGAGGGCCTGCTCGAGTCGGTCGGCAGACAGGTCGACTGCGATGATGCGCTCAGCACCGGCGAGTCGCGCGCCGATGATCGCGCCCAGGCCGACGAGGCCGCAGCCGAATACCGCAGCTGTCGCACCTTGCTCGACCTTCGCGGTGTAGAGGGCGGCGCCGATCCCGGTCGACAGTCCGCAGGCGAACGGCGCACACCCATCGAGGGGCGCCTCGGGACTGACCACCGCGAGCGCGATCTCGGGCATGACCGTGTATTCGGCGAACGTGGAGCATCCCATGAAATGTCGCAGGGGCTCGCCGTCATGAAAGAACCGGGTGGTGCCGTCGGGAAGGTAACCGGCGTTCTGTTGATCGCGGATGACGATGCAGCGGTTGGTCCGTCCGCTGCGGCAATGGATGCACGCGCCGCATTCCGGTGCGAAGAGCGTCACCACGTGATCGCCGGGTTTGACGAGGTGCGCGCCCTCGCCCACGCGCTCGACGACCCCGGCGCCTTCGTGGCCGAGGACACAGGGCGCGTACCCCGTCGGGTCGACACCGGATGCCGTGTAGGCGTCGGTGTGACAGACGCCACATGCCACGAGGCGGACAAGGGCCTCGCCAGGCCCCGGCTCGGCGAGGTCGACCTCTTGGACGACAAGCGGCTTGCCGAACTCCTCCAGCACTGCTGCGCGAACCTTCACGAGACGATTGCTCCTGGGCGGTCGATCCAGACCTCGGCGGCGGAGTCTAGTTGCAGTGCCCTGTCACGGCCGCCCGCTGGCGCGCAGGCATCGGGCGATCAGGTTTGCTGATCAACATGACGACCGATTCTCGCCATTGCGATCCTCGCCGGAGGCGTACGGTTGGTCGGTGAGCACGACTGATGCGACGCCAGGACAACGGGCCTTCATCTCCACGACCGAGGGGAGCCGCGCCCAGGCGTTCGCGTCGCGCGACTGGGGGATGTTCACGTTCTGCGGCCTGGTGTGGGGCGCGTCGTTCTACTTCATCGCAGTCGGCGTCGACCATTTTGCACCTGCGGTCGTCGCGGCCCTTCGGTTGATCTTCGGATCGCTCGTGCTCGTGGTCGCACCAGCCTCGCGCCGCAAGATCGAACGCGCAGACGTGCCGCGGTTCTGGTTTCTGGGGCTGGTGTGGATGGCGATCCCGTTCGTCCTGTTCCCGATCGCCGAGCAGTGGGTCGCCTCGTCAATCGCCGGAATGATCAACGCGGGCGTCCCCGTCTTCGCCGCAATCGTCGCAGCAGTCCTCCTACGCCGGCTCCCCGGCAAGCGCCAGGCACTCGGCCTGATCATCGGTTTGATCGGCGTCGTCATCGTGACGCTCCCGTCATTGGGTGAGGGACGCTCGAGCGTGCTCGGCGTCATCTTGCTCGTCGTTGCGGTCGCCCTCTACGGGCTCGCCGTCAACCTCGCCGTTCCGTTGCAACAGAAGTACGGCGGCCTCGCCGTGACGCTGCGCAACCAGCTGGCGGCGCTGGTGATCGTCCTGCCACTCGCCGTCTGGGGGTTGTTCGACTCGACGTTCGCCTGGAGTTCCCTCGCCGCCGTCGCGGCGCTCGGGATTGCGGGGACGGGCCTGGCCTTGTTCGCGATGACGACGCTGGTCGGACGTGTGGGCGCGACGCGCGGCTCGGCCGTCACCTACACCTTCCCGATCGTCGCGATCATTCTGGGCGTGCTGTTTCGCGACGAGCGGTTGCACCTCATCGCGATCGTCGGCACCGCGCTCGTCATCGTGGGGGCGTACGTCGTCAGCCGAGCGGAGCGCGCCCCGGTGGTGTAGAAACCGCAGTCGTCAGCCAGGGAGCACGAAAAGACCGGCTGCAGCGCGTTCGCTCGTCGCCGTTGACCCGCCGCCGACCAGGAGTCGCAGGTCACCGGAATCGTCGCGCTCTGCGACCTCAACCGCGATGCCGGGGGTCAGGCCGGCGTCGTAGAACCAGTTGAGCAGGTCGCCATCATGTTCGGCGAGTCGGATGATCGTCGCGCGGTCACCGACGGCCAGCTCGTTGAGCGGCCGAAGGTCGCGGTTTTCGGCTTGCTCCTGGTCCGGGTTGACCGGCCATCCATGCGGACACCGTTCGGGGTGTCCGAGTCGCTCGGCCGTGCGCTCGATCATGTCGTCGGTGAACGTTGCACCAAGCGTGTCGGCCTGCTCGTGGGCCTCGGCGGCCGTATAGCCCAGGAACTGCGTCAGAAAGCATTCGATCAGGCGGTGGCGGCGCACGACGCGTTCGGCCGCGTCCTTCCCCGACGCGGTCAGGATCGCCTCCTTGCGCTCACCGCGTTCCACGAGCCCCTCGTTCTCGAGGCGTTTCATCATCTCGCTCACCGATGCACGGGAGACACCGAGCATCTCGGCCACACGTGCTGAGAGCGCCGGTTGATCGCGGACGACCGGCCCATATTCGCCCACCGGAAACGCCAGGAAATAGATCGTCTCGAGGTAATCGTCGATCGAATGGCCGTGGACGCTCATCGCGAACGAATATAGCGACGATGTCGCCCGCCGCCGAAGGCGACCGCCGGATTGCCCTTCTCCTGCGGCGGACGCGTGTGCATTCTGGGATGCCGGGCACGCCCGGGGCGAGAAGCTC
Source organism: Actinomycetota bacterium (assembly GCA_031372145.1). GTDB lineage: Bacteria > Actinomycetota > Thermoleophilia > Miltoncostaeales > Miltoncostaeaceae > CALMEC01. The sequence goes on along the minus strand of JANMKR010000213.1, from coordinate 6,689 downwards.
ACGACGAGCTCGACGCGATGCTGTGCGAGGATCCCGGCATGGAACTCGAAGAGGTGATGCGCACGACGTTCGCTTGTCGGGAGTTCACCGACGAGCCGATCCCCGACGAGGTGTTGTACGACATCCTCGATGTCGCACGATTCGCCCCCAGCGGTGGTAACCGGCAGGGGCATCGGGTCATCGTCGTGCGCGATCGCGAGGTCCGTCGGCAGCTGGCCGAGCTCTGCAAGGCGCCGATGGCGACGTACATGGCCCAGGTGCAGATGGGCGAGGCGCCCTGGAACACCATCGTCCCCAGCCGCGTGGATCCCGCCGCCGTGGATCGCGCGACGTTCATGTCGCCCTTCCTCGACAGCCTGGTTGACGTACCGGTCCTGCTCGTCGTCTGTGCGGATCTGTCGGTGGTGGCGAGCTTTGACCGTGATCTGCACCGCGTGGGCGTCATCTCCGGGGCGTCGGTCTATCCGTTCGTCCACAACATCCTGTTGGCAGCCCGCAACGCCGGCTATGGCGGGGTCATCACCACGTCGCTTGCCAACCGCGAGCCCGAGGCCCAGCAGCTCTTGGCGCTCCCCCGCCACATGGCGATCGCCGCGCTGGTGCCACTCGGCCGGCCGGTCAAGCAGCTGACCAAGCTCCGCCGCCGCCCGGTCGAAGATTTCACGACCATCGATCGCCTGGACGGTCCGTCGCTGACGAAACACGGAAGTTTGTAACGCCCTGCGGGGCCCGATTCCCGACCCTTCCCGACACCGCGTGATCCGTGTCGCGGACGCGTGTTCCGGGAAATCTGGTGTCGGACACGCTTTACTGACCCTTAACGATCTTGTGACACGGGATTCGCGTCGCAAATGGTGTTGTAGCGTGCCCTCATGGCACTCTCGGATTTTCCACGCCACCCGCTGACGTTCGGACCGTCGCCGATCCATCCGCTGCCGCGGCTCACGGAGCACCTCGGCGGCAACGTCGAGATCTGGGCCAAGCGCGAGGACTGCAACAGCGGTCTCGCCTACGGGGGCAACAAGGTCCGCAAGCTCGAGTACCTCGTCCCGGACGCCCTCGCCAAGGGGTGCGACACGCTCGTGTCGATCGGTGGGGTGCAGTCCAACCACACGCGCCAGGTCGCCGCGGTCGCCGCGCACCTGGGGCTCAAGTGCGTGCTCGTCCAAGAGCATTGGGTGGAGTGGCCCGACAGCGTTTACGACCGCGTCGGCAACATCCTGATGTCGCGGATCATGGGCGCCGACGTGCGGCTGTCAGACGCAGGATTCGACATCGGCTTTCGCCCCAGCTGGGATGAGGCCCTGGCCTCGGTCGAAGCCGCGGGCGGCACGCCGTATGCCATTCCCGCGGGCGCGTCGGACCATCCGCTCGGCGGGATGGGGTTTGCACACTGGGCGATGGAGGTCCAGGCACAGGAGCGTGAGCTGGGGACGTTCTTCGACACGATCGTCGTGTGCTCGGTCACCGGGTCGACCCAGGCCGGGATGATCGCCGGGTTCGCAACCCAGGAGCGTCCGCGCCGCGTCGCCGGCATCGACGGCTCGGCAACCGTCCAGCAGACGTGGGATCAGATCGCCCGGATCGCACGCAACACCGCCGACGCGATCGGCCTGGGACGACCGCTCGCCGACGACGAGATCGAGCTGGTCGACGGCTATCACGCCGGTGTCTACGGCGTGCCCGACGCGACCACGATCGACGCGATCCGTACCGCCGGTCGCCTGGAGGGCATGATCACCGACCCCGTCTACGAGGGCAAGTCCATGGCCGGGCTCATCGACATGATCCGGACCGGAGCAATCGCCGCCGGGTCCAAGGTGCTCTACGCCCACCTTGGCGGCCAGCCCGCACTCAACGCTTACAGCGGGGCGTTCTGAGGGCGCTCCTGTGTGCCGAGCGATCGGCCGGCCCAGGACGAACTAATGCGCGTCGTGGCTGTGGATCACCGCGTGACCTCGACCGCGTGAGAGCAGGAATCGGTTGACCGGCACCGCCGCCACAAACGCCACAGCGAGCGCTGCCGCCAGGCTCTCCCAAAACAACAGGTCAGTGAGACCGGCGTCTACGGCGCCCGGCACGAGGAGTATGAATCCGTTGTCCGCGAGCTCCATGGTCAGGATCGAGAACGTATCCGACGCGATTGCCAGTGGGATGACCGCGGCGATCGAAAATCCCGCGCGAAGCAGCGGGAGCGATGTCAGCCCGTAACCGAACAGGAACGCCAAGACGATAGCCAACGACATCGTCGCGAAGGTTCCCCATCCGAGTGCGGTGCCGATTGCAAGTCCGGCGATCTCGCCGATCGCGCATCCCGTCAGACAGTGTGCGGTTGCGCTGATCGCAGTGCGTGTCAGACGACGGTCGTGAGTGTCGTGCGTCGACACAACGTGTCCTTTCTAAAATACCCATAGGGAGTATGTTAGGACACAGCGTTGCATACTCCATATGAGTATGTCAAGCTCATGGTATGAGCAAGGACATCGCACGCGCTCGTGGGCACTACGCCGCGAGCAAGGATCAGATCCTGACCCGCCTACGGCGCGCGGAGGGCCAAGTCAGAGGGATCGCCGGAATGGTCGAAGCGGATCGGTACTGCATCGACGTGCTGCAGCAGATCAGCGCGGCACAGGCGGCGTTGGACAAGGTCGCGCTCGCGCTGGTCGATGCACACGTGCGTCATGGGGTGTTGCCAGCCGACGCGGCCAATCGTCCAGAGCTGGTGGACGAGTTGATGGCCTCCCTCGGTCGACTGACGACACGACGCTGAGTCAGAGCCAGATCGCGACGGGGCGGCCGTCCTGTGTCGGCGGGTCCGGTGGGAGGCAGAGCGCGACGCCCGCGGCGATCCGTCCCGCGGTCCAGGCGACCGCAGCGGCGTCCAGCACGTCGTCGATGGGAACGCGGCCGGCAGCGGCCAGGTCATCGGGGAACTCGATTCCGTGCGTGGCGAGCAGGGCACGTCGTCGCATGGCGCCGTTCCACGTCTTCTTCGAGGTGAGTGGCGCCCCGGCCATCGCCGCAAAGGACAGTTCCGGGTGGACCTCGACGATTCGCGGATCCGATCGATGTGCGTCGACCTCGAGGATCTTCGCGCGTAGGCCGTACGACTGCCGGCTGATCCTTGGTCCATCGCCGCAGCACGCGACGGCCTCGGCGTAGGTCGGTGCGCTGATCACCTGACGCGGGAATGTGGCGAAGACGCGACTGGCAAAGGGCGACAGCGCCTTGCGGGCGGCTTGGTCTGCCGGTCGTCCCGGTGTTGACGGAAGGCCGATCGGGATGTCCACGCCGATGACCTCCGCGTCGGCTGCGCCGATCAGCACGTCCGCGAACGAGGGGTGGTCGGCGACTGAGACCCCGTCGCGATCGAGCGTGACCGTCACCCAACCACCTGACCAGCCGTCGACGCCGACGATTCGCGGTGCACTCATCCGACACTCACGGGCGGTCCTGGCCCGGGTCGTTACGCCTTGTGCGCTGCGGCCGCGGCGGCCTTGCCGGCCTCGATCTTCTTGAGGTCACGCGCCTTCTTCTTGCGCTGACGATCCTTGTTCCAACGTGTTGGCTTGCGGGTACCTCGTCCCAATGCGTGCTCCTTGCCGGTTGTCTGTCGAGCAGCAGACATCGCACCGCGATACCCGCGGCGCGAGTCTTGCTTTCGCTTCAGCCATGGGCGTTCGTGCAAACGTCCATGGATCTGCCTCCGACTCTACGCGATCGCGTCCAAATGACGTGGCCCCGGCCGCTCAGAGCGAGCGACCGGGGCCGTCCAAACCGGGCGTGTCGACCGTGGCGTCACTTGATGAACAGGATCTCCGAGTACTTCGGGAGGGGCCACAGGTCGTCGGCGACGATGCGCTCCAGCTGGTCGGCGACGTCGCGGACGGCTGCCATCGCGGTCAGCACCTTGTCGCGCATGAAGACGGCGTGCTTGAGCGCGTCACCCGCGGGGTGCGTGGCGTTGACCTTCTCGAGGGCCTTGAGCGTGGTCACGAGCTTCTTGACCAGCGCGTCGGTCTCGCGCACCAGCTCCAGCACGCCCGCGGCCTTGAGCTGCGACAGGTGGCGCAGCGCAGCCGGCAAGATCATCGTGCGGGCGATCGACGCGGCGGTCTCGGCCTCGATGTTGAGCTTGGTGACGTATTGCTCGACCCATACCTCGTACCGCGACTCGATCTCACGGGTGTTGAGCACCCCGTACTTGGAGAAGACGCCGATCGTGTCCTTGGCGAGGATCTCGGGAAGGGCGTCCGGTGTCGTGCGCAGGTTCTTGAGTCCCCGCTTCGTGACCGCTTCGACGTGCCATGCCTCGTCGTAGTTGTCGCCGCCGAACACGATCTTGCTGTTGGCCTTGTAAGACTTGCCCAAGACGCCCGCCAGCACTTGGTCGACGGTCTTGCCGGCCTTCGCCGCCGCCTCGACCTTGTCGCTCAGGTCGTCGATGGCCTCCGCCGCGATCGTGTTGAGCACCGTGTTGGCAAAGCTCGGCGACATGCTCGAACCGAGTGCACGGAACTCGAACTTGTTGCCCGTGAACGCGAACGGGCTGGTGCGGTTGCGGTCCCCGCCGTGCATCGGGAGCGCGGGCAGCACCGGGGTGCCGAGACCCAACACCGACTCCGGCGTGGTCTCGCCGCCCTTGCCCTTGGCCAGCGCGTCGAACACCCTCTCGAGATCTGCACCCAGGAAGATCGAGATGATCGCCGGGGGTGCCTCGTTGGCGCCGAGGCGGTGGTCCTGACCGGCCGTCGCGACGGCCGCGCGCAACAGACCCTGGTGCTTGTTGACCGCCTGGATGACCGCGGTCGCAAAGAACAGGAACTGCTCGTTGTCGTGTGGGTTGTCACCGGGCTCCAGCAGGTTGCGGCCGGTGTCGGTGCCCATCGACCAGTTGTTGTGCTTGCCTGAGCCGTTGACCCCCGCGAAGGGCTTCTCGTGGAGCAGGCAGACGAGCCCGTAGTTGCGGGCGGCACTCTGCAGAATCTGCATGCACAACTGTTGGTGATCCGACCCGACGTTCGAGTTCTCGAACATCGGCGCGACTTCGTACTGGTTCGGCGCGACCTCGTTGTGCCGGGTCTTGATCGGCACGCCGAGGCGAGCGAGCTGGTCCTCCACGTCGAGCATGTAGGCCAGGACCCGCTCGGGGATCGAACCGAAGTAATGATCATCCAGCTCGTGGCCCTTGGGGGGCTTGGCGCCGAACAGGGTGCGACCCGTCGTGAGCAGGTCGGGCCGCTCGTAGAAGTACTGCTCGTCGATCAGGAAGTACTCCTGCTCCGGCCCGATCGTGGTGAACACCCGCTGGGTGTCGTAGTCACCGAACAGGCGCAATGCGCGCATCGCCGCCCGGGAGAGCGCGTCCATGGAGCGCAGCAACGGGATTTTGTGGTCCAGTGCCTCGCCCGTCCAAGATGCGAATGCGGTGGGGATGCACAAGAACGAGCCGTTGGGGTTGCGCAGGATGAACGCGGGGCTCGTCGGGTCCCAGCCGGTGTAGCCACGGGCTTCGAACGTCGCGCGAATGCCACCGGTCGGGAAGCTCGAGGCGTCCGGCTCGCCGCGGATCAGCTCGCCGCCCGAGAACTCGGCGATGGCGCTGCCGTCGCCCGCCGGGTTGAAGAACGAGTCGTGCTTCTCGGCGGTCGATCCCGTCAGTGGCTGGAACCAGTGGGTGTAGTGCGTCGCGCCCTTCTCGAGCGCCCACTCCTTCATCGCTTGGGCGACGACGTTGGCGATGGACGCATCCAGTTGATCGCCGCGGTCGATCGTGCGCTGGAGCTGGCGGAAGACATCCTTGGGCAGGTGGAGGCGTTGAGCGGCTGGCCCAAAGACGTCCTCACCGAAGATCGCTGCTCCGGGCGCGGTCAGATCCGGGGTACCGAGCGACGCGCCGTTGGGGCTCCATTGAGCGGCGTGGACATTGGCCTGACGGGTTCTCGCCATCGTGTGTGTCGTCCTCCTTGCCCGTCCGGGATGCACGCCGACTGCGTGGTCGCGGGGGGCCTGTGGTGGTGGGTCCAGAGAGAGTCGCCCTATTTTCTACAGGAGCGGCCGATCGTTGGCGTTTCGCCATGTGGCGAAACGGCGTCGCCCTGCTTTCGCCCAATGGCGAAGAGCCCTAGGTGTCGAGGCCCGCGTTGGCTTCGGCGACCATCTCCTTCATGCGCTCCCGTCGCCCGTGCAGCAGCGCGGTGAGTGCGGGATCCGAGGTCGCGAGGATCTGGGCGGCGAGCAGCCCGGCGTTCTGTCCGTTGTCGATCGCAACGGTCGCGACGGGCACACCGCGCGGCATCTGGACGATCGACAGCAGGGAGTCCAGACCGTCCATCGCGGTGGTTCGCACCGGCACGCCGATGACCGGCAACAGCGTCACCGACGCCAACATCCCCGGCAGGTGCGCGGCGCCGCCCGCCCCCGCGATGATGACCTTGAGGCCCCGTTCGGCCGCGGTCGTGCCGTACGCGATCATCTCGTTCGGCGTGCGATGGGCCGAGACCACCCGAACTTCGTGCGGCACGCCCAATTCAGTCAGCACCTCCGCCGCGGGGCGCATCACCGGCAGGTCACTGTCGCTGCCCATCACGATTCCGACGATAGGCAGCATCTATTCGCCCCCCTCAGCACGGCTCTTGGTCGGCCTATTCGCCTCCCCTTCGGGTCGGCTCAATTGCGTTCGGGGGGCT
>JANMKR010000202.1:0-16698 GCA_031372145.1 Actinomycetota bacterium | reverse complement strand
GAGGACGGCCACTCGGGCCCACACGCCGTGCCAAGAGATCCGACACCCTTGCGTGTGGCGCGTTGATTCCGCCCACGGGTTCTGCCCGCGCCGGGAGGCCATGCCGAGTACCTCAGCCGCCCGTGCCACAAACGGTGGTGGTGGCACGACCGTTCGGCTCACCAGAGCCGGCGGGCGTTGCGACGATCAGAAGTGCACGGCCTTCGCCAGTGCGCGTTCCAACGGGTGGTCGTGGCCGCGTAGCTCGAGCTCGCCTGCCAGGAGTTCTCGGCGGTTCGGTGGGGGAAGGGGGAGCGACCTGGGGCCACCGGCGGCGGTGCGCAGGGTCACGTGGTTGTCGGCATCGTCGCGCACCAGTTCCACGACGCATGTGCCCTGCGCGTCGATCTTGACGCCGAGGATGTCATCCGCTCCTGCGCCATGCGCGAAGGCGATCCGGACGTGATCTCCCAGGGCGTCCGCGAGCCACCCTCCCAGAAGCAGGGCCTCGAGTGACGGCTCGCCGTCCGGGCACGTGATGGTCACGGAGGCGGCGCCCGCTCGGACCGCTGTCAGCGCGTCGCCGCGGAGTGACGTCGTGATGACCTGTCGCCACGCGGTCAGGATCGCCCACGCCAGGTCGGTCACCGGCGCGGGTGAGTTGGCCGTGACGGCGGCGAGTTGAGTGAGTGCTTCGCGGCCCCGCAGGCTGCGACCGGTCTCGGTGACGACGCGGTCGGCGACACGGACGAGTTCCAGAAACGTGGGGGATGCGGCGTCAGGAGCGGTCGGCCACCACAGGAACGTCGGCAGCTCCGAGCGCAACAGCGGGATGACCGCACTGCCTGCGTGCGACGCGATGGCCCCGTGCAGCGTCAGGATGATCTGCTCGAACACCAGCGTGCGGTTGCTGCCCTGAATGTCGCTCGACATGACCTCGACCCGGGCATCGATGCGATCGCCGCCGTCGGCGGGCACGATGATGATCGCCCGCGACGGATGATGATCCCTGAGTCCGTCGGTGAGGGCTTCGACATCCTCGGCAGCCGCCTGATCTGGCGCCCACGCGACCAGGTTCATCACGCTGGTCAACGTCGACGAGCGTTCATCCCCGGACTCGGCGCGGAGCTCTCGGAGGTGCCGGGCGACGTCGGCGATACGGACGCCCTGACCGGTCCAGACGGCGGGTGTCGCTAGAGGCGTCGCCACGTTCGCCCTTCGCGGGCCAACAACTCGTCGGCCTCGGGCGGGCCCCACGAGCCGGAATCGTAGAGCGCGAGGCCGTCGTCGTCGTCCTTCCAGCGCGCGACCAGGGGATCCATGATCTCCCACGCACGCTCGACCTCGTCCCACCGGATGAACAACGTGGCGTCGCCCAGCAGACAGTCGAGCAGCAGGCGTTCGTATGCATCCGGCGACGAGCGCAGGAACGACGTGCCGTACGCAAAGTCCATGTTGACGGGGCGCAGGTCGATCTGCGGGCCCGGCACCTTCGCCACGAACGTCAGCGATGCGCCTTCGTCCGGCTGGATGCGCAGCACCAGCAGGTTGGGGTCGACCTCCTCCACCGCGGTCGAGGCGAACGGCAGGTGGGGGGCCGGCTTGAACCGGATCGCGACCTCGGTTGCCCGGCGCGGCAGACGCTTGCCGGTGCGAAGGTAGAAGGGCGTGCCGGCCCACCGCCAGTTGTCGATCTCGAGCCGCAATGCGACATAGGTCTCGGTCGACGATGCGGCCTCGACACCTTGCTCTTGACGGTACGCGGGCGCTCGCTCGCCTCCGACCCATCCGGCGGTGTACTGGCCGCGCAGGGCCCATTGCTCGGCCGAGTCCGTGCCGAACGGCCGGATCGCCCGCAACAGCTTGACCTTCTCGTCGCGAACGTCCCGGGCGTCGAAACGGGCGGGGGGCTCCATTGCGACGACGGCGAGCACCTGCATCAGGTGGTTTTGCACGATGTCGCGCAACGCGCCGTTTTGGTCGTAGTAGCCACCGCGGCGCTCCACGCCGATCTCCTCGGACACGGTGATCTGCACGTGGTCGACGTAGCGGCGGTTCCAGATGGGCTCAAAGATCGCGTTGCCGAACCTGAAGACGAGCAGGTTCTGCACGGTCTCCTTGCCCAGGTAATGATCGATGCGGTAGACCTGGTGCTCCTGGAAGGTCTGCCCCAGGTGGTTGTTGAGCGCCCGCGCACTCGCAAGGTCGGTGCCAAACGGCTTCTCGACGACGATGCGCGCAAACCGGCCGTCACGCTCCTGGGCCAAGCCGGCGCCACCGAGGTTGGTTGCGATGAGCGGAAAGAACTCGGGGGCCGTCGCCAGGTAGTACAGGTGGTTTCCGGCGGTCCCCATCGTCGTGTCCAGCTCGCCCAGCAGCGTCGCCAGCCGGGTGAACGCGGCAGCGTCGTCAAAGCTCCCCGTCATGTAGCGCAGGCGCGAGGCGAACCCGTCCCACACCGACTCGTCTGTCACCTCGACCCGGCTGTGGGCATCGATGCCGGCACGGATGTTCGCGCGAAACTCGTCGTCGGTCATCTCAGTGCGGGCAAAGCCGACGACCGCGGTTTCGGGCGGCAGCAGACGTTGGTGGGCCAGGTTGAACAGCGCGGGGCCGAGCTTGCGCTTGGTCAGATCACCCGATGCGCCGAAGATCACGATGATCGCGGGAGGGGGCGTGCGGGTCAGCCGCGATTCCGGGTCGAGCGCGATGGTCGAGGGCTCCACGCTCACGCGAATGCGCCACGATTGAGCACGTATCTCACGTTCAACTTGAACGTGAGATAGCGCATCGATTGCCGCTGGCTTCTCACTCGTCGTCCTCGAAGATCGTCGCGGCGATCTCCGCCATGGCCTCGCCGGTGATTCCGTACTGCTCCATCAGCTCCGGCCCGGGCGCGGAGGCGCCGAACGAGTCGATTCCGATGACCGCATCGGCCCAGCGCTCCCAACCGAGGGTCGACGCGGCCTCCATCGCGAGCTTTGGCATGCCCTCGGGCAACACCGACTCCATGTACTCCTCGTCCTGATCGTCGAAGAGCTCCCACGACGGCATGCTGACGACGCGCGCGCTGATGCCCTTGCCGGCCAGCAGGCCGCGTGCCACGACTGCCGCGGAGACCTCCGACCCGGTCGCGATCAGGATGCAATCGGTGCCGTCTGCCACGACGTACGCGCCGCGGGCGACGTCGGCGGGGCCGTCGAGTGTCGGCAGCCCTTGCCGGGTCAGCACCAGGACGGTCGGTCCGTCCGTGCGTTCGATTGCGACCCGCCACGCCGCGGCAGTCTCGTTGCCGTCGGCAGGCCGGATCATCACCACGTTGGGGATCGCGCGCAGCGCCGCCAGATGCTCCACCGGTTGATGGGTGGGTCCGTCTTCGCCCAGGGCGATCGAGTCATGGGTGAAGACGAAGATGGAGGGGATCTCCATGAGCCCCGCCAGGCGGATCGTGTTCTTCATGTAGTCGAAGAACATCAGGAACGTCGAGGCCACGGGGCGCAGGCCGCCGTGCAGGGTCAGGCCGTTGGTGATCCCACCCATCGCATGTTCGCGCACGCCGTAGTACAGGTTGCGTCCGGCGAAGTTGCCGGCCGAGACGATGCCCAGATCCTTGAGCGTCGTGTCGGTCGAGCTGGAGAGGTCGGCGGCGCCCTGCACGAGTTCGGGCATCCGCGCGCCGATCGCGTTGATGACCTTGGCGCCGGCGGCACGTGTCGCGGGTGCGTCGTCGGGCCCGAACACCGGAACGTCGGCGTCCCACCCGTCCGGCAATTCGCCGGCGGTCGCCCGCTCGAACTCTGCCGCCAGGTCGGGATGAGCATCGCGATACGCGTCGAATCCCTCGCGCCAGGCGGCGGCCATGTCGGCGCCGCGGGTCACGAGTTGTGGTGCCCACGCCGCAACCTCGTCGGGCACCAAGAACTTGGCGTCTTCGGGCCACCCGTAGGCGCGTTTGGTGGCGATGGTCTCTTCGGGGCCGAGTGCCGCGCCGTGCGCCGCCTGGCTGTCCTGCTTGTTGGGCGATCCAAAGCCGATGTGGGTCTTGCAGACGATCATCGTGGGGCGCCCATCGGACTCCCGTGCGGCGGCCAGCGCGGCGTTGATCTGCGCCAGGTCGTTGCCGTCGTCGATGTGCAGCACGCGCCAGCCGTAGGCGCCGAATCGCGCCGGGATGTCCTCGCTGAAGCTCAGGTGCGTCGGTCCGTCGAGCGAGATTCCGTTGCTGTCGTAGATCACGACGAGCTTGCCGAGTTTGAGATGCCCGGCGATCGAGGCGGCCTCGTGTGAGATGCCCTCCATCAGGTCGCCATCGGAGCAGATGCACCAGGTCCGGTGGTCGACGACGGCGTGACCCGGTTGGTTGAACCGCGCCGCCAAGAGCTCTTCGGCGAGCGCGAAACCCACCGCGTTGGCGAGTCCCTGGCCCAGCGGGCCGGTCGTCGTCTCGACGCCGGGGGTCAGCCCGTGCTCGGGGTGTCCCGGTGTCATGCTCTCCCACTGGCGAAAGCGTTTGAGCTCGTCGAGCGGCAGGTCGTACCCGGTCAGGTGCAGCAGCGCGTAGAGCAACATCGACGCGTGTCCGGCCGACAGCACGAAGCGATCGCGGTTGGGCCATTCCGGCTCCTGTGGCGCGTGGCGCAGCATCGTGCTGAACAGCTGCCATGCGACCGGGGCGAGACCCATCGGGGCGCCGGGGTGACCGCTCTTGGCCTGTTCGATTGCGTCGATCGCCAACGTGCGGACCGTGGTGATGCAGAGCTCGGGGGGAGCGAGCGTGGGTGCCATGAGCCTCCTTCGCGGGACAGCCGCAAGTCTACCGTCGACGATTGCGGTCGGTTGGGCCGTGCGTCGGGTTACAAGGTGGTTGCGCTGGCCCCACGGCGGGGGTCCTTTCGTGTCGTGCCCGCTACTGTCGGTGTATGAAAATGAGATTGAAATGAACGACAACAGAACCATGTCATCGCGCAAGCGCATCGCGCTGATCGCCCACGACAATCGCAAGGCGGACATGCTTGACTGGGCACGGTTCAACCGCGGCACGCTCGGTCGCCACGAGCTCTATGCGACCGGAACCACCGGCGGCACGATCGCGTCGGAGCTCGGGCTTGCGGTACACCGCTATCTGAGCGGCCCGCTTGGCGGCGACCAGCAGATCGGCGCTGCGATCGCCGAGGGACGCATCGATTTCGTCGTGTTCTTCTGGGATCCCCTGGAGCCGCATCCGCATGACGTGGACGTCAAGGCGCTCTTGAGGATCGCGGTCGTCTACAACGTCCCGATCGCGTGCAACCGCGCCACCGCGGACTTCATCCTGTCGAGCCCGCTGATGGCCCACGAGTACGTGCGCGACGTCGCGGCCTGACGAGTGGTCTGACAGTCAATGACCGGCTGTATCGCGACGCTCGCAGCCGCGCGAAACCCCGAGTTATTGCACTGTCGGACCACTAGCCTCGCGTCCTCGTGACCTCGGGGCCGATGCGCTCGCGCAGCAGCGGGAGCACGTCGTCGGGATCGGGGTAGCGGCCGAGCATCTTTTTTTCGAAGAGCAACTCGCCGTCGACATGGATGTCGAACACCCCCCCGGTGCCGGCGATCACGTCAACGGATTCGAGAACCGCGCCCCACCCTGTCAGCAGTCGCGCCACCAGACCGGCGGCGTTCGGCGCGGCTCCTCAGGGGACGCAGTACTCGATGCGGATCCGATGGGTCGGGTTGATCGCCATGCCGATGGTCTACCAGATCGGCACGTGGTCGGACCGGTACCATCGCTCCGTGACCCGAAAGCCGCGCCAATGCGCCTGATCGTCGCCCGCTGCGAGGTGGTCTATGGCGGTCGGGTGACGTCCGTCTTGCCGATGGCGCTGCGTCTGATCATGGTCAAGGCGGACGGCTCGATCATGGTGCACTCGGACGCCGGGGGCTTCAAGCCGCAGAACTGGATGACGCCACCGACGCGGATCGAGGAACGCGACGGGGCGATCGTCGTGTCCAAGGGCTCAGGTGCCAAACGCGAGACCCTCGAGATCCGGATCGAGCAGGTCGTGTCGGACTCCGATCACGATCTGGGCGAGGCGGCCCGGCTTGAGAAGGACGGTGTCGAGCGCGACCTGCAGGAGGCTCTGGCCGCCGCACCTGAGGTCCTGGGTGACGGGCTCAAGTTGGTGCGCCGTGAGTACGCCACGCCGATCGGGCCGGTGGATCTGCTCTGCACGGACGACATGGGGTTCGTCGCGGTCGAGGTCAAGCGGATCGTGACGATCGATGCCGTCGAGCAGTTGAGCCGCTACCTCGAGTACATCCGAGCTGAGCCAGGAATGGTCGATTGTCGCGGCATCGTGGTGGGCGAGTCGGTCAAGCCCCAAGCCCGCACGCTGGCTCGCTCACGAGGGCTCGACACGGCCACCATCAACCTGGCCGAACTCCGTGGACTGCGCGAACCCGAGCTGCGCCTGTTCGCCTCCTGACGGCGCAGGTTGAGCTGGACCGACACCAAGGAGACCTTGCCGCGGTGTGTGAGATTTTTAACCTTCGTGTCTGACACCAGATTTGCCGGAACCCGTTGTCGCGAAACGGATCGCGGGGTGTACGGAAGGTCAGAAGGAGACGTCGTGCGGGTGGCTCTCTTTGAGGCCCGCGGGGGTGATCCGCACGAAGCGGGCGCGCTCCTGCATCTGGGCGATCGTGGCGGCGTTCGAGTAGCTCATCCCGGAGCGCAGGCCGCCGACCAGTTCCGCCACCACGTCGCCTGCTTCGCCCCGCAGCGGCACCACGGCCTCGACACCTTCGGGAACGATCGGCGAGAACTCGGTCTGGTCTTCACGTGCAAGGACCTCCCGGGCATCGCCGTCCACGGCCCGGCGTGCCGCTGCCGCCCCGGCGCTGGCCATTCCGCGAAAGACCTTGACCCGCGAGCCGCCGCGGTTGACGACCCTGCCCGGGCTCTCGTGTGTCCCCGCGAAGAGGTTGCCGACCATCACGGTGTCGGCACCGGCGCCGATGGCCTTGGCCACATCACCACCCGCGCGAACCCCGCCGTCGGCGATCAACGGCACGTCATGCCGGCGACACGGCCCCGAGCATTCGCCAACCGCGGTGAACTGGGGCACACCGACGCCCGCGACCACGCGCGTCGAGCAGACCGACCCCGGTCCAACGCCGACCTTGATCGCATCGGCGCCCGCGGCGATCAGATCCTCCGCGCCTTCGGCCGTCGCGACGTTGCCGGCGATGACATCGACATCCCCAACCCATTCGCGCACTTCGCCGATCGCCGTCAGCGCCTGTTCCATGTGACCGTGCGCGATGTCGAGCACCAGGGCGTCGGCGCCGGCGTCCACCAACGCTTTGGCCCGCTCAAGATGGTCGCCACGCACGCCGATTGCCGCCGCAACCACCAGTCGACCACGCGCGTCCTTGGTGGCGTCGGGTCGCTCCTTGAGTTGCATCAGGTCGCGCAGGGTGATGAGTCCCGCCAGGCGCCCGTCGCCGTCGACGAGCGGCAGCTTCTCGATGCGCGCGTCGCGAAGCATCATCGCCGCCTCGTCGACACCGACGCCAATGGGCGCGACGATCAGTCGATCGGCCGGGGTCATGACGTCGGCGACGGCGATCGACGTGTCGTCACGAAGCAAGGTGTCGCGGCGGGTCAGGATCCCGATCGGACGGCGCTCGCCGTCCACGACCACAAGTCCGTTCGCCCCCCTGTCGCGCATCTCGGTCAGGGCACGTTCGAGCGTCAGGCCCGGCCCGATGGTGAACGGGTCGTCGATGACGAGCGCCTCCGCACGTTTGACGCGTGCCACGTGCGCCACCTGCTCGTCGATCGTGAAGAAGCGGTGGATGACGCCGATGCCGCCGGCACGCGCCATGGCGATGGCCATCGGCGCCTCGGTGACCGTGTCCATATTGGCCGAGACGATCGGCGCCGCCAGGCGGATCCGCCGGGTGAATTGCGCTGTCGTGTCCACATCGGCCCGGGACGCGATCGGGCTGCGTTGCGGGACGAGGAGCACATCGTCATATGAGAGCGCGAGCGACAGCTCCGAGTCGACGTTCACGGGACCGAGGATAGCTGACGCAGGATCCGTCGCCCGTTAGGGTGACGCTCGTGCGCAGCATTGTCACATTGGTCCTGGTGGTGTCATTGGCGGCGTTGAGTGGGTGCGGGGGCTCCACCGGGGCTCCGACGACGACCGCGGCGGCGGGCGCATCGGTGGGCGCCGATCGCTATCTGGCCGACACCGCCGCTGCCGCAGCGGCGGTTCGCGGTTTCGCAGCGGCGCTCGATACCAAGGGCGCGACCGCGACACCGCAGCTTCTCAAGAGTTTGGTGCCGCAACTCGATCCGCCGCTCGCGACAGCGAAGTTGGCCGGCCAACGGCTGAGCGCCGAGGTTGTGGCAGACCGCCGTCTCGAGGAACAACGGAGTCGCAGCGCAGCGAGCTTTGCCAAGACGGTCACGGCCATGGAGCGGGTGCGGGACGCCGCGGCGGCGGGCGACGCCGCAACGGCGCGGACCGCGTCGGCAGAACTGACGCAGGCCCTCACGACCCTCAGCGGAGTCCCGAACACCCCGTAGCCCGCTTCCGGCCGGTTGGGCGTGACGATTTTCCACGTTTGGGGGGTAATGCTCGCGCAGGGTTCTGCCGATGTCATTGGCACGCCGAATGTTGATTCACCGCGTCAGGTGAACAGTGCCCAAGGATGGTGCGAGCTTGTCCGACACGAACGTCCCAGTCCTCATCGCAAGCAGGTCACCCGCATTCGCTGAGGGGCTCCGCGTGTTTCTGCGCGGGCTTCCGACCCAAGTGGCGGTCTGCCATACGGTGCATCAGGCGCTGACGCTCATCGATCGCGGTTCCCCTCGTTTGCTGATCGTCGATTGGAATCTGGCGGACGGCTCCGGCATGGAGCTCGCCATGGAGCTCGGTCGCCGCGGTGTGTCGGTACCGGTGATCTTCTGCATCGAGCCGGGTCCGTTCCGCCCGGGTCACGAAGCGCAGGCAGCAGCGCTCGGCGCGACGGGGTGCCTGCTGGTGACAGCGACACGCGAGGCGGTCATCGAGGCGGTGTCTGAGGCCATGGACCGCGCGTTCGAGACCGGCGCCGCACGCACCATCGGCGAGCTGGTCGAGCGCACGAGTCCGCGGCGCGTCCTTTTGACCTCGCAAGAGCGCGTCGTGCTTCGTTTGATGCGCCAGCAGTTGACCTACAAGGAGATCGCCATGGAACTCGGCGTCTCGTGGCATACGGTGCGCAGCCATGCGCAGTCGGTGCTCCGCAAGCTTGGCATTCACAGCAGGCGTGAACTCGATACCTGGGACTCGCGTCTCGGGGTGTCAATGGACGCACGGTTGTCCGACGAGCTGGAGGCGGTGGTATGAGCCCGAACGTCGAAGCGCAACCCGTGGCCGAGGCCGAGTTGGTCGATGAGCTGCGGGCCGCCGATCGTCCGAGCTGGCGGCGGCGTGCAATCGCCGGCCCGGCCGGCCTTGCGTTGTTGCTCGCCGGCGGCGCGCTGCTCGTACGCGTGGCGATCTATGCCGTGCAGACCCAAGGTGCGATGGCGCATTCGGCGCTGTTCACGGCGGCTGCCTGCGTGCTCTCAGGGGTCGCCTTGATCCTCGTGACCCTGCCCAAGATCGTTCCCGCCGAGCGCGGGGACAACAGGCCCACGCCCGTCTGACGGGTGAGGGGGACCACAGGAGGTAGGCGGCCATCGGGAGGCTGGCCGTCTACCACCTGAGGTAACCGGACTACCTCGCGGCGACGGCCGCGGCGTCGGCGATTGACGCTTCGCGCGCGTGAACGACGTGCCACGGGATCAGGATCTGGCGGCCGTCCAGGACGACGTCGCCCTGGGTCTTCAGGCGGCCGAACGCGGTCGTGACCGCCTCGCGTGACGCGCCGACGAGCGAAGCCCACTGCGCGTGAGTCAAGTCAAGCCGCAGCTTGATGCCGTCACGACCGGTGATGCCGAACCGCTCGGCGAGCTGGTGCAGACGGGCGCGCAGACGGTCCTCGACCCGCATCTCGCTGACCATCGCGATGGTTGCCGAGAGCGCGCAACAGCGCTCGGAGAGCAATGCGGCCAGGTTGCGCCCCAACTTTGGGTAGCGGGTGCACAGGGCTTCGACGGCATACGCCGGCAGCGGTGAGATGGCCGAGGACTCGAGCGCGGCCAGCGGCGGCGGCGCGCTGCCACCGAGGGTCGACCAGATCGACCCGGGCTCGAGGATGGCGACCATGACCTCGTGGTCGGCACCGAGGCGCTCGTAGAGCGCAAGCCGGCCCTCGCGGACCAAGAACAAGTGGTCGCGGCGATCGAGCACGGCC
Organism: Actinomycetota bacterium; assembly: GCA_031372145.1. Classification (GTDB taxonomy): domain Bacteria; phylum Actinomycetota; class Thermoleophilia; order Miltoncostaeales; family Miltoncostaeaceae; genus CALMEC01. Next base: position 6,384 of record JANMKR010000202.1, on the reverse strand, counting down.
GGGGTCTCAGCCCCCTGCGGCCAGCGGACCATTCCGAGGCGACCTTCGAGGATCTCCAGATCGCGTTCGGGGAGGCCGGCGAACAGCTCCATCTTGGTGAGGTGCAGGCGGTCCGGAGAATCGGCAAGGCGCAGTCTGACCGTGCCGTTCGTCGCTGATGTCCGCGTGCGTGTCTGTGTGGTTGCAGGAGGCATGCGATGCACACTGGCACCCGATTGTTAGTGGCGCGTGAAGGCGATGGGGGTTTTTCGGGTTCTTTTCGCCTGTTTTGCGGCTGCATTAGACTTCTTCGAATGAGCGAAGCGGATCAGCGGGCCAGGCCCAGTCCGGCCGTCCAGGACTACCTCAAGGCGGTCTACCGGGTGCACGAGGACACCGGGCGTTCCGCGGTGGCGACGTCGGAGGTCGCCGAGGCGCTGGCGGTGACTGCGCCGTCGGCGAGCGCGATGCTCAAGAAGATGGGGCAGCTCGGGTACGTCGCGCCGACGGGCCGGCGGGGCGCCGTCGAGTTGACCGAGTCGGGACGTGCGGCCGCGCTCGAGGTCATCCGCCACCATCGCCTCCTCGAGACGTACCTCGTCACCCGCCTTGGCGTGCCGTGGGATCAAGTCCACCACGAGGCCGAGATATTGGAGCACCATCTGTCTGAGGAGCTCGAGGCCCGCATCGCCGAGGCATTGGGTCATCCCGAGCGTGATCCCCACGGTGATCCCATCCCGACGCTTGGGGGTGAGGTGCCGAATGTGGCGACCGATCTGCTGTCAGAGCTGCCCGAGGGCGCCAGTGCGACGGTCAGCCGTGTCGGGGATCAGAACCCGGCCCTGCTGCGGTACCTGGCCGAGCGCGGGCTCGTGCCGGATGTGGCGGTTGAGATGATCGGGCATGGCGCGTTCGGGGGACCGCTGCGCGTACGGGTCGGTGGCGCGGATGTCGTCGAAGTCCCACCCGAGGCCGCGCGCGCAGTGCGCGTCACGCTCGACTGAACACGATCACCCCGTGGTTTGCGAGGCCGTTGCGAGAACCTCGAGGAGGATTCAGGGCGGCGTGTTCTCCGAGAACGTCGCGGGCCTCGCCCTCGTCAAGCCGTGTGGCTTCGGCGTCTGAATGTCGATCGGCGCAGCCGGGTCAGTCCGGTCGGACACCGGAAAGGTAGTCGACCACATCCTTCTGGTCGCCATACTCGGCCCAACCGAGAGGGGTCGAGTCGTGCTCGCTGTCGAGAATGGTCGGGTCGGCCCCAAGGTCGAGCAACAGCCTGACCATTGCGAGGTCGCCGTTGCCGGCCGCCTCGTGCATGGCGGTGACGCGGCGGCGGACGTTTACATCGAAACCAAGCGTCGCGATGAGCCGGACCGCGTGGAGGCGTCCGATCTCCGCCGCGCGGATGATCAGATCGGGCTCACGGGAGATCAGCTGCCTCGCGAGCGTGGGGTCGGTGCTCACGAGTCGGTCCACGGTGGCGCGGTCTGCCGCCATCAGCCCAGCCCTCAGGGTCTGGACCGGGTCGAGTTCGACGGGGTCGGCCCCGGCAGCGAGGAGCATCTGGGCGATCTCGGCGTTGCCGGCCCGCAACGCGATCTCGTATGCCGAGCCGTTCGCCCCGTCCGGGACGCCGCGTCCGGCGGGATCGACGCCGTTGTCGAGCACGAGGCGCACACGCTTGGGAAGGTTGCGCTCGGCCGCCCATTCGAGCTGGTCGCGCATGAGCTCGCCCGGTGAGGGGTGGTTGGCCGCGAAACGGGCATGCCAGGGGCCGCCCGATCCGGTCCCGAGGCCATACTCGAAGAGCAGCTCCAAGTGGCTGTCGTCCGCGAGAAACTGGCGATTGTAGAGCGCCTGGCTGTCGTTGGGGTCGGCGCCGGCGTCGAGCAGGAGCCGGGCGAGCTGGATGCTGTGCTGGTGGCGCGGCTGGCGGATCGGGCCCTTCTCACCCTCGCCGAACGCCCCGGTGAGCGCGGTGAACGGGTACAGGCCGTTGGACAGGTAGCCGGCGTTGGGATCCGCTCCGTGGGCCAGCAGGAGCCGGGCCACCTCGAGCGTCGAATGGCCCGGCCGGGTGCTCTCGAGTCGCGAATAGGCCGCGTAGAGGAGGGGCTCCCAGTCGTGCGGTCCGCCCTGCCTGTCGGCCTGCGAGGGGTCCTCGGCGAGCAGGGCGGAAGCCGCCGTCGCGTCACCCACGGCCGCCATTGTGTGGATGGTGGCCGCGGCGATCCCAGGGTCGGCTGCCAACATCGCGCGGGCCGTGTCACGTCGTGCCACATCGTCGTTGCCGTAGGTCAGGCATGCCAGGCGCAGGAACTCGTCCAGCTCGCGAATGCGGTCGTCGGTCGGTCGCTCGCCCGTCTCCTGGTGCGGCCGGCGGGTGTACTGCGCGACCCGATCCAAGTGCCGGCGAAGCAACGTCCAGCTTGCAAAGCCGTAGCGACGGGCAACCACCAGTTGGGCATCGGCCCTGGAGAACCCCGGCAACTTGCCGTCGCCGGTGGCGAGCGCACCAAGGTGCGGATGAAACTCGCCGACGAGTGCGAGCGAGTCACGATCGCGGGCGCGCACGGCGCGCTGCAAAGCCTTCGCCTGGTTCCTCAGGTGCCCGAGATCGGGGTTCTCGGGAAGTTCGCAGGTCGGCACGGCGGGCTCCTTCCGATGCGCCCGATGTCCGCATGTTCAGGTCAGGAGGGAGTCAAACGTCGAGCGACCGACACATCACGCAAGGTGGGCTTCGCCCTTCCCGCGGACCGGAGGCGCCCTGCGCGCCTGGCCGGGATGGTAACCCTTTCGGGGGCGCCGTTGCCAGAGCACCTCCGTCGCGCTACAGAAGCTCCACTTGGGCCCGATGGCCTGGAGCCTTTGCGAGGCGACGATCGAGCGTCAGCAGCTTTGCGTCGAGGGCCTCGGCCAGAGCGACGTAGACGGCGTCGTAGGCAGTCAGGTTGTCCCGCATCGCCCAGACCCTGGGGAGGAGGTCCTCGTGGGCGTGGCGCACAGCCGTCAGGTCCGTCAGGTCCTCGATTGCCTCTGCCGCACGTGTCGGGGCAAGCTCGCCGATCCTCACCAGACGCCGGAGTCCTTGCGCGACCTCGACGTCCAACAGGTGCGGCACGTGCAGCGCCGGATAATCGGCGGCGAGGCGTTCGGCGACCCCCCGACCCGTCACCGAACCTCGCAAGAGCTCGATCACCACGGAGGCGTCGAGCACGATCACCGCGAGTCGCGCTCGGCGCGGATCAGTGCCGCCGCGCCACCAGGCACGTCAAAGGGCTCGCGGGTCGCCAAGCGTGCGAGCCACTCCTTGCGGGTCGGTCGCTCGAGCGCGCGGCGGAGCTCAGCGAGCGCGAAATCGGAAAGCGACCGACCGTCGAGTGCGGCGCGCGCTTTGAGTTGGCCGTGGACGTCGTCCGGAACGTTGCGGATCTGGATCGTCTTCATGCAATCAGCATAGTTGTCTGTGCAACGCATGCAAGCACCAAGGTGCGCGCGTCGGCCGCCACGACGGACTACGGCTCGATGTACGGGGTGGCGTCGGCGATCAGGTCGTCGATCTCCAGGCCCATGCTCTGCATGAAGAACGGCGTCAGCAGGTTGAGGGTGTGGCGGCAGGCGGGGCAGATCGGAAGCGGCGGTGGCGGGGGGAGCCCCTCGGTCGCACCGCCCAGGGAATACGCCTTGCCTGCGTACCGTCGGCAGGCACCGCAGTCGCCTTGCTTCTCGTCCAACCGCACCAGGTCCATCCCCGACGCCTGCAGCTGGGCGACATACGCCACATGACGACGTGTGTAGATCTCGGCTGCGTCGGCCAGCTCAGCCCGGGCCGTTGCCGTCCAGCCGTCGCGACGGGCGGTGGCGAACGGCTCGGGCGGATCGGGGATGTCCGCGAACAGCGCAGTCCACCGGTCGATCTCGGCGTCCCAATCGCGCAACCTGGTCACGGTTTACGCGTCGATGAAGTCGACCGGCACCGCGGCGGGGATCAGCCCGGCTTCGGCCGCCCGGCGCAGGAGTTCGGCCACCGCGGCCCGGCCGTCGTCGCCGTAGTCGAGAGTGCGGTCGTTGACGTACATCCCGACGAACCGGTCGGTCAGGTCGTCGTTGAGTCCACGGCCGTACTTGCCGGCGTACTCCAGCGCGTCCTCACGGTGATCCAAGCCGAACTTGATGCTCTCGCGCAGCAGCACCGACAGGCGGCGCATGACGTCTTCGCCCAGGTCGCGGCGCACGGCGTTGGCGCCGAGTGGCAGGGGCAGGCCCCCGGTCAGTTCGTGCCACCACACGCCCAGGTCGATCACCAGCTCCAACCCCATCGACGGGTAGGTCAGCTGGCCCTCGTGGATCACCAGTCCCGCATCGGCCTTGCCCGACGCCACGGTCTCGAGGATCTCGTCGAACGGGACGACAAGCGGATCGGCGATCTTGCCGATCGCGAGCTGCAACTCCAGGAACGCGCTCGTCATCAGTCCCGGAATCGCGATGACCTTGCCTTGCAGATCTTCTGGTGCCATGGGCTCGCGGGCGACGACGATCGGGCCGTATTGCTCGCCCATCGACGCGCCATGTGGCAGCAGCCGGTACTTGTCTGCGACGTAGGCGTATGCGTGCACCGAGATCGCAGTCACCTCGATCTCGCCTCGCATCGCCCACTCGTTGAGCGTCTGGATGTCACGCAGCATGTGCTCGAAACGGAATCCATCCGTGGGGATCGCGTCGGCCGCGAGTGCGTAGAACATGAAAGCGTCGTCGGGGTCCGGGCTGTGGCCCAGGCGGATGAGCTGCTCGCTCACAGGCGGCCTCAATGGGTGGGGGGTTGAGGCGTGATCGTACGGGAGCACGACCCCGGCTGGACCTTTAAGCTCCGGCTGGTGACAATCCGCCCGCTGAAGATGCTGCACCGCGACTGGGAGATCTTCGAGCAGTTCAAGCTCCCGTTGGGGATGTTGATCGCCTCGCTTGTCTATGGGACGCTCGGGTACGTCGCGATCTTCAAGTGGGCGTTCATCGACGCGCTCTACATGACGGTCACCACGCTCACCACCGTCGGGTTCCGCGAGGTGCAACCGATAGATAGCGTCGGTTCCAAGTTGTTTACGATCTCGTTGTTGGTGGTGGGGATCTCCGCGCTGTTCGCCGGAATCGGCGTGTTCGCGAACATGATCGGGAGCGGCGAGCTCCAGGCGATCGTCAGACGAAGAGGTGTCAGGAGGCAAGTGGCTGGACTCTCGGATCATTACATCGTGTGTGCGTACGGACGTGTGGGGCGGTCGGTGGTCGAGGAACTGCGGCGTCAGGGCGCGTCCGTGATGGTGCTTGACATCGATCCCGGCCTCGAATCGCGCCTGCAGGCGGACGGCGTGCCGTACCTGATCGCCGATCCCAGCGAGGAGGGTGTGCTGCGCGAGGTGGGCATCGAGCGTGCGCGTGGCTTGGTGTGCGCCGTCGACTCCGACGAGGTCAACGTCTACATCACGCTGACCGCACGGTCGTTCAACCCGGACCTGACGATCGTCGCGCGCGCTGCACGCCGCCAATCGCTGGAGGCCCTGCAGAAGGCCGGCGCCAACCACATCATCAGCCCGTACAAGCTGAGCGGCCACCGGATGGCGGCGCTGTCGCTCCGCCCGTCGCTGGTGGACTTCATCGAGATGGTCACCGTCGGACCTGATCTGCGCCTGGACGAGATCCTGATCCAGGAGGGGTCGCCGCTGGTGGGGGTGACGGTGGACGTCGCGTGTGCGTCACATCACGGGGTCACCATCCTGGCCCACAAGCGCGAGGCCGATCCGCAGTTGGAGGCACCCCCCAACGGTGGGGCGGTGCTCGCTTCAGGTGACCTTGTTGTCGCCTTCGGTCCCCGCGAGGCGTTGGAGGCGATGGAGGCGTAGCTCTCGTTGCCCGAGAACGGCTGCCGGATGCCTTCGCGGCAGCCGTTCTCCGCGTTCGCCTACGGCTCCTGGGTGTTGATGAGGGTGCCGATGGAGACGGCGGCGATCTTCATGTTGCTTGCGACGACCGTTCCGATTCCGAAATCGGTGCACCGGAGTTGGAGGACTCCCGCGGCCGCGAAGACGTGGACGAGGGTCATCGACACGGTGACCTCGTCGTTGACATCGGGATCGACGTTGAGGCCGGCTTTCGCCTGATCGAAGTCGCCTGCCGCGATGAGTCGGCACTCGGCGTCGGTCGGCGTGGCGAAGGCGTTGTTGTTGAGGTGGACCTTCGCGTTGGCGGCATAGCTCCCGGCGGGGACCGCAAGGGTCAACAGGATCGTTCCCGCTGCCGAGGTCGCACCGTCGATGTCGACCGCCGTGTCCTTGAACCGTCCGAATGCATCGGGGGCATTGACGGTGCCGGGGGCCAGGTCGGCTGCGGTCAGGGAGCCGTTGGCGATGTCGG
>JANMKR010000151.1:0-3861 GCA_031372145.1 Actinomycetota bacterium | reverse complement strand
GCTGCCGACTGCACCTTCGGCGACGACTCCGCGTGTTGTGCCGTCGCTGTCGCGGATCGGCGCCATCTCAATCACGAAGGAGCCTTCGGCTACCCGTGCTATGAGCGCTGAGTGGTAGAGGTCGCAAGGCCGACGGCGGCCAAGCCGCGCCGCCACCGCCTCGAAAACGCGTCCGTTGAACCGTATGGAGCGGCCGCCCGCGCCGAGCGGCAGCCAGTAGAGGTCCACGCCGGGCTCGATGTCGGAAGGCATCGCGGCGTATGTTGGCAGCTTCGGTCCACCTCCCGGATGAGTGCCGCGTAAGGCGTGGGATCAGTGGACGCGCCCGTTGGGTGGCGGAAACCCTTGCCGGTTTGCCCGAGACTCGACGCGGGCCCCGACGCCACCGTCTGCGTGCGTTAGACAGTGTCGCGGCGCGACACGCCGGACAGTCCAACGGCGCTCGTCGCTGTCTCCCCTACTCGTTGGCTGTCTCCGATCAGCGAAGCTCGGATTCACCTTCAGGTGCCAGACACTCGAGGTGAATGACGATCCCGCCTTGGTAATCCTAACCCACGTACCCGGTCGAGCATTCACGTGGCGTGCCTGGCACGCGGAGGCGCGGAGGTGAACCACGTTCGGTGACGGGGCGGTTTCCGACGACCTTCCTGCCATCGTACGCCGTAGCGATCGTGGATTGGAACTGGCATCCACGACCATTCTCCTGTAGGAGCCACGGTGGCGGTCCAACGTCGATTTCGATTGGAGCGTTCCCGACGCCCCCACGTTTCCAAAGTCGCTCCCGTAGCGGATTTGGTGTTTGCCACGGCAATCCTCGTGTAAGGCCTGTCCATCGCAGGATCTTCAGCATCCCGGCGCGCCGGTCAGCGCGCGTAGGGCCGCATCGTCGCTCATCGCCCACCGGACGCCATCGGTGTCCATGCCGATCCTGGTGCGGATTTGCCATATAGCAGCGCCGGGAGGTCCGGTTGACTGGTGGCCTCGGCGACCGTACGCTCGCCCCATGACCTCGCTCATGGCGCCTCCTCCCGGCCTGCCCGAGGCGGTTGACGTGGTCTGGCGGCGGCTGATCCACCACGCCGCTGAGCCCGCGGCGAACGGCCGCCATCGCGCCGCCGATCTGCCGCCCGCAGTGCGGCGATGGCTTGCGTTGGCGATCGCACCCGATGCCGCACCCGCCCGGACCGCGATTCTCTCGATGCACGGCCTGATTCGCATCGGCGGGTGGCGACCGTTCCGCGCCCGTCAGGTCATCGATCCGGCGAACGGCTACATCTGGGCCGCCACGGCGGGGAGGTGGCCCCTGGTCGTCCGTGGTTTCGATCGCTACTCGGGCGGCGATGGCGAGATGCGCTGGCAGCTGTTCGGGAGGATCCCGGTCATGTCGGCAACCGGGGCCGACGTGAGCCGCAGTGCTGCCGGCCGGCTGGTGAGCGAGATGGTCGTGTGCCCGGTGGCCGCGCTTGCGCCGAACGTGGCCTGGCAGGCGGGCGATGACGACGATCACGCCGTCGCCGTCGTCAGCCTGGGCGGGGCGATCCACACTCTGACGATCGAGGTGGACCCGCGAGGACGCCTTCGATGCGCTCATCTTCCCCGGTGGGGCTCACCGGATGGTGAGCAGTACCGCCTACACACCTTCGGCGTCGTGTTCGACGGCGAGATCTCGGGCGACGGATACACCATCCCGGCGCAGGTCCGCGCCGGGTGGTGGGATGAGACTGGCGACCGCGAGGCGGGAGAGTTCTTTCGCGCCACCATCGACGAGGTCGCATTTCGTTGAGACCACCTTCGATTGCGCGAGGTCTCCTCGATGTCCATGTAGCCACGTTCGACGGATGCGTCGCTCAGCTGTGGGCCACCGCGGCCTGGAGGGCGTGACGGGCCTGGGCGGCGAGCGTGGACTCGTCCACGCCGACGAGGTTGCCCTGTTCGACAAGTATGCGTCCGTCGGCGATGACGGTGGTGACGTCAGCGGCGCGTGCACGTAGACCGAGGGCTGGTACGGGTGATCGACACCGAGGTGGTGCAGGCCGGTGGTGTCGACAAGTACGAGGTCGGCGAGTTGACCGACCGCGACGCGGCCCAGCCGCCCGGGCCGCCCCAGGCTGGTCCCGGAGGTGGTGGCCATGACCAAGGCCTGCTCGATGGTGAGGGCGTCGTCGGCGCCCGCGACGTCGCGTTGCTGCATGAGCGCGGCGCGGATCATCTCGAACGGAGTGGACACCGTGGACGGGGCGTAGTCGCTGCCCAGGACGACGGGCACGCCCGCGGCGAGTAGCCGGGGCACCGAGGCGTCCAGCAGCGGTTCCGAATCCGAGCATGGCGTTGCCGCTGGGGTTGTGGTTGACCGTCACCCCGGTCTCGACGAACACGGCGATGTCGTCGTCGCTCAGCGACCCGGCGTGCATGAGGGTGCAGCGCGGGGTCAACATCCCGCTGTCGGCGAGCCGTCGGGTCGCGGTCCGGCCGAACGCAGCGTCATGGGCGCGCACCGAGGCGTCGGTGGAGGTGAACAGGGGTTCACCTTGCGGCTGGCGGTGAACAGGTGAACAGGGGTTCACCTTGCGGTGCCAGTATCACCCCGGGTGAATTCGGGTACCGAACGACGCCAATGGCGGGACTCATTCACCTCGCGTGCCTGCCACCAGGAGGTGAACCACATTCCGCTTCCGGCAACCGGCTCGCGAGCTACCCGGTGGGAATCCAGGCGTTCCAGACGGCCTCGAGACGTGACTCACCTCGCAAGTCCGGTTGGGCTCAAGCGACTTGGCGACGCCCCGGACCCGGACAATCGAACGCGCGAGACGTATCCTTTCGCCGGGAAACACGACGGCCGCGCGGGCGGCCCGCACAGAAGGAGACGCCGCAATGGCCGACGAGACCGTTCACCACATCGAAGTCCACCTGACCCGTCAAAACCCTCCGGTCCGCAAAGCCGTCCTGCAGGCCACCGGAGATGAGGTCACGTTCGGCACACCGGGTTGGCAGGGTGAGCACTATGGATTCGCGCCCGGCTCGGTGCCGTTGCACCCGGGCACCCTCGACTACCTCGTCGCGTCAGTCGCCGGTTGCCTGATCGGAACGTTCGGCGGCACGCTCAAGGCGCGCGGCATCGACTCCGCAGGCGACAACCTCACCTGCGACGCCACCGGCGAGGTCGTCGTCGATCCAGACGGCGTGCTTCGCCTTCGAAAGATCACCTGTCGATACCACCTGCGTGCGCCCGAGGACAAGCGCGAAGCGGCCGAGCGGTCGAACAAGATCCACGCCCACCACTGCCCGAACGCCCGATCGGTGGCAGCGGCGATCGAGATCGTCACCGAACTGGACTTCATACCGGTGCCCTCCTCAGAGCCCGTCCCGGCCTGAAGGACGACGCCTCGCGCCACGGTTTGGCCATCCTCCTGGATTGTCGTCTTCGTTGGGCCAAGGCCAGACGAGGTTGGTCATGACGCAGATCAACGTCTACGAGGCAAAAACCCATTTCTCTCGCCTGATCGAGCGCGCACGCGCCGGCGAAGAGATCGTGATCGCCCGGGCAGGCACGCCGCTGGTCAACTCGTTCCCGTCCACCGGCCGACCGAACGGCGGCAGCTCGGTGCCCTGACGGACAAGATCTCGTTCGCACCCGATTGGGACAGCGACGAGACGAACGAGCAGATCGCCGTGCTGTTCGACGGGATCTGACGCTGCGGCTCCTCCTCGACACCCACGCGCTGCTGTGGGCGCTTGCGTCCCCGACGGCCCTGGCCGACGACGCCAGAGACGCGAGCGAGGATCCAGAAAACGACGTCCTTGCCAGCTCGGCCACGATTTGGGAGATCGCGATCAAACGCGACGCCGGCAAGCTCGCGATCA
>JANMKR010000135.1:0-10606 GCA_031372145.1 Actinomycetota bacterium | reverse complement strand
CCTTCATACCCATTCGAGCCCCCCGGCCCCTCTCGTCTCGGCACAAGCTGCCGAACCGTGACGACGTGTGAAACCTTAGTGCCCGCTTTCGTAAGTACATCCACGTCTCCCGGCTGCACACCGTCGCCAGGCGGTGTCCTCGGTCTCGCCGTTATGGGAACCGAGAGCGGCACGACACTGCGTCCTTGCCTGCCTCGGTTTTCGCGCGGGACACGTCGCCGTACTTACGAAAGCGAGCACTTAGCCTGAATCCACCGCCCCTCGCGGCGCGGATGCGCGCGGATCACCGTCGCCATACGGGCTCAGGGTCAACCCGAAGGGTTCACCCTGCGGGTGCTCCCCCGCACCCGTCTGACTCGGCGTCCGCACGCCCCGCATCCACGATTGTCAGTGGATTCAGGCTTAGTCGTAGACGCCGCGGAGGGCGTTGAGGCGAACGCGCAGGATGTCCTTGAGGAATCGGGGCAGGTGTTTGCGGACGTCGAATGTCGACCCGGCCTGAAACGACACCTCGACCGGGAACGGCTGCACCTTCGCGCCCAGGCGCCGTGCGAGGTAGAGGGCCTCGATGTCGAAGGCGAACGAATCGATCGTCGTGCGGCGGAAGATCGCTCCCGCCATCTCGCGACGGAACGCCTTGAATCCACATTGGCTGTCGCGGACGTAGGTCAGCCCGAGCGCGCGTCGACTGACCTGTACCGCGGCTCCCGCCAGCAGCCGGAAGATGCTGCGCTCCTCGCTGGCGTAGGTCCGGAGGCTGCGCTCGCCGGTCGCGACGTCGGCACCGTCATCGATTGTCGCGAGCGCGGCCGCTGCGAACTCGGCGGGCACGCCCAGGTCGGCATCGGCGAACAGGATGACCTGGCCACGAGCGGCCAGCACTCCCTGGCGGACAGCTCCGCCCTTGCCGCGGTTGGGCGTCAGGCGCAGGACGCGCACCCCCGGGTGGGTCGCGGCGAAGGCCTCTGCGGCTCGAGCTGTCCCGTCGCGGCTGCCGTCATCGGCGACGACGATCTCCCAGGCATAGGACTGCGTCGACAGGTAGGACGACCAGGCCGCCAGCGTCGCCGGCAACCTGGCCTCCTCGTTGTACGCGGGCAGCACGACCGAGAGGCGCGGACGCACCAGCTCGGCTGGACTCATGCGTAGTGCCCTGTCATGGAAGTTCTTTGACGGTTTGGCGAGTGAAAAGCCCGCCGGACGAGGACGCAGCCTGTGGCCATATCGTTGGATATGGGTGCAGGCGAGGACAAAGCCCCAGGGGCGATTGTTCCTGCTCCCAGCGGATCAAATCCGGCGGAGCTTTGCAGCCGCCAAACCGCAAACGAGACTTCCGTGACAGGGCACTGGTTAAGCCAACATCTCGGAGACGGTTTCGCGCTCGCCCACCAACTCGTCGTTGGTGATGGCGATCTTGCCCTGCGCGAACTCGTCGTGCACGAAGCTCGTATCCACGGTGTAGGTGCCGGCGGCGGTCGTGCGAACGGGCATCGATGCCCACACACCCTCTGACAAGCCGTACTGGCCGTCAGAGCGGATGGCGATCGAGTGCAGCGTGTCGCCCGGGGTGATGAGGGCCCTGACGTGGTCGATCAACGCGTTGGCAGCCGATGCCGCGCTGGACAGGCCACGCGCCTCGATGATCGCCGCGCCGCGCTTGCCGACCGTCGGCAGGAACTCCTCACGCAGCCACGCGTGGTCGGTGATGGCCTCGGTGATGGGCTTGCCGCCGACGGTGCCGTTGGTGAAGTCCGCGAACATCGTCGGCGAGTGGTTGCCGAAGATGATCAGGTTGTTGACGTCGGTCACCATCGCGCCGGCCTTCTGCGCGATCTGCGTGACCGCCCGGTTCTGGTCCAGCCGCGTCATGGCGGTGAACCGCTCCGGGCCGAGCCGCTTGGCCTGGGACGCCGCGATCATCACGTTGGTGTTGCACGGGTTGCCGACGACGGCAACGCGACAGTCGTCTGCGGCGACCTCGTCGATCGCCCGACCCTGTTCGACGAAGATCTTGCCGTTGTCGCGCAGCAGGTCCGCACGCTCCATGCCGGGCCCACGCGGCTTGGAGCCGACGAGCAGACACCAGTTGGCGTCGCGGAACGCCACCTTGGGGTCGCCGGCGAGCACCATTCCGTGGAGCAACGGGAACGCGCAGTCATCGAGTTCCATCGCAACGCCGCGCATGGCCTTCTGCGGGCCTTCGACGGGGATCTCGAGCAGTTGCAGGATGATGGGCTGGTCGGCGCCGAACATCTCACCGGCGGCAATGCGGGGAAGCAAGCTGTAGCCAATCTGACCGGCAGCGCCGGTGACGGCAACGCGAATCGGGTTCTTCACGGTACTCAATCCTCTGGGGTCGCGTCGGGTGGCGTGAGACTCAGCCGCCGAGCTTTTTGATCAGGGCATCGGCGACACCGCTGGTGCCGACGGCGGTCGGGTCGTTGCGGTCGTCCTTCATGTCGTACGTGACGTCCTTGCCCTCGACGATCAACTCGGCGATCGCCTTCTCAAGGCGGTCGGCCGCCTCGGTCTCCTTGAGGTACTGCAACATCATCATCCCCGAGAGCATCATTGCCATCGGGTTGACCTTGTTCTGGCCTGCGTACTTGGGCGCGCTGCCATGTGTCGGCTCGAACAGCGCGGCGTCGGTGCCGATGTTCGCTCCGGGGGCGACGCCCAGGCCGCCGACGAGACCGGCGCCGAGGTCACTCAGGATGTCGCCGTAGAGGTTCGGCAACACGAGCACGTCATAGAGCTCGGGCTTCTGCACGAGCTGCATGCACATGTTGTCGACGATGCGCTCCTCGAACTCGATGTCCGAGTTCTTCTCGGCGACCTCCATCGCGACGGACAGGAAGAGTCCGTCGGTGTACTTCATGATGTTGGCCTTGTGGACGGCCGTGACCTTCGTGCGGCCGAACTCACGGGCGTAGTCGAAGGCGTACTGGACGATGCGGCGCGCGCCCTCCTCGGAGATCGGCTTGATCGAAATGCCGGCGTGGTCGTTGATGTGCGACCCGGGCAGCAGACGCTCGATCTCCTCTTTGATCCTGATCTGTTCCGGCGTGTCCTTCTCGAACTCGATGCCGGCGTAGAGGTCCTCGGTGTTTTCGCGGACGATGACAAGATCGATGTCCTCGTACCGCGAGCGTACCCCGGGATAGCTCTTGCACGGACGTATGCACGCAAACAGGTCCAGCGCCTTGCGCAGCGCGACGTTGACGCTGCGAAATCCGGTGCCGACGGGGGTGGTGATGGGCCCCTTGATGGCCACCTTGTTCTTCTTGACCGACGCGATGACCGAGTCGGGCAGGGGCGTGCCGGCGGTTTCCATGATGTCGATACCGGCTTCTTCGACGTCCCACACGAAGTCGACACCGGTTGCGTCGAGGACGCGTTTGGTGGCTTCGGCGATCTCGGGACCGGTGCCGTCGCCTGGGATAAAGGTCACTTGATGGGCCACGGCTGCCTGACTCCTCCAACGGATTACGGAAAACGGGCCGCCCCGAGGGACGGCCACGAAAGCCGTGGGAGTATACCCGGACGCAGGTGTTCGGCCCGCCCCGGCGACGGCCGGCTGGTGACGATCGACCCAGCGTGGTCAACCTTTTCGTGACAGATCGGCGTTCAGGGATCTGAGCACACGGCCGATGCCTGTGGTGTCATGGACGACCCCACAACTGCGACTGCACAGCCCCTGCCTGCCCGAATCGCCGGTGCGGCGGTCCTTGCGACCCTGCTGACCATCGGCGCCGTCAACGCGCAGGCCATCCGCAAGATCTCGCCGGCCAAGCTCATGTGCGACATACCCGTTGCCGCGAAGGGTGCGCCCAAAGCCACAGCCACAGCGCGTTGTGTCAAGCGCCCGGGCAAGACCCTGAAGCGCAGCGTCATCCGCAAGGAGTTCCCGCGGTTCGGCGCCCAGGTCGCATCGGATCCCGGCGTCGTGGTCTCCGACAACCGCTCGCTCAGCACCGAGACCTCATCAAGCACCATCACCGCCGCCGCGACAGGGGCGAAGACCTCGACGTCCCCCTCGGTCCCGTCGCGCTCCCCCGTCAGCCCGGTACTCGAATGTGTCGGCCGTGACGGCGCCAAGTACGTGGCCCATTTCGGCTACAACAACCCCAACACCTCGCGCGTCGAGATCGCCGCCGGGTCGCACAACCGCTTCGTTCCGGGTGAGAACCTCGGCCAACCGACCCTCTTCCAGCCTGGACGCCTCGTCGACGTCTTCAAGGTGACGTTCAGCGGACGCGACCTCGTCTGGAGCCTGGACGACCACACGTCGACCGCAAGCCCCAACTCAAAAGCCTGCGCGACCCCGGCCAACCCGACGTTCTTCGCGGACCAGTTCGCGATCGTCGCAATGGACGACACCGCCGGGGGCGCCGAATACCAGGGATTGCGCACCATGGGCGTGCCGACGGTGATCGCACCGAGCATCGCCGATGCCGTCCGGTACAAGGTCGTCGTCCTGGCCGGCGCGCCGATCGCCGGCACCATGTCCGCTGACGACATCACCCGTCTTACGAGCTTCGTCACCGGCGGCGGCATCCTGATCGGCGAGGCGATCACCGACAGCCGCCTGTTCGGCCTGTTCGGCATCGCCCACGCAACCGAGAGCGACGCACGCTCGGCAGTCGATTGGGTCGCCCGAGGCGACGCCACGATCGCCGAACTCGACCGTGTGTCCGAACGTCACGTCGACATCGACGACCGTTTCGGCAGCCGCTTCCGCACCGTCGGCTACGCGACCCAGGGCTGCTCCGACGTCCTCGCCCGGTTCGACGACGGGACTGCCGCGGTCACCCGCGCCCGGGGCCACATGGGCAGCGGCACCGTCTACAGCCTCGGCGGCCGGCTGACCGACCTTGTCACGCGCCACCACGAAGGCTCCCGCTGGTCGTCAAAGGCCACCTACCAGAACGCCTTCGACACGAGCGCAGACGGATGGCTGCTGTGGTTGCGGGGTGTCTACCGCACACACATCCCAGGCGGAGTCACGATGTCGACCGCCCCGGCCGGACAGCGCTTCGCCGTGCTGCCGACGCTCTCGCTCAACTTCTCGGTCGGCGTCGGCCCCGCGGCCGACTACGTCCGCACCGCCCACAACCGCAAGATCACTCCGACGGTGTTCGTCTGGACCAAGATCACGACGGATTGGCTGGACGTGGCCTTCTTCTCTGACAGCGGCCCGTTCGACCAGGTCATGCAGACGATCACGGGGTTGGGGGCGGAGATCGCCGCACAGACCGTCGCCCACTCGCCGGTCTTCGACAAGCTCCCCATGGGGACCGGTGCCGAAAGCGCGCCGGGCTACCAGCCGAACGTCGTGTCCAGGACGGTCACGACCGGCGCGACCGTCCTGGGCGAGATCCGGGTGTCGCGCCAGTTGATCCAGGCACACCTCAACCCCAACGCCACATCCTTTCGAGCCGGCTATCTGTTGACGACCCCGCGTCTTGCGGTCGCCGAAGAGGCCGTGGGAATCCGCGACGACAGCTCAACCACCCAAGGATGGGTCGGCGGCGCGTTCCCGTTCAGCATTCCCCGCTTCGACGGCACCGGCTACGCCGATGTCACGACCTACCCCATCGTCATCGAAGACGAACGCGGCGCACGCGTCGATCAACGCATCGACGAGGCGCGCGACCTGATGACGGCGAATGGCGACAACGGCGCTCCGACGACCATCCTGTTCCACCCCAACGGCTGGGACTGGAAGGTCAAGGCATGGGACCAGCTGCTGATGAGCATCCCCAGCAGCGCGTGGACCGGAACCGTCCAGCAGTTCGGCGACTTCTGGCAGGACCGCAAACGGGCCGCGCTTGTGACCTCGCCCTCGGGCGCCTGCGCCAATGGACGTCACGTCGAGCTCAGGTCGCTCAACGCCGCATGGCCGGTGCGCGGTCAGGTGCTGGACGTGCCGAGCCGCGCCTTCACGAAGCTCCTCCTCGCAGGCGGCGAGGTGCGCAGTGTCAACAGCAACGGCAAGGTCGTCCTTCCGGACCTCGCGGGCGGCGCCGGCGTCACCGGCGAACTCTGTCCGTAGGGTCGGCCACCCTATGGTCGCGAAGTCTGCGAGCGAGTGCGGCCAGTCCCCATGCGTCGACCAGCGCCGCGGCCGACTGCCAGTCCGGTAGGACGTCCGCACACGCGGGGATCGGGGCGTCGGAGCGCATCGTCGCGACGCGCTGATAGTCCCGCAGCGCCGAGGCCTCGTCTGCCAGGAGTCCCGCCGCCAGTACCCGCTCCAGGGTTGTGTGCTCCATCAGCAGCGCCGCCGCCTTCTTGGGACCGATTCCGCGCGCGCCGGGGATGCGGTCGGACGGGTCACCGCGCAGGGCGATGAAGTCGGGCACCTGTGACGGGTCGATGCCGTATCGCTCGCGCACCTGGATGACGCCGACGCGCTCAACCTCGAACACGCCTTTGATCGGCCGGACCACGGTGACGGCATCGCTGACGAGTTGGTAGGCATCGCGATCGCTTGTCACGAGCACCGCCGTGCCACCGCGGGCCGTCTCGGCGCCCGAGGCGGCGGCAAGGAAGTCGTCGGCTTCGAACCCGGGGCCCTTGGCATTCGCAAACCCGGCCGCGGCGACGAGTGCCGGCAGACGATCCAACTGGGCGACGAGGTCGTCAGGGAAATCGCGGCCCCCTTGATAGTCCGGCAGCAGCTCGTGCCGCCAGGTCGGCACCCCGACGGTGTCCCAACATGCGAGCACCGTGCGCGGTCGTTCGGCATGCCACAGGCCCAGCAACATGTTGGCGAACCCCACGATCATGTTGGCCGGCTCACCTGCGCCGTCGCGGACGCTCGACGGCACCGCGTGGTAGGCGCGATGCGCCAGCGAATCTCCGTCCAGTACCAGCAGTGGGGGCATCTCCGGGAGTATCGCCGCCCGGACGGGTGATGCACACCGCGACCCGTAACCTGGGCGGATGGGCATCCCCGCCTACCGACCGATTCTGCGCACGCCTGGCCTCAAGGGCCTGATGGCGGCCTCGGTCGTGGGGAGGATGCCGCTCGGTTTCGAGACGCTGGGAATCGTGCTGCTGGTCCGCGCGGCGACCGGATCGTTCGCGATCGCAGGCGCTGCAGCGGCCGCATGCAACCTCGTCGCGGCGATGACGTCGGCGCCTCTGGGGCGCCTGGTGGATCGGTTCGGCCAGCGCCGGGTGGTGGTCCCCGCAGCGATCTGGAACGCCGTCGCCCTGGCGGGCCTTGCGGCTGCAGGCAACCTCGACGCGCCGGCAGCAGTGCTCATTCCACTCGCCGGTCTGACCGGGATCTTGCCGCCCATCTCAGCCTGCCAGCGCGCGATTCTGGCGAACCTCTTCTCGGGATCCCAGCTGCAGTCGTCGTATGCACTCGAGGCGATCGTGCAAGAGGCGGTGTTCACAGGCGGGCCGCTCATCGCGACGACTGCCGCGGCGCTGTCCGGGCCACCCGCCGCGTTGTATGTCGCCGCCGGCCTGACGGTGTGCGGGGCCTTCTGGTTCACCCAAACCCGCCTCTCGCGGGGCTGGCGTGCCCCGGACGTGGTGCGGGGTCGCGGCGGGGCGATGGGCGCACCAGGCGTGCGCCTGCTGTTCCTCTTCGCCCTCCTCGCCGCGATGAGCTTCGGCGGTTTCGAGGTCGCGGTGACCGCGTTCGCCCGTGAGCACGGCTCGCCGAACGTCGCGGGCGTGTTTCTGGCGCTATGGGCGATCGGCAGCGCCATCGGCGGGCTGATCTACGGCGCGCGGGCCTGGCGCAGCACGCCGGACATCCAGCTCGGCCGTATCGCGCTCGTTGCCGCCGCCGCGTTCCTGCCGGCCGCCGCGACCCCCAACCTCTGGGTGCTCGCACCGATGGCCGCCGTCGCCGGCCTGGCGATCGCGCCCCTCCTGAGCTTGCTCTACACCCTCATCGGCGAACTCGCGCCGGAGGGAATGGTGACCGAAGCCTTCTCGTGGCTCAGCGTTGCGTTCCCGATCGGCTTCGGCATCGGCGCCGCGCTCTCGGGAGCGGTCGCAGACGGACCCGGTGCGCGCGCTGCGCTTGTGCTCGCATGCATCGGCGTCGGGTTGGGCGCCCTCGCCCTCGCCCGCTGGCGCCGGTCACTCACGCCGCCGTCGACGACCGACGGTGTCCTAACTCAATATGACGGTCGTGCCTGATTCCGCAGCCTGGTACAGCGCCTCGATCGCGCGGGCCTGCGCCAACGCATCGGCGGGACCGACCAGGAGCGGCGCCCGCCCCTCGATCGCGTCGGTGACGTTCTCGAGCTCGAGCCGGTAGGAATCGGCTCTGGGCGTTGCGATGTGCTGCACCCCGTTGCCACGCCGCAACTGGATATCCGGTTGGCGGCAGTGCCACGGATCGTCGAGAAACAGCGACCCGTCCTCACCGATGACTTCGAGCTCGTGGCGAAGCGCCGTCACGAACCCGCATTCGAACTGTCCGAGCACCAACCCACCCATCCGCATCGTCGCGGCGAACGCGATGTCGACGCCACTCGGACCGACGATCTGCTCGGCGCTGACGCGCTCGGGTTCGGCACCCGTCACCAGACGGAGGCCACTGAGGCAGTAACAGCCGATGTCCATCATCGCGCCGCCGGCCAACGCCGGATCGAACCGGGTGTCATCCGCGCCACGAAGGGCCGCAAGCGGGAATGCGAACGCCGCCCGCACGGCGACGACGCGACCGACGGCCCCTTCGCGGATCAGCTCGACGAGTCGCGTGGTCTGCGGGTTGTGACGCCACATGAATGCCTCAGACAGCACCAGCCCGTTGGCCTCGGCCAGGGCACACGCGCCTTCGACCTGAGCGGCGTGACGGCTGAACGGCTTTTCCACCAGGACGTGTTTGCCGGCCTCGAGCGCACGCATCGTCCAGTCGACGTGGGACCCGTTGGGGGTCGAGATGTAGATCGCGTCGACATCCGGATCGTCGAACAACGCCTCGTAGCTTCCGTGCGCGCGCTGGATGCCGTTGGCCTGCGCGAACACCTCGGCTTTGTCCCGCGAGCGGCTCGCCACCGCGTGGATCTGGACGCGGTCGGATGCGCGGGCACCCGTCAGGATGAGTTCGTTGATGGCCGCCGTCGAGAGCAGCCCCCACCTCACCCCCATGATTCCTCGATCATGGGCCGCAGAGCCGTCTCGAGGATGCGCATCCCGCGGGGTCGTGTGATCACGAACATCACCAGGTCGGCGACGTCTTGCGCCGTCATCATGCCGATCTCGTCCTCGGGCGCGCGGCCCTTTCCGTACGCGAATCCAGTCGCGACGCCACCGGGACACACGTTGGTACAGCGCACACCGTGCTCGCGCATCTCATGGTCCAAGGCCCGGGTGAATCCCACCTGACCGAACTTCGACGCGCAGTACACCGTCTCGTGCGGCAGCCCGCGTCGACCGGCCTCGGACGCCAGTGCGACGAAATCGGCCGCGTCGCTCTTGAGCAGATGCGGCAGCGCGGCGCGCGCGGCCCACATCGTCCCCTTGAGGTTGACATCGATCATCTCCTCGATGTCTTCGAGCGGCAGGTCGAGGAACGCGCTGTAGCTCCCGACACCGGCGTTGGCGATGACGATGTCGAGTTGCCCAAAGCGCGCAACGGTCGCATCGACCGCCTGCAGCATCGCCGCCGGATCGCGCACGTCACACGCGATGCCCAGGGAGCGATCCAGCCCCAGGTCATCACCCGCCCGCGACACCAGCGCCACGCTCGCGCCGTCCGCCACCAGCGACGTGGCCAGTGCGGCACCGATTCCCCGGCTGCCACCGGTGATGAACGCGACGCGCCCGTCGAGCACGCTCATCGCTCACCCACCAGCTGACGGCGCGCCGACGAGGGCGCGGCCAGCAGCGGCATGGCCAGATTCGGAGTCGCAACCACGTTGACCTCCTCGAGAGAGATGTCGTCCGGACCGGGCATCTTGGTACCGGGCAGCCGGCACGCGGCCGTCCCCCATGCGACTGCCTGGCGCAACCGCACCTCATCGGGTGCATCTGCCGCCGCAAGGAACCCCGCCAGGAGCGCGTCGCCGGCGCCGACGTGACTCTCGACCGCCAGGGGCTCGACGTACCCGTGCAGGCACGCACCGTCACCGGAGACCAACAGCGCCCCCTCAGGTCCGAGTGAACACAACACTGCGCCGGCGCCCCTCCCGACAAGTGCCATTGCCGCCCGCACCGCGTCGCCAAGCATCTCGATCGCGAACCCGGTCAGCTCCTGGAGTTCTTCGCGGTTGGGTTTGACCAGGTCAGGGCCCGCAATGAGACCGAGACGCAGCGGGGTTCCCTCGGTGTCCAGCGCGACGCGGCATCCGCGACGACGCGCCTCGCCGATGAGCAGTGCGTAGGTGTCGTCTGGGCAGCCCGGAGGCAAGCTCCCCGACAGGACGACCCAATCGGTGTCATCCATCGCATGTGCCACCTGAGCCAGTATGGACTCGACCGACTGCGGTGTGTGCCGCGGACCGGGTCCGTTGACCTTGGTCACCACCCCGGCGGGCTCGACGATCGTGACGTTCGTGCGCAGCACCCCGGCGACCGAGATCACCCGCAGCACGCCGGCGGCGTCGAGCAGCTCTTCGTACCGCGGCGC
>JANMKR010000106.1:0-2017 GCA_031372145.1 Actinomycetota bacterium | reverse complement strand
TGCCACACGTGCGCAGCCGGCGTGGGCCAGACGCACGCCGCAGGAACGCGCCGAGGTGCTGCGTCGCGGGGCCAACCTGTTGCGTGCCGAGCGCCACACCCTGGCGGCGCTCCAGGTGCGCGAGTGCGGCAAGCCGTGGGCCGAAGCCGACGCCGACGTCTGCGAGGCGATCGACCACATCGAATACGCCGTCCACCAGGCGTTGGCACTGGCCGCCGGCAAGGAGCTGTTGCAGCTGCCCGGCGAGAAGAACCAGCTGCGCTACCGCCCCCGCGGCGTGGTGGCGGCGATCGGTCCGTGGAACTTCCCGCTCGCGATCCCGGCCGGACTGGTGGCGACCGGGTTGGCGACCGGCAACGCCGTCATCCTGAAGCCCGCCGAGCAGGCCCCCTCCTCGGGGCATCGGCTGGTGCAGGCGCTTCGCCGCGGCGGCGTCCCAAACGACATCATCCAGCTGTTGCCCGGTTACGGCGAGACCGGCGCGGCCCTGGTCGCACATCCCGGAATTCATACGATCGCGTTCACCGGTTCGGAGCCGGTGGGCCTGGCGATCATCCGCGCCGCGGCCGAGACGCCCCCGGGCCAGGGGCACGTCAAACGCGTCGTGGCCGAGATGGGCGGCAAGAACGCGATCATCGTCGACTCCGACGCGGATCTGGACCAGGTCGTGCCGGATGTGCTGAGGTCGGGGTTCGCATTCGCCGGCCAGAAATGCTCCGCAGCCGCACGCGTACTGGTGCACGAAGCGGTTGCCGACACGCTGCTGAGCCGGCTGCGGGGGGCGGTCGAGTCCCTGCGAGTCGGGCAGGCCGAAGACTTCAGCATCGACGTGCCGCCGGTCATCGAGCAGGAGGCACAGCAGCGCATCATGGGCGCCATCGCGACGGGAGCATCCGAGGGCCGTATCGGCGCCCAGCAGAACGACATCCCCGACCTGGGTTGGTTCTGCCCGCCCACGATCGTTGCGGATCTGCCGCCGAATTCCTCGGTTAGCCGCGAGGAGATCTTCGGCCCGGTCCTGACACTCGAGGCGGTCGCGAGCGTCGATGCGGCGCTCGATGTCGTCAATGCGTCACGCTACGCGTTGACCGGGGGCATCTTCACGCGCAACCCGCGGGTCATCGACAAGGTCATCGAACGCTCGCCGGTGGGCAACCTGTACATCAACCGCTCGATCACCGGCGCCATCGTCGCGCGCCAGCCGTTCGGCGGCAACCGGCGCTCCGGCATCGGCGCCAAGGTCGGCGGACCCGACTACGTCCTGCAGTTCGTCGAGCCGCAGGTCATCACCGAGAACACGATGCGCCACGGCCTGGTCGTCGAGTAACCCCGCACGTCCCGCGGGAACGACGGAGGCACCTTGATCGTCTCCGGGACGAGGCACGGGCGCCGGCGTGCGGGCCCATCCACACGAGCCCTGAGTATCCACCCGTACAAGGGCAGGTCACGGCCCTCATGGGTAGCCTGCCGCCCATGCGCATCCATCGATTCGATGTTCACCCCAACCTGCCGGCAGCACTGGAGCCGCTCGACGAGATCGCTCACGATCTCTGGTACTCGTGGCATCGCGACGCCGCCGAGCTCTTCGCCCGACTCGACCCGGACACATGGCAGGCCTCCGATCGCAACCCGGTGATGACGCTCGGCAAGGTGCCGCAGGCGACGCTGGACGCGGCGGCTCGCGACGAGACCTTCCTGGCCGAGCTTCGGCGCATCCACGCGGCATTCCGGGCCTACAAGGACAGCAACGGTTGGTTCCAAGAGGCCTACCCGGGCGTCACCGACCTTCGCATCGCCTACCTGTCGTTGGAGTTCGGGCTCGACGCGGCGCTGCCCATCTACTCCGGCGGCCTGGGCATCCTGGCCGGCGACCACTTGAAGTCGGCGTCCGATCTCTGCCTGCCGCTCGTCGGGGTCGGGTTGCTGTACGGCAACGGGTATTTCCATCAGGTGCTCAACGTGGACGGCTGGCAGCAAGAGCTCTACCCGCCCAACGATTGGTCCACCATGCCGGTCC
>JANMKR010000067.1:0-3950 GCA_031372145.1 Actinomycetota bacterium | reverse complement strand
CTGCGCTTGGCCTTCGCCGACTTGGAGAGCTTGTTGAACGCCGACGAGCTGATGACCTCGACCAGGGACGAGCCCACCAGTACAGGCTTCTTGCCGCCCAATCGGAACAGCTTGACCCGAAGCACGTGCGTGTCGGTGGGGCCGGTCAACCGGAACGTGATTCCCTGAGCGACGATCGCCTTCTTTGCGAACTTCTTGCCGAGGATCAACCTGCTGATCGCCTTCCGTGAGGAATGTGCGACCGGCGCGCTGGGGAGCGCATTGAACGGAAGTGCGCGGATGGGACCGGCGCCCGGCGTGTAGACCCGCAACAGACCCCACATGCCGACGTCGGTGAACGGCCGGCGGAGGTCACCGTAGAAGTAGTCACCCGGGGAGCCGGCACCGTCGCGGACGCTCAGATCGAGCGACGACAGCGGACCGAAGCCCTGGCTCGCGAGCTGTTCAGACTTGGCGATACCTGCGTCCCATGCCCAGGTGTGCCCACCCAGGTTGAACACGTGCATCTGCTCGGAGCCGGGCGCGCCCAGGACGTGCACGCGCACGCCGTCGCCGGAGTACGCCTGCAGGAGCGGCGTCTGCGGGTCGCCGTGCGTGAGCGAGCTGAACTGGTTGGAGTCGAGCGCGCGGCCGGCGGCGGTGGCGTAGTTGAGCTGCACGGGACCCTTGACGCCGTCCGGATACGGCATCGTGTTGATTCCGACCACCGGATCGTTGTCCGAGAAGAGCAGCGAGAAGTCGCGGTAGCTCATCTGGCCGGGGACGTTGACGTCGACTTGCGAGCCCACATCCTTGGCCGCACCGCTGACGGGATCGGTGAACGTCGCGCCTGCCGGCGACACGATCAGCGCACCGTAGAGCCCGTTGACGCCGCTGTCGTCCCAGCCGTAGTCACTGATGAGCGCGCTGCCGAGGTTGGCCGCATCGACGTAGAACCGGTAGGTCCTGGCGCCACCCGGCGCGACGGTCTGCTCCGGATTGAACCCGATGTTGATGCCCGACGAACGCGCGTCGCGAAGCACCTTGTCGACGTGGAACGATGCCCGACCACGCTGGAGCTGGTTGGTGAACGCCACGTTGACGCAGTCGCCTGCCGCGGCGTGCAGCACCAGTGGCTCGGGAACCTTGGCTCCGTTCATGACCGCGGAGGCGTCTGCGGTCGGAACGTAGGCAAGCGTCCGACCGGTGACCTTGCCCGGGACGTCGACGGCACTGACCCGGAACACCTTCTGCACGGCACCCGCGGGGCAGGGCTCACCGGTCGTCGTGGGGACGGGGGGCCGCCCGTATGTCGGCTGGGCCGGATCGGTCTGACCGTTCGGAACGTCGTGACCGGGCAGCGGTTGCAGGTTGTCCACCTTGCGGCGCGGTAGGACTCGGATGAGCCCCCACGCGCCCTGCTCGGCACGCCGGCCGATGCCGTTCGTGTACAGGTAGTCGCCGGCGGCTTTTCTGGGACCTCCGGCGCCGCCCTGGAATGCAAGGGTATAGCGCTCCGAGATTCCGTACAGCACGGCCGACAGCGGGCTGGCGGTGTGGTTGCCGGCGTCGTCGGTCGCGCGGTTCTCGGCGTAGATCCTGTGGCCGTCGATGTGCAGCGTGTCGACGGCCGGACTGACGTTGATCGTGCGGATGACGAACGGGTCGCCGGCGTAGGCACGCGGGAGCGGCGTGTACGGATCGCCGTGACGATACGAGCTGTAGAGCAGGGAGGGATCGGGGTCGACGGTGCGGCGATCTGAGAGCGGCTCGGCTCGCAGGTTGAGCGTGCTGTCGGTCGTCGGGTTCTGGTCGATGCTCCACAGCACGAACTCACGGAAGCTGCCGTCGACGAGCCCGGGTGCGAGCGGATTGTCGGCGTGGATGTCGACGAGCGCGCCCGAGTCGACCGGCGCCCCGGTGACCGGGTCGTGGTAGGTGGAGCCCTTGGGCTCGATCACGAGCTGTCCGACCAAGCCGTGGCCCCAGTTGTGGATGCCGTCGACGTGGTCGTGCCAGAAGATGTTGTCGAGCACGACGTCGGGGAACCAGGTCTCCTTGACGAATTCGGTACCGACCCAGTCGTTGGCGGCGTGCGGCTGCGTGAGCGGCTGGTCGAGCGCCAGGACGACCTCGCCGGCGGCGGGGGTGACCGCCGTGATCTGACGCACCTCGAGGTTCTCCGTGCCCAGGCCCACGCCGATCCAGACGCCGACCCTGAACTTGCTGAGGTCGGTCAAGGTGTTGGTGACGGCACCGGAGAGCTTGACCTGGATGTGACTGCTGTCCGCGGGGGCGCCGGCCAGCTGTGCATCGTCGAGCTGGAACGGACGCACGGCCTGGCCGTAGACCATTCCGGCCGTCGCACCGTCGGAGCCGTTGGGGTCGAACTGCACGTGGTGGATGTGCAGGTTCGTCATCGGGAACGGCTGGTTGGGATCGCTTGCGTCCTGCTCGGACGTCAACGTCAGGTTGACGCACTCGCCGACGTTCGCCCGGATTGCGAGCGGTTCCGCGGGCATCGTGCCGTTCTTGACCTTGTCGACGTTCTTGGCGAGGACGAAGAGCTTGCCGTAGTCGTCCGTGGCGCCCTTGGCGGTGACCTGGAGCTTCTTGTGGATCGAGACGATGTTGAAGTCACGCTTGTTGGGATCCGAGTTCTGCGGACAGAGCCCGTCTTTGCGCCCGGCATATGGATCGACCGCGCCGACCTTTGGCTTGTTCTGCTGTTCCCCGAGCCACGGCGAACCCGTGTGCCCGTTGGGCGAGTAGGGCGGCCGCTGACCGATGTGCGTCCGCAGCAGCGGGTAGGTGGGACGGCCGTTGTCCGGGTTGAAGAGGATGCGCGGACGGCTGTCGCCGCTGATCGGATGGCCGGCATCGACCGGGAGCAAACCGGGGTGCCCGGGATATGCGTGCAGGGCGCCGTCGGCTGACGTCTTGAGATTGGGGTATGCGGTCAGCCACGGCGAGTTCGCGATCACGCCCGTCGTGTCCTCCGGCTCGCCGAAGTACACGTCGTTCGCTGCAGCGTTGGCACCGTCGCCACGCTTCCAGTTCCACACCGCGCCGTCGAGCGAGACCGGGTCGCCTACGGCTTTCTGTTGCACGCCCGGCGGGGGAAGCTGCGGCTCGATCCACTGCGCGACGTTGCCCGGGGTGATGACGGTGCCGTCGGGCATCGTCCTGCCGATCAGACCCGAGGAGTCGACGGGGTCCGGCAACGGCGCCCGATCGGGAAGCACGGCGAAGTCGGGCTGCCTGGTGTCGTAGACACGCCAGACGCTCCACATGCCCGAGACGTAGTGCTCGGCGATGTGGCAGTGGTAGAGGAAATCGCCGGCACTCTGCTGCACGCCACCCGCGCCACCCTCGATCTCGAGGTTGTAGGACTCGCCGGGGCCGATCGACTGCGAGTCGAGTCGCTGCGAGGCCGACAGGGCGACCGGCGTCTTGTTGAGACCGGTGTCCTGGTAGTCATACGACTTGTCGGCATGTGGGTTGGCCCGCCAGCGGTCTCCGCCGCCGTGCAGGTGGAACACGTGGAAGAGCTCCGAGCCGGCGTGGACGAGGCGGATCTTGGTGGGGTCGCCCAGGTAGCCACGCATCATCGGCGTCGACGGGTCACCGAACGTGTACGAGTTGTACGAGTACGCCTTGAGGCGGTCGAGGCTGTCGACCTCCAGGCGGTGCATGAACGGCTCGCTGCGGTAGTTGAGCGCACGTGATCCGGGACGGTATGAGGTCGTCGTCGGGTCTTTGACCGGCAGCGTGGGGTCGCCCTTTGCGTCCAGGGACGTCGTCGGGATCAGGTACTTCTCGTTGCCGATCTCGTGGTGCAGCAGGTTGTCCTCGCGGAACGCCTTCTTGCCGTGACCGGGGACGATGGTCGCCTCCCAACCCCAACCGAACGGCAGGTCATCTCCGGTGTCGGGGTTGAGGTACCGCGAACCCTCCGGCTCGACGACGAG
>JANMKR010000163.1:0-18840 GCA_031372145.1 Actinomycetota bacterium | reverse complement strand
GCGGTCGCCAAAGCCCTGCTTCGCCGGTTCGGGATCGAGTTGCGCAGCCACGTCGTGCGCATCGGCGAGGTGGCGGTCCCGCTGCGCGACGACCTGACGCTCGATGACTTCGAGGGCGTCGACGACAGTCCCGTGCGGTGCCTGGACCCCGACGCGTCCGAGCGCATGAAAGCCGGCATCAAGGCGGCGGGGCAGGGGCACGACACGCTGGGCGGCATCTTCGAGGTGTGGGCGTTCGGGATGATGCCCGGGTTGGGATCACACGTCAGCGCCGACACCCGGTTGGACGGACGCTTGGGACAGGCGATTCTGTCGATCCAGGCCATCAAGGGCGTCGAGCTGGGCGCCGGGTTCGAGTTGGGTCGCCTGCCTGGCACCCAATCCCACGACGAGATCTTCTGGAGCGACGAGCGCGGGTATTACCGCAAGACCAACCGTTCGGGCGGTTTGGAGGGTGGCATGACCCACGGCGGGCCGCTCGTCGTCCGCGCGGTGATGAAGCCGATCTCGACGATCACACGTCCGCTGGCCTCGGTCGACATCGTCACCAAAGAGGCCAAGAAGGCGTTCAAGGAACGCTCGGACATCTGTGCCGTGCCGGCGGCGGCGGTGGTGGGTGAGGCCGCCGTCGCGTTCGTCTTGGCCCAGGCGTTGGTCGAGAAGTTCGGGGGCGACACGCTCCCTGAGATCGAGGCGGCTGTCGATCGCTACCGGAGCGAGATCACGGCTTGAGGTGGCTGGCTCTGGCCGGCTACATGGGAGCCGGCAAATCCGTGGTCGGCCGGCGCGCGGCGGCACGTCTGGGCTGGACGTTCATCGACGCGGACCGGGCGATCGAGGATGCCGCCGAGATGCCGATCCCCGAGATCTTCGCCAAGCGCGGCGAACTGTGGTTTCGCCGCACCGAAGAGGACGTCATCCGCGGGATCGTGCAGGTCGAGCAACCGGGGGTGATCGCGCTGGGAGGCGGTGCGCTCGGGAGCGATCGCACACGTGACCTGTTGCGCCGCCGGGCCTGGGTCGTCTGGCTTCGCGTCAGCCCCGACGTCGCATGGCGGCGGGTCGAGGGCTCGGATCGCCCGCTCGCAAAGGATCGAGAGCGCTTTGAGCGGCGGGCGGCCGAGCGCGAGCCCACGTATCGCGAATCGGCGGATCTGGAGGTGCTGGCGGACGACGCGCCGGACGACATTGCCGCCCGGGTCACCGCCTGGACGCTGGCACGCGGCCACGGTGAGCGGGAGCAGGCATGAGCGACGTGACGCTGACGGCCGAGATCGGGGCGCACACCTTCCCGGTGCACATCGGCGCAGGGCTCGTCGAGCGCATCGGCGAGGTGTTTCCCACCGACGCCGGATCGGTGCTCATCGTGTTCGACGAAGCCGTCGAGCACCTCGCCGACGTGATCGCGCGAGGGCTGGGGCGTCGCAACATCCGGGCCGTGCCCGCGCCGGTGGCCTCGGGCGAGCCGTCCAAGACCCTGGGCCAGATCGAACGCCTGTCGCGCCTTGCCGCATCCGAGGGCATCCGGCGCAGCGACACCGTCGTGGCGGTGGGCGGCGGTGTGGTCGGCGACCTGGCCGGTTTCCTTGCCGCCAGCTACCAGCGGGGTGTACGCCTGGTCCACGTGCCGACGACGCTGCTGGCGATGGTCGACTCGGCGATCGGCGGCAAGACCGGCGTCGATCTGCCCGAAGGCAAGAACTACGTGGGGGCGATCTGGCAGCCTGAGCTTGTGGCGATGGACGTCGCTACGCTCGACACCCTGCCGGCCCGCGAGCTGTCGGCCGGATTCGCCGAGGTCATCAAGTACGGATTGTTGGAGGGCGGCGAGTTGGCGGCCACGATCGACGGGTGGGGTGCGCTGCCCGGCCCGCGCGACGCGCTCGTGCCCCTGATCGTGGCGTGCGTACGTCACAAGCTGAGGGTCGTAGCGCAGGACGAACGTGACCTGGGCGTACGCGCGACGCTCAACCTGGGCCACACCGTCGGGCACGGCATCGAAGCCGCGGCCGGCTACGACCGCTACCTGCACGGCGAGGCCATCTCGCTCGGCATGCTGGCGGCGTTGCGGGTCTCAGAGCAGCACGTGGGCCTGGACCCGGTCTGGCGCGCACGTACTGCGCAACTGTTCGCTCGTCACGGGCTTCCGACGACACTGGACTCCTCCGTGGAGACGTCTGCGATCCTTGCAGCGATGGGACGTGACAAGAAAGCCGATGCCGCGGCGCTCAACATGGTGCTGCTGGCCGAGCCCGGTACGCCGCTGATCCGTCAGGACCCGCCCGCGAACGTCGTGGTGGCCGCGATCGAGGAGCTTCGCGAGGCGGGCACCGCCTGATGGGGCTCCGCGTCGCCCTGCTGCACGGGCCCAACCTTAACATGCTCGGTCGCCGCCCAGCGGTCCACTACGGCACCGTCACATTGCCGCAGCTCGAGGCGCAGGTTCGCGCCTGGGGGGACGAACTGGACATGAGCATCGCGACGTTCCAGACCAACCACGAAGGGGCGTTTCTGGAGCACGTCCACGGGCTGGCGGGCGCCGTCGACGGAGTCGTCGTCAACCCCGGGGCGTGGACGCATTACCAGTGGTCCATTCGCGACGCGCTCGAGATGTTGGGGGCGCCGTTCGTCGAGGTCCACCTGTCGGACATCGAGTCGCGCGAACCGCACCGCAAGATCAGCGTCATCCGGGACCTCGCCACGGGGGCCGTCTGGGGCAAGGGACCGGACGGGTACCGCGAGGCGCTGCTGATCCTGAAGGAGCACCTGACGTGAGGTATGCAGACCGCCAGCAACGGATCCTGACACGGATGGCGAAGGAGGGCGTGGACGCGCTGCTTCTCACCAACCTCACCAATGTGCGCTATGCCTGCGGATACGTCGGCTCAAACGGCAGCGTCCTGTTGTCGGCGACACGGCGCGTGCTGTTCACGGATTTCCGCTACATCGAGTCTGCCCGCGAGCAAGTGGATGGGGTCGAGGTCGTCGAAGCGGGCCGTGACCTGTTTGACAAGCTCTCTGAGGAGCTCGACGGGCTCGGCGCCAACCGGGTCGGGTTCGAGGCCGAACACACGAGCGTCGCGCGGTTCGAGCGGCTGCGCGCCCGGTTCGACACGACGGAGCTCGTTGCCACGACCGGCCTGGTCGAGGCCGTGCGCCGGATCAAGGAGCCCGACGAGATCGCGCTGATGGCGCGGGCGGCCGAGATCACGGATCACGGCTTCGCCGCGTGTCGCGACGGACTGTTTGCAGGCCGTACCGAACGGCAGGTCGCGTGGGAACTCGAAGCGATCCTGCGGGCTGCCGGTGCGGATGGGCCGAGCTTCGGCATCATCGTGGCCTCGGGGGCCAACGGGGCCAGGCCCCACGCGGTGCCTGGCAACATGCCGATCGCCAACGACACACTCGTCACGATCGACATGGGCGCGATCGTCGATGGCTACGTGTCGGACTGCACACGCACGTTTGCCACCGGCCCGCTGCCGGCACCGCTGGCCGAGGCCTACGACGTCTGCCTGGCGGCGCAGCAGGCGGCATTGGCAGCCGTGCGCCCGGGCATCACCGGGGGCGACTTGGACAAGGTGGCGCGTGATCACATCACGGCCGCGGGCCTGGGCGAGGCATTCCGACACAGTCTGGGTCACGGTGTGGGATTGGACGTGCACGAGGAGCCGTACGCGCGAGAGGGCCTGACCGACGAGATCGGCGTCGGCATGACCGTGACCATCGAACCGGGCATCTACCTGGAAGGCATCGGCGGAGTGCGGATCGAGGATCTGGTCGTCGTCACCCAGGACGGATGTCGGGTGCTGACCGGATTCACGAAAGAGCTGTTGACGGTAGATTCCTCGCCAGGCAACGGTGTTTCGGAGGACGCGTGATTTCAACCAATGAGCTGAAGAACGGCTATGTCATCGAGGTCGATGGGGTGCTCAACACCGTCGTCGAGTTCCAGCACGTCAAGCCCGGCAAGGGTGGCGCGTTCGTGCGGACCAAGCTCAAGAACCTGGCCAACGGGTCTGTGGTCGACAAGACCTTCCGTGCCGGCGAAAAACTGGTCCGCGTGACGACCCAGAGCAAGAACATGCAGTTCCTCTACGAAGACGGCACGAACCTCGTCCTGATGGACAACGAGACCTACGAGCAGATCCACTTTGCGTCCGACGACGTCGAGAACCGCGACCTGCTGGTGCCGAACGCCGAGGTGCAGGTGCTGATCATCCGCGACCAGCCGTTCCGCGTCGAGCTGCCGATTGCGGTGGAGCTTGCCGTTGTGCGCACCGATCCCGGTGCCAAGGGCGACACCGTCTCCAACGTCACCAAGCCGGCCCAGCTCGAGTCCGGGGCGACGGTCAACGTACCGCTGTTCGTCAACGAGGGAGACCGCTTGCGCATCGACACCCGCACCCGCCAGTACGTGAGCCGCGTGTGAGCACCGGCCCGGTCGGCTACGTCGACACGACACTCCGAGACCTGGCTGCGCACCCGTGGGCAGGTTCGATCAGTACGGAGGAGATCGCGGCCGTCGCCGCGCAGCTCGCAAACTCCGGGGCCGTTGCGCTCGAGGCACTCGACTCCTTCAGCGCGCGTGGGGCGCTCGAGGGGCGGACCGAGAGCCCGTGGGATCGCCTGCGCGTCGCGGTCAAGGCCGCCAAGTCGGTGCCGGTCGGCATCGTCGTCGCCGCACGCACGTTGTTCGGGGATCGCCCCGTGGCGGCGGATCTGGCGCGCAGTCTCGTCACCGGCGCATGCGAGAGCGGCGCCCGTCGCATCCGGGTCATCGATCCGCTCAACGACGCCGAAGCGCTGCTGCCCTTGGCCGAGGCGGCGATGGCCGGCGGGGCGGAACTGGTACCGACACTCATACTCGGCCCGTCGCCGGTTTCGACCGACAGCCGGTGGCTCGACGAAGCTCGGGCGATTGCCCAGCTGCCCGGCGCATTGTCGATCTGTCTGGTCGATCGAGCGGGGCACCTGCGGCCAGCCGAACTCGCTGAGTTGGTGCCGCGTATCGCCGAGGTCACCGGCCTGCCGGTCGAGCTGTCGCTGGTGGGGCCTGGGGGACTTGCGCCGGTGTCCGCCGTCGAGGGCATCGAGGCCGGTGCGGCCCGTGTGCAAGCGTCGGTCGGCGCAGCTGCGCTGGCCGCGGCGCGACCGTCGGTAGAGACGCTCCGCGCAGCACTGGCCGGGGGACCGCGCGAGCTGCAATGCGAGCGCGCACTGATCAACCGGCTGGCCGGCGTGATCTGGTCGCTGATCCCCGCGGATCGTCTGCGCCAGGCGCAGGCGACGGAGGCCGGTCCCGCGCTGGGACTTCCGCTCGACCTGGCGACCGGTCTGGCTTCGCGACTGACGCGGCTGGGTCTTTCGGATCGTTTGATCGACGCGTCGCTCGAGGTGACGCGCGTCGCGCAGGAGTGCGGCAACCCGACGCTCGCACACCCGCTGGGGCCGGCGGTCGTCGCGCAGGCTGCGCGCCACATCATCGACGGTGAGCGTTGGCACGAGGTCGAGCCGGTGCTGGTCGCGGTGATTCGTGGTGGATACGGCCGGCTTCGCGGTGATGTCGCGGACGTGGCGCTTGCTGCAGCCGAGGCGGCCGTGATGCCGGATCCCGCACCCGGACCCGACCTGGCGGCGCTGACCGCCGAGGCGCCCGAGGGGATGTCCGAGGAGGACGTGCTCCTGTGGGCGCAGTTCCCCGAGGCCTCCGAGCGGCTCTTGGCGCGACGGCGTTCGCTCGTGGGCGAGGCCACCGACGGTCTGGGCGGGTCGGCCGTCGATCGCAGCCTCATCGAGACGCTGGTCGACGTCGTCGAGGCCTCCGGAGAGGCCGAGGTAAGCGTCGAGGTCGGCGGTGCCCGGGTCACCGTGCGTCGTGCCTCGCCGGCGCCGCGCGCGTCGTCCCCGGGCGGCGACCCCGCGGCAGACGCGGTCGGCGACGGGCTCGCACGAGTCGAGAGCCCGATCGTCGGCACCTACTATTCCGCTCCGTCGCCCGACGCACCGCCGTTCGTCAAAGAGGGCGACGCGATCAGCGTGGGGCAGACGCTCTGCATCATCGAGGCGATGAAGATCTTCAACGAGATCGTCGCCGATCATGCCGGCACCCTGCGCGAGATCTGTGTCCAGAACAGCGAGGCGGTCGAGTATGGAACCCTGCTCTTCCTGATCCAGCCGTGAAGCTCCTGGTCGCCAACCGTGGCGAGATCGCCGTCCGGATCATCCGTACCGCGCGGGAGCTGGACATCCCGACCGTGGCGGTCTACTCGACCGCGGACGTCGAAAGCCTGGCGGTCGAACTCGCCGACGAGGCGGTGTGCATCGGCCCGCCAGCCGCCGGTGAGTCCTACCTGGTCATCCGCAACGTGATCGGCGCGGCCCAGGTGACCGGCTGCACGGCGGTGCACCCGGGCTACGGATTCTTGTCCGAGAATCCTGAGTTCGCACGGGCATGCGCGGACAACGACATCACGTTCGTGGGACCATCCCCCGACGTGATGGCCCGCATGGGCGACAAGGTCGATGCCAAGATCGCAGCACAGGAGGCCGGGCTGCCGGTGTTGCCGGGCTCAGACGGTCCGGTCAGCACCGTGCAGGAGGCCATCGCCGCCGCCGAGGTCGCCGGGTACCCGATCCTGCTCAAGGCCGCAGCCGGTGGCGGTGGTCGCGGCATGCGTCGCGTCGAGTCCTCGGCGGAGCTGCCCAACGCGTTCGACGTGGCGCAGCGTGAGGCGCAGGCGGCGTTCTCGGACGGGTCGCTCTACGTCGAGAAGTTGCTCGAGGGCGCACGGCACGTCGAGGTGCAGATTCTGGCCGACGGCCTGGGCGGGGTGCTGGTGTGCGGTGATCGGGAGTGCTCGATCCAGCGTCGCCACCAGAAGGTCGTCGAGGAGGCCCCGGCCCCCAACCTGCCGGACGCCACGCGCGCCGCCATGCACACGGCGTGCCTCGAGGCCGCGCGGGTCTGGGGCTACAAGAGCGCCGGCACCATGGAATTTCTGGTCGACGCGCACGGCAAGTTCTACTTCCTCGAGCTCAACGCGCGATTGCAGGTGGAGCACCCGGTCACCGAGCTCGTCACGGGGCTCGATCTTGTGGCCGAGCAGCTTCGTGTCGCCCAGGGTGGCCTGTTGGCGGCGACGGGTGTCGCTCGCGCGAACGGCCATGCGATCGAATGTCGCATCAACGCCGAGGATCCGTCCAAGGACTTCCAGCCTGCAGCCGGACGCCTGAAGGAGTTCCGCATCGCGCAGGGTCCCGGCGTGCGCGTCGACACCTACTGCCAGCCGGGCATGATGGTGCCGCCCTACTACGACTCACTGATCGCAAAGCTGTGCGTCTGGGCGCCCGATCGCCCGCGTGCCGTGGCGCGCATGGCCCGGGCGCTCGACGAAACCGTCATCGACGGCATCGCAACCACGATCGACCTGTTGCGCGACATCGCCGGGGAGCTGTCGTTTCGCGAGGGCACCTACACCACCTCATACCTGACCGATCATCGCGACGCATTGCCCTCGCTCGGCAAATGACGTGAGCGTCGAGAGTCGACGAGCGGCGCGGCGCCAGGCGGTGTTCCTGCTCTACCAGCGTGACGTGACCGGACTCCCGATCGCCGAGCTCGAAGGCAACGCCGAGCGTGATCGTGCACGTGTGCTCGATGCGTACACGCGCGCCATGGTCACCGGAGTGTTGGAGCAGATCGAGTCGATCGACGCCGCGATCGACCGGGCCTCGAGCGGCTGGAGCGTTGATCGCATCGCGCCGCTCGAGCGCAACATCCTGCGTGTGGCGATCCATGAACTGAGCTCGCGTGAGGACATCCCGGCCGCGGTCGCAATCGACGAGGCCGTCGAGACCGCCAAGCGCTACTGCCAGGCAGACGCGGGGGGGTTCGTCAACGGCGTCCTGGGGAGCGTCGCCCACGAAATTGGGAGCGCGGCGTCGTGAGCGACGAGCGCACGCAGCTTGCCGAAGTCGTCGACCAGCTCGAGGCGATCACGGCGCGGCTCGCCGACGCGGAGGTCGCTCAGGACGAACTCAAGCGTCTGGCGGAGCAGGCATTGGCTGCCTCTGCGCGGGTCACGGAGCTGCTGCCACGGATCATCCGGGAGATCGAACGCGCATCCGAGGGCGACATCGAACCCCCGCATGAGCATTTACAGGAATCATGAGCATTTGCTCATCGTCTTGACCATCTTCGGACCCGCCGAGTAGCTTCTCCATCAATGATTCGCGTGCACGGAAGCGGCGCGTTTGCTGCGGCTGTGGCGCAGACACGATGGGAGTCGGGGCAACATGAAACGACGTGCACTCGCGGCGCTGGGAGTGGGAGCGACGACGCTCGCGCTCAGTTCGGCCGTCTGGGTCGGCGTCGCCGGCGCGCAGCCGACGGGCAAGTCACGGCAGTACGTTGTGCTCTACGAGCGGGGCGTCTCGTCCAAGACGGCGCGCGCGGCCATCACGAAGGCCGGCGGGAAGGTTGTTCGCGAGAACACGCGGATCGGTCTGGCGACGATCGTCTCGAAGAACCCCAACTTCGTCCGCGCGGCCACCGCCACGAAGGCGCTCCGCAGCGCGGGGCGCAACCGCCCGTTTGGACGTTCGTTCTCAGCCCGTCACAAGCGATTGGACCTGGCGCAACTTGATCGCGCACTCGGTTCGGCACCTGCCCCTGGAGCGGCCGCCGGCTCGCCTGGCGCCGACCACGAAGGCGACGGTGGCGATCACCACGAGGGCCGTAAGGGCGAGCCGTTCGCGCCGCTTCAGTGGGACATGCAGATGATCCACGCCACTCGGGATGGCTCGTACGACGAGCAGAAGGGTGACAAGCGGGTGCTGGTCGGTGTGATCGACAGTGGCATCGACGGCAATCACCCCGACATCGCACCGAACTTCGATCGCGGCCTGTCGCGCAACTTCACCGTGGACATCGCCGGTTTGGATGATGGATGTGGCGCAAATCCGGCTCCCTGTGTCGATCCGGCAGACGTTGACGGGGACGCGCTCGACGGTCACGGAACCCACGTCGCCGGGACGATCGGTGCGGCGATCAACGGACTTGGCATGTCTGGAGTGGCGCCGAAGGTCACGCTGGTCAACCTGCGCGCGATGCAGGACTCAGGCTTCTTCTTCCTGCAGTCCACGCTCGATGCCATGACTTACGCGGCAGACAACGGCATCGATGTGGTCAACATGAGCTATTTCACCGATCCGTGGCTCTACAACTGTCGCGCGAACCCGGCGGACACGCCGGCGGAGCAGGCGGAGCAGGCGCTCATCATCGACGCCACGCAGCGTGCCGCCGACTACGCACGTGCGCACGGCGTGACGCTGGTCTCAGCGCTTGGAAACGATGCCACGGACCTGGGCAACCCGACCATTGACGAGATCAGCCCGGACTTCCCCGGTGGCACTGAGAAGACCCGACCGATTGACAACTCCTGCATCGACGTGCCGACCGAGACCGACGGCGTGATCTCCGTGTCGTCACTCGGTCCGAGTGGGGCGAAGAGCGACTTCTCGAACTACGGTGTCGAGCAGACGGATGTGTCGGCTCCAGGCGGGTTCCTTCGCGACAACTTTGGCACTGATCGGTTTCGCGTGTCTGCGAACATGATCCTGTCGACCTACCCGGAGAGCGTCGCCCTCGCCACTGGCAAGCTCGATCCGAATGGCACACCCAACGATCCGGACGTCCTGCGGGATTGCGAGCACGGGGTGTGTGCCTACTACCAGTACATCCAGGGGACCTCGATGGCGTCCCCGCACGCTGCAGGTGTCGCCGCGTTGATCGTGAGCGAGTTCGGCTCGAAATCGAAGGGCAGGGGCATCACGATGGATCCGATCGAGGTCGAGCGGATCCTCAAGCACACCGCGACGCACAGAGCGTGTCCGGACCCGCCTCTGGTCGACTACACGATCATCGGCCGCCCGGCGAGCTGGACTGCGCTCTGCCAGGGCACGGCGGAGTTCAACGGCTTCTACGGCAACGGCATCGTGGACGCGCTCGCCGCCGTCGAGGATGACGAGGATCACGATGGGCACCACGGTCGTCGCGCCGGCCAGAGCGAAGGTCACTGAGCAAGTTCGCTTGTCCTCCTGAGCAAGTTCTCGGCACAAGTTGGCTAAGAGACGGTAAACCGTGTCTGACACCAGGTTTCCCGGAACCCTTTTCGGAGAAACGGATTCCGGGGTGGAGGGAAGGTCTCCCCAGTCGACGTCGTGGTGTCACAAAGTCGGCGTCCCATTGCGTTCCGAGGTGATGAAAGCCGTAAATTGGGCACATCGAGGGCGCTCGGTGGCAGTTCGGAGGCGACATCGCGCTCGCCGGAGAGGATTCGCATACTCCTGGTGTCAGACACGAATTCCCCCAGAAGCGCTTGGCAGAAAGGGATTCCGGGGAACGAAGTGACCCTTCCGACACGGTTAATCGGACGCTGGGCGCTCCGGGCGGGCGGTCTCCGGTCGCGGGGTCCACGGCAATACGGTTCGGAACGTGCCCCAGAGACCGAGCCGCGTGATCGCCGTTGCCGCGACGCCCAGGAACGCCACCGCGATACCGACGAATACCCAGAACACCCATCGGTGCGCCTGTCCGGGAAGCGGCACGTTCATGCCGTAAAGCCCGGTCAACAGGGTTGGCAAGAAGAACGCCACCGTGATGATCGTCAGCAGCAGCACGACCCGGTTCGTGGACTCACTGCGCTCGCCTTGAAGTTGCGTCAACGCCCCTGCGATGCGCGCCTCGGCGACCGCGAGCGCGGCCGGCACGTCATGTGCCAGGTCCAACTCGATGCTGCGAAGCCACCGACCGCCCGCTTCGCTCACCATATGGCGCTCCACCGGGTCGCGCAGCTCCACGACTTCACGGAGCTCGCCCCGCAACGGCAACAGCCCGTCCCGCACACTCCCCAGGTGACGGCTCAGCGACAAGATCTCCGATTGGACCTGGTTGAGCGCAGGGTTCGCGACCAGCATGCGTTCCTCGAGGTGGCCGACCCGGGCCCGGATCTCGTCGAACACTTCGACTGCGCCGTCGACAACGGCATCCAACAACTGCAGGAACAACACCGACGCATCCCGCTGCTCGGCGGGCGTCTGCTCCCACTGTGCGACGACCCGTGGTGGCGCCAACGTCGAGGCGAACCCCGTGATGGGCCGCCGACGCAGGAGCACGTTTGACGTCGTCAGAATCAGGTCGATTCGCTCCAAGCGCGGCGTGTCGTCGTCGGCGTCGAACGAAGCCGCGACGAGCGATGCGCACAGCGACCCGTCGATCTCGGCCAGGCGCGCCCGCCGACCCGGCTGCGCCAGGAACGCCATCATGGCGTCCGTCAACCCGGCATCAGGCGGCGGACTGTCGTCGCGCCACTCGACGAGCGGGGGTGATGAGCCCGGGAGATGAACGAACCACGGCATTCCTCGCCGTTTCGACGTCGCACGTGCGGTTCCTGGCTACAATCCCGCCCCATGGCCAGATCCCGCCTCGACGCCGCGCTCGTGGAACGCGGTCTGGTCCCATCGCGTGCCCGAGCCCAGGCGGCCGTCGCTTCAGGACGCGTCCGCATCAACGGACACGTTGCCGACAAGCCGTCCATCGCGGTCGAGGCCGATGCGACGCTGGTGGTTGAGCCGGCGCTCGAGTTCGTCTCACGTGGCGGCGAGAAGCTCGCCGGAGCACTCATCGATGTCGGCCTCGACGTGACCGGGGTGCGCGCGCTCGACCTGGGGGCGTCCACCGGCGGTTTCACCGACTGCCTGCTGCAACGGGGCGCGGTCCACGTCACCGCGGTCGACGTCGGCTACGGGCAGCTGGCCTGGACCCTGCGCAACGATCCGCGCGTGACCGTTCTGGAGCGCACCAACGCACGCCACCTGACGGCCGACGCGGTGACCCCACCCGCCGATTTCGCGACATGTGACCTCGCGTTCATCAGCGTCGCGACCGTCTGGCCCTCGGCGTCGCGCTGCCTGACCGCCGATCACCGTGCGTTGGTGCTGGTCAAACCGCAGTTCGAAGTGGGGAAGGGCAAGGTCCCTCAAGGCGGCGTCGTACGCGACCCCCTGCTCCACGCTGAGTCGATCCGCCATGTTGCACGAGCGATCACGGCACAAGGTGGGCGGGTGCGCTCAGTTGTTGCGAGCCAACTGATCGGACCCAAGGGCAACAGAGAGTTCTTCATCTTCTGCGAAGGCCCGGAAACAGAGGCCAGGCCGCGGCTCGACCTGGAGCAGGCAATCACCGACGCAGTGGGAGGGTCCTCATAAAAGACATCACCGTGTCGCAGGCAAACGGTCCGGTCAAGCGTGTGTTGCTGCTGACCCACAAAGCGCCCGAGGTCACGGCCAGTGCGCTGCCGGGGGTGTTGTCGCTCTTCAACGATGCAGGCGTCGAGCTGCTCGTGCCCGAGCGTGAGGCGCGCAAACACCCGAGCCTGGACGGCTACCGCAGAGCGGGGGGTGTGGAGCTTCACCCCGGGGGCGACGATCTGATCCTGGTATTGGGCGGCGACGGCAGCATTCTGCGCGCGCTTGCACGCGAGGCCGGAACCGGAGCCCCGGTCATCGGCATCAACTACGGGCGGGTCGGGTTCCTGGCCTCGATCGAACGGCGTGAACTCGAAAGCGGCGTGCGACGAGCACTCGCCGGCGAATACATCACGCTGGAGCTGCCCTCACTGCGGGCGAGCTGGGCCGAAGGCGAGGCCAATGCGGTCAACGACCTGGCACTGCTGCGCGGTGGCGAGGCCCGCCTTGCCGACCTGTCGTATGCGGTCAACGGTGAACCCGTCGCCAACGTCCGCTGCGACGGCATGGTGTGCTCGACGCCGGTGGGGTCAACCGCGTACAACCTGGCCGTCGGCGGACCGACGGTGTCGTGGGGTGTGCGCTGCTACGTCGTCTCGTTCCTTGCGGCGCATCACCTGGATGCGCGTCCCCTGGTGCTCGCGCGTGACGAGACGTTCACCGTCACCAATGCCGCGGTCGTGGGCGACTGCGACATCTACAGCGATGGCCAGCGCATCGGCGCGCTCGGGCCAGGTCGTGCGATCTCGATGGACTTGATGGGCGCCATCGTGCACCTTGGCATCTTCCCGGAGTCGTCGTTCTTCAAGCGATACCGGGAGAAGTTCGGCCGCCCGTGATCCGACGGCTCGAGATCAGGGGTCTCGTCGTGATCGACCGCGCCGAGCTCGAACCCGGACCGGGCCTGACCGCGATCACGGGCGAGACCGGTGCCGGAAAGACCGTCGTGGCCCAGGCGCTCGCGCTGCTGGTCGGCGGTCAGGCCGACAGCAAGGGCGTGCGGCCGGGCGCCAAACATGCGTTGGTCGAGGCGACGCTCAGCTTGCCGTCGGGCTTCTGGGACGATCTGGACGATAACGACCCGGCCAGGGACGTTCGCGAACTCGTCGACGACGAGACCGAGGTCGTCGTGGCCCAGCGCGTGCCGGCCGAAGGTCGCAGCCGTGCGCTGCTCGATGGACAGACGGTGACGCGCGCCGCGGCAGGGAGCGTCGCCGGTCGACTGATCCGCTTCTCGTCCCAGCATGAGGGCCGTCGCCTTGTGGCCGGCGCGACCCAGCTCGCCGTGCTCGACGCGTTTGCGGGACCCGAGGTCGTGTCCGGGGCGCGGCGCCTGACGGCGCTGCGACGCCGACTCCGTGCTCTTGACCGTGCGCTTGCCACTGCCAAGGAGCGCCGCGACGCCGCGGAACGCGAACGTGCCGCGCTCGAGGACCTGGTCGCCGCCGTCGACGCGGCGGGTCTCGACCTGTCCGAGGAAGCCGATCTACGCGGCGAGCGTGGACGACTGCTCCACGCCGATCGGCTGGCCCAGGCCGTGCAGGCGACCGCCGAGGCCCTGTCGCCGGAATCGGGGGAGGGTGGGGCACGCGATCTGATCGGCCACGCCCTGCAGACGCTCGACGCCGTCATCGAGATCGATCCCACCCTGAAGGCGCCGCGGGACGAGCTTGCAGGCATCGAGGCTCAGATCCAGGAGACGTCCTCGACGGTGCGCGGTTACCTGGCGTCCCTGGACGCGCAGCCGGGCCGTCTTGCCGAGGTCGAGGATCGGTTGAGCGTCTACCACCAGCTGGCGCGACGCTACGGCCCGACCTTGGACGAGGTCCTGACGCGCGCGGCCGCGGCGCGCTCGGCACTCAGTGCATTGGACGCGGGCGACGGGGCCGACGACGCAACGGCGGCCGAACACACCGAGGTGCTGGCGCAGTCGCGACAGTTGGCGGCGACGCTGCACGAGGCGCGCGCCGATGCCGCGCCGCGCCTCCAGGTCGCGGTCACCGCCGAACTCGCCGAACTCGCCGAGCTCGCGATGGCATCGGCCACGGTACGAGTCGAGCTGACGCAGGACGGCGGCGAACCGCCGATTGACCGCGCGGTGCTGTGGCTTCGCGCCAACCCGGGCTTGCCCGAGGCGCCGCTGGCCGAGGTGGCATCCGGCGGTGAGCTCTCACGCGTCCTGCTGGCATTGCATGGTGTCGCAGCCGCGGCCGAGCCTGGCGTGACGTGGATCTTCGACGAGGTCGACTCAGGCGTGGGTGGGGTCACGGCGACCGCGGTCGCCGCAAAGCTCGAGGCACTCGCCCAGAACCGCCAGGTCATCGTCATCACCCACCTGCCCCAGGTCGCCGCCCTCGCCGAGCGTCACTACCGGCTGATCAAAGGCGTCGATGCTGATGGTCGCGCCACCACCGAGATCACGGCGGTCGAGGGCACAGGCCTCGTTGACGAACTGTGTCGCATGCTGGGCGCCGCACCCTCAGACGAGGGCGCTCGCCGGCACGCCGAAGAACTGCTCTCCCGCCGTGCGACCAAACCGGCCAGGCAACGGGCGCGGAAACCGACCAAGTGACCCAGAGGCCGCGGGCCGCGGGATCAGACGTACCGGCTCAGTGCCCGCTCCACCCGTGATCGGTAGCCACTCCCGAACAAGATCAGATGAACGAGCAGCGGCCACAGCTGGTACAGCGCGACCCGGTCGCCATGTCCGTCTGCGAGCGGCGACGCCTCGTTGTACGCGGCGAACACGCGCTCCGAGAAGCCACCGAACAAACGCATCATGGCCAGGTCGACCTCGCGATGGCCTCCGTAGACGGCCGGGTCGATCAGCACCGGCGCGCCCGCGGCATCGACGATTGCGTTGCCGCCCCACAGGTCGCCGTGCAGACGGGCGGGCGGCTCCGGCGGGCCGCACAGGTCGGGGATCCGGTCAAAAAACCGCTCCCAGCGCGGCAGGGTGTTGCGGGCAAGCAACTCGGCGTCGACCGCACGGCGCACCAAGGGCTTAAGGCGTCGGGTGGTCCAGAACTCCGCCCAGGTCGCGGCCGGCGCGTTCAACTGCGGCAACGTGGCGATCATGGTGTCGCGATCGAGTCCAAACGAGGGCGCCCCTGTCTGATGCAGCCGGGCGAGTCCGTGTCCCAGATTCTCGTCATGGTCGGGCGATGGCGACCCGCGTTCGATCCACTCGAGCACGAGCAGTCGTGGCACCTCGTCGCGAACGGCCACCACGGCGGGCACCCGGAGTGCTCCGGCTGCGGCGAGCCACGCCAGTCCCCGGGCTTCGGCGGTGTACATCCCGTCAGCTGCATCGTGGCGGTGCTTGACAAAGACGTCCCCGCCACCCGCCAGCCGTACACGGAACGCCCGGTTGATGTCCCCGCCCGTGACCACTCGGACATCGCGGACGGGCTGCCCGACTGCTGCGGCGACCGCGGCGCGAAGATCCGAGGTCACGGATGGAGCGTTGCGAGCAGTCCGCGGCAGGCCCGCTCGACCATGTCGAACACGTCGGCAAAGCCGTCGGCGCCGCCGTAGTACGGATCGGGAACCTTGGCGTCAGGCGGCGCACAGGAGTCGTAGCTTCGGAGCAACCGGACCTTGCCGGCGGCAGCGGCGTCTGGCGCGATGGCCAACAGGTCGCTGCGGTTCTCGTGGTCCATCGCGAGGATCAGATCGAACCGCGCAAAATCCGGGGCGGTGAACTTCTGGGCCGAGTGGCGCATCGGCACCCCACGCCTGCGCGCCTCGGCCGCCGCGCGTGGGTCAGGTCCGTCACCGACATGCCAACCGCCCGTACCCGCGCTCTCGATGATGATGCGGTCGCCGAGGCCGGACGTCTCGACGAGGTGGGTCATCACCGCTGCGGCCGTCGGTGACCGGCAGATGTTGCCGAGGCAGACGAACGAGATACGTGTGGGCGATGTTGCGGTCAGGATTGTTGCCACGGTGGCTGACAATATCGGCGCCCACGGATCATGCGGCAAAGAGCACCCGGACGATACGATTCCGGAGCTCTGGAATCGATCCGGCGAGGACAGCATGGGAAACCGTCTCATCCCACCACTGTTGCGGAGCCCCCTCGTTGTGTTGGCGGCGCTCGGTGCGCTCGTCTTCGCGAGTGGCGCGCAGGCGGAGATCGACTTCGCGCCCCGTGTCAACATCCAGAGCGCCACAAAAGGGACGTACTGGCTGGCATCGGGCGACCTCAACGGCGATGCGATCGTTGATCTCATCGTCGCCGCCGCCGACGATACCGTTGTCATCCATCGTGGCCAGGGCGCCGGCAACTTTTCTGGCGGAACCGCAATCCCGGTGGGATCTGAACCGTTCGGGGTCACGGTGGCCGACTTCAACGGTGATGCCAAGCTCGATATCGCGACCGCGAACCATGGCGTCCGGAGCGTGTCGATTCTGCTGGGCGACGGTGCCGGCGGAATTGTCTCGAGCAGCATGGTCGGCGTCGGTGCCGGCCCCACGTCGATCACCGCAGGCGACGTCAACGCGGACGGAAAGGTCGACCTGATCGTCATGAACGTCGACTCGCGCAACGCCTCGCTACTTCTGGGCAACGGCGACGGCACATTCGTCGCGTCGTTCATCGGCGTCGGACCGTTCGGCTTCGACTCGGCGGTCGGTGACGTCACCGGCGACGGCGTGGCGGACCTGGTGATCGCGGGTGATGGAGTTCGTGTGCTGCCGGGGCCACTCCCGGCATCGGTTCCGTTTCAGTTCGCAACCGGCGTGCCCGTGTTTCGCGTCGGGGTTGGCGACTTCAACCGTGACGGCCGACTCGATGTGGCCGCGGCGCGAGCGGCGTCCAACGACGTGTCGGTGGCGCTGGGACTCGGCGGAACCGCATTTTCGACAGGGATCGTGTCTCCGGTCAGCAACTTCCCTTCGGCGATCGCCGTTGCCGACTTCAACGCCGACGGCGTTCCAGACATCGCGACGACCAACGCGTTCTCGAATGATGTCAGCGTGTTGGAGGGCTTCGGCAACGGCGCCTTCGCCAAGGCGCGACAGTTTCGGGTCGGCTTGGGACCTCAAGGAATCCAGGCCAGCGACCTCAACGGCGACGGACGCGTCGATCTGCTGGTCGCGAACGGTGCGGGCACCGTG
The DNA here is from genome assembly GCA_031372145.1 of Actinomycetota bacterium. Classification (GTDB taxonomy): domain Bacteria; phylum Actinomycetota; class Thermoleophilia; order Miltoncostaeales; family Miltoncostaeaceae; genus CALMEC01. The sequence continues at coordinate 1,410 of JANMKR010000163.1, read as the reverse complement.
TCCGTGCTCATGTCCCGGCCACTCCCACCCGGAGCGGCGGGTTCGGCAAAACGTCGCGAGGGGTGCGCCCGACCCCGCCGGATCGTCGCCGCCACGTCCATCGCCTGCGTCACGTTGGGGATGAGCCGGGCCCAGGCCGTCGAGCTCCTCGGAAAGCCGCGGTCGATCCGGCGCCAGTCATCCGCATCCGGATACGTCTACGTCTACCGGGGTCTGTTCGTCAGCTTCTCGCGCTTCAACGGTGTGGACCTGATCTGGACCACCCGGCCTCGCGTCGGCCTGGCGAACGGGGTCGCGGTCGGTTCGCCGGGAGCGTTGGTCAGACGACGGTTCCCCAAAGCCACGTGCCAGACGCGCAGGGGCGTCCAGTTCTGCGACGTGTCCAAAGTCGGGGGTCTGTTCACAGGGTTCGTGATCACGCGCGGGAACGTCGTCGAGATCGACGTGGGAGTCGGCTCGTCCTAGCTGACGGTGCACTCGTCGAAGCTGCGTGCAGCGTCGACAAGTGCGAGGCAGACGTCGACGGTGCGTTCCAGGCTCTCGACGGCGATGCGCTCGTCAGGTGTGTGGACGTCGATCATGTCGTTGCAGAGGTTGACCGATGCCAGGCCGTTGAGCAGGAACGCGTTGGTGTCTGAGCCCCCGCCGGTCTCGACCAGGGACGGCTCGTAGCCGCACGCCTGGAGCGCCTGGCGGGCCAGTCGCACCTGGGGGTCGCGGTCACTCAGACGGTATCCGCTGAACTCGTTGACGACGCGCGATTCGAGGTCGACCTCGGCCTCGGTTGCCGCCCAGGTCATCGCGTCGAGCATCGCCATCACCTGTTGTGCCAGGACCTTCTCGTCCAGGCTGCGGGCTTCGGCGGTGATCGTGCAGCGCTCAGCCACGACGTTGGTGGCGGTGCCGCCTTGCACGGTGCCGAGGTTGGCGGTGGTGAGCGGGTCGATGCGTCCCAGTGGCATTCGCGAGATTGCGCGCGCGGCGGCCTCGATTGCGGAGCGGCCCTGTTCGGGGACGATGCCGGCATGCGCGGTGCGGCCGACGAACGTCGCATGGATCTTGCGAAGCGACGGCGCTGCCGACACGATGCCGCCGATCGGACCGGTGTGATCGAACACAAACGCGATCTTGGCTTGCGTCGTCACCGGATCGAACCGTTTCGCCCCCTGCAGGCCGATCTCCTCGCAGGGCGTCAGGAGGACATCGAACCCGGCGTGGGGCCGGCGGTCCGTGACGATGCGTCGCGCCGCTTCGATCACCGCCGCCACCGCGGATTTGTTGTCTCCGCCCAGGATGTCCGCGCGATGGTTGGTCAGAAACCCATCGACGAGATTGACCTCGATCGGGCCGCTGTTGGGAACCGTGTCGAGATGCGCGCAGAGCGCGATGGGCGTGCCGCCATCGACGGTG